>WFTL01000081.1 GCA_015485495.1 Planctomycetaceae bacterium
AATCGTCGAAGCGGGCCGCCCGTGGAGCTTCGATGGACCAGAGACCACCACGCCGTCGGCACTGCCCCGATGCGGCGGACGGGCAAAGGACAGCTCCCCCCAAACACATCTCTCGCACTGGTACGCACTTCGATTGCTCTTTGCAGCAGCAGGGCAGTCGCACGTGGCGAGCAGCGTTTTGGACCGAGCATGAATCTGGTCGGCTTCGTCATCCGTCTGCGGCAGAAACTCACCGCTCCAATGACCTGTTTATCCGGCTCGGCGTTCGGGAAACCCCAACGGACTGCGATGCGTTTTCGACCATTAAAGTAATGGGATAACGTCGAAATACGGCGTGTTGAAGCGCCCACTCGACGATGAAGCGTATGCAGAACGTAATCGCATCGGACGGATCGTCCATGTCACGCTGGTTCAGGGGTTCAGGTTGTACCAGGCAGGTGAAGACGACAGCCATTGCACGATGTCGGGCTTTCCTTTTACGGTGGAAGGCGGCATAATGACATAAAACACATCGGTCAGTTGCTGCAGCGGCCGGGCATGTTGTCTGTATTATTTTCGACATTTGCCGGACGGCTGAGTCCGGAACGGAGAGGAATCTGCCATGTCTGAGAATTCGGAACCGGATGGGTATCGAATCCAGCGGACACAGGTTGCCCGCTATTTCTTCTGGAAACATGTGCTGCTCATTTTGCTGACCGGCATCTGGTTTTTCGGTGCCGGGATTGTTGTGGCCATCATCTATGCGTTCGCGATCGGAACGTGGCTGCCCCGGAAACAGGCAACTGCCCTTCGATACTGGCTCGATGATTCCACGCTGCGTATCGATCAGGGTGTGTTTTTTCTGAAACGGAAGGCCATTCCGCTGGACCGCATCACCGATGTCGCGCTGGCTCAGGATCCGCTGCTGCGGCGTTTCGGACTCTGGACTCTGAACATCCAGACAGCGGGCAGCGGAGGACGTCCGATTCCCGAAGGCGTGCTGGTCGGACTGGAATCCCCCGAACAGGTACGCGATGAACTGCTGAAATCCAGAGATGTGGTCTGCAGGAACGCCGCCTGACGACTCGTTCACACGGCCCGGATGAGTCCCCGTTTCCCGGGCCGTGAACGATGGTCCTGTTTCCGGTGCCGGCTCAGACAGACTTGCCGGCACCACCGCAAACGACTGTCCAGACACCCCCGTTGCTGCTGACCGAGATGGTCTCTCCGGGTTCGAACGAAGAACGTTTGTTTGATGGAGGGACACGC
This sequence comes from Planctomycetaceae bacterium, assembly GCA_015485495.1. Taxonomy (GTDB): domain Bacteria; phylum Planctomycetota; class Planctomycetia; order Planctomycetales; family Planctomycetaceae; genus S139-18. The sequence goes on from WFTL01000081.1 coordinate 1,249, forward strand.
AATGAAAGTGTCGATCCTCTGACTGATACTGCCGGCATTCATCATCGGCCGCGACATCCGCGACCAGGAAGTGCAGAAGCGTATCGTCGAACCGGAGGCTGAAGCAGAACGACACGCTGCGCACGCTCAGGCGATGGAAGAAGAGGCCCGGCAGGCTCTGGCCGCCGAGCAGGAGGCGCGGGAGCAGAAACCTGCTGGCGCGGACTGAGGCGGCAACGAGCAGACCGGGGCAGGAAACGCAGCGACTCCGGCCTCGCAGAGCCCTGGACAGGACGGCCTGAAGCGGCGTCGTTCATCGGTGCCGGAACAGTGCGCAGGCCACGCGGATGACCGCCGGCCGGAACGCTCGGCGGTCACGACAGTCATTGAAAAATGGGAGATAGCCTCCCATTTTCAATGCTTGAACTCTCAGCCTGCCCCCCGGCGCCAGGCGGGAGACCGTTCGTCCGAACCGGACCGGAACACGTCCGCCACCCGCTTCCCCGCCTTCCTTTTTTCGGGTCCGTCTGTCGCTTTCGTCCGCCGGGATCTCAGGTCTCAGGATCACGGAGACACATTCTGGCGTTTTGCTTCCGCCGCAGCCCGCCGGTAGAATAGCCGGTCCCCGTCCCGGTCTTCCCTGGAACACCCCGTTTCGAATGATCGGCCGGATCCATCCTTCCTGACGGCCTGCTTCGGGTGTCTTCATGATTCGTTTGTTCCTGCTGAGCGTGTGCGTCCTGACGGCATCGGCGACGGCCGAAGAGCGGGTGTCGTTTTCCCGTCAGATTCGGGGCATCCTGTCGGATCGCTGTTTCCAGTGTCACGGACCGGATGAAGCCGAACGCCAGGCCGGTCTGCGGCTGGATCAGAAGGAATCGGCCTTCGCCGAACTGGACAGCGGGCAGCGGGCCATTGTTCCGGGCGACCCGGAATCCAGTGAAATCCTCCGCCGGCTGACCGCTGACGACCCCGATCTGCGGATGCCGCCGGCAGATTTCGGCAGGTCCGTGAGCCAGGCCGAAATCGAACTCATCCGCACCTGGATTCTTCAGGGAGCTTCCTGGGGACAGCACTGGGCCTTCGAACCGGTGGTGCGTCCGGAACTTCCCGAATCGGCTGCGGAATCCGATCACCCGATCGATGCGTTCGTGGCGGCGCGGCTGCAGCGGGAAGGCCTGTCGATGTCTCCGGAAGCCGACCGCATCACGCTGCTGCGGCGGGTGAGTCTGGATCTGACCGGGCTGCCGCCCACTCCTGAAGAAGTCGACGATTTTCTGGCAGACACATCGCCGGACGCCTGGGAACGCGTGGTCGACCGTCTTCTCGATTCGCCCCGCCATGGCGAACACATGGCCCGCTACTGGCTGGACATCGCCCGCTACGGCGACACGCACGGACTGCATCTGGACAATTTCCGCGAAATGTGGGCCTACCGCGACTGGGTGATTCGCGCCTTCAGCAGCAACATGCCGTGGGACGTGTTCATCACGGAACAGCTTGCCGGCGACCTGCTGCCGAATCCCACCGATGATCAGCTCATCGCCAGCGGCTTCAACCGCTGCAATGTGACCACGAACGAAGGCGGATCGATCGCCGAAGAAGTCCATGTCCGGAATGTCGTCGATCGCACCGTGACGGCCGGAACCGCCTTCATGGCACTCACTCTGGACTGCAGCCGCTGTCACGATCACAAATTCGATCCGATTTCCATGAAGGACTTTTATGCGCTGTACGCGTTCTTCAACAGCTTCGACGGCAACCCCATGGACGGCAACCAGAAAGACCACCCGCCGACCATCCGGGTGTTCACCGACGAACAGAAATCCCGTCTGGCCGACCTGCAGCAGCGCCGCGCCCATGTGGAATCTCAGATCAGTGCCCGTCTGGCCGACATCGTCTGGAAAGAACCGGACACGCCGGATCCCCGACGGCTGGAGGAACCGGAAGATGTCGTCTGGATCGAGGACGCCCTTCCGGAAGGCGGCCGGGTGTCCGGAAAAGAATGGACGTTCGTCAAAAAGCCGCAGCCGGTTTACAGCGGAAACCTGAGCATCGAACTGACGGCCGACGGTCTGGAACAGAATGTGGTGACAGACATCCCCGTTCCGCTGGTCATCGCCGAAGACGACAGCCTGTTCTGTTACGTGTGGCTGGATCCGGACAGTCCGCCCCGGGAAATCATGCTGCAGTTCCACGCGGCCGACTGGAATCATCGTGTCTACTGGGGAGCCAACCGGATCGACTGGGGCCAGGACGGCACGCCGTCCCGCCACCATGCCGGACCGCTGCCGGCGACCGGCCGCTGGGTGCGGCTGGAAGTGGCGGCCGCTGACGTGGGCCTGACTCCGGGAACCGCCGTCAACGGCTGGGCCTGCACTCAGTTCGACGGCCGCGCTTTGTGGGACCATGCGGGACTGCGGACACGAACGGTTCAGTCGCCCTGGTACGATTCGTTTCAGGTCTGGCTGAACGACATGAAACGGCGCGGCGGAGGCGGCCTTCCCGAAGACATCGCGGAAGCCGTTGTGCGATCAGAAAGACCGGACAGTGCGGCTGAACCCGATCGGCGGCTGCTGCGTTATTTTCTGCGTCACGCATGGATCGGCATGAAGGACGTTCTGGCGCCGCTGCGGCAGGAACTGGCGGACATCACCGCGGCCATCGACACCATTCACAAACAGGCCGGCACGACACTCATTTATCGCGAAACGGCCGAACCGAAACCCGCCTGGATCCTGGTTCGGGGGGAATACGACAAAAGGGGCGAACCGGTCTCGCGGGATGTTCCCGGTATTCTGCCTCCGTTCCCGGCGGATGCTCCAAGAAACCGGCTCGGGCTGGCCCGCTGGCTCACTCTGCCCGAACATCCTCTGACGGCCCGCGTCGCGGTCAACCGATTCTGGCAGCAGTTTTTCGGCATCGGTCTGGTGCGCACGTCGGAAGATTTCGGGTCGCAGGGGGAGCCTCCCAGTCATCCGCAACTGCTGGACTGGCTGAGTGCCGAATTTCAGGATCCGCAGCTTCCGGGAGCCCGGCATCGCTGGGACGTGCGGCACATCATTCGGCAGATCGTGCTGTCGCGCACCTACCGGCAGTCCGCCGTCGTCCGGCCCGAACTGCGGGATCGGGATCCGGAAAACCGGCTTCTGGCCCGCGGCCCGCGATTCCGACTGGATGCCGAAACCCTGCGCGATCAGGCTCTGTTCGTCAGCGGTCTGCTGTATGAAAAAACGGGCGGCCCCGGCGTGAAGCCGCCGCAGCCGCCCGGTCTGTGGAATGCGGTGGGATATACGGATTCCAATACTGCGAACTTCACTCCGGACACCGGACATGAACGCGTGCACCGCCGTTCGATCTACACGTTCATCAAACGGACGTCTCCGCCGCCGCAGATGAGCACCTTCGACGCACCGTCGCGGGAAAGCTGTGTGGTGCGGCGGGAACGCAGCAACTCCCCCATGCAGGCTCTGCTGCTGATGAACGATCCGCAATACGTGGAATGCGCCCGCGGACTGGCCGAACGCTGCCTGCGCGAAGCCGGCCCCGGGGAGCAGGACCGCGTCCGATTCGCCTTTCGGCAGTGCCTGCTGCGGTTTCCTTCAGAAGAAGAAATCCGCGGGCTGATTCAGGATTATCACGATTTTCTGGCAGAATTTCGGGCGGATCCCGAAGCCGCCAGGCAGCTCATTCACGTCGGAGAAGACCCGCCGGCCGACGATGCGGATCCCGCACAACTGGCGGCCTGGACCATGGTCTGCAACCTGCTGATGAACCTGGACGAGTTTCTCTGCAAATGAACCGGACCGGGACGGGGGCGGAACCGGCTGCCGAATCAGTCCGAATCGGCAGCCGATCTCCATGACGAACGGAACCAGCCGGTTCGGCTCTGCTTCACGCACCCGCGATGGCCGACCGTTGCCGGGCCAGTTCCAGCATGAACCCCTGAGTCCGTTCGGCCAGTTCGTTGCCGTCCGGAGCCAGACCGGCCAGGACCATGGCGTTCGCGTGGAGCTGCCGTCCGCAGGTACGGATGAACTCCGCATGGTCTTCATTGACGACGATTTCGCACAGCCGGGATATGAGCGGCGTCTGCGGGTTGATTTCCAGAATCATCTTCGACAGTTCGAAGTCCGGAATGTTCATCTGCAGCACCTTCTGCATCGTGGTGCTCATGGCCCCCTGGCTGTTCACCAGGCAGCAGGTGCTTTCGGTGAGCCGTTCTGATCGGCGCACATCCTCGACGCGGTCGGCGAGAGCCTCCCGGAACAGTTCGAGCACCCGGTCGAAGCCGGCAGGAAGGTTCTCGCGATCGGCATCGTCTTTTTTCGGATCGTCATCATCCGCATCGGTGTCGGATTCCGAATCGCGCGGCGGCAGCTTCAGGTCGGCCGAATCGATCGACACGATGCGCCGTTCTTCGAATTCTCCCAGAGCGGACAGCACGTATTCGTCCGCCGGATCGGTGAGAATCAGGACTTCCAGGTTCCGTTCCTGAAAGATCTCCAGATTCGGATCTCTGCGGGCCGCCGCTTCATCGACAGCCGTGACGAAGTAGATCTGCTTCTGCTGTTCTCCGGCCCGTTCGCAGTAACCGGCCAGAGAAACCAGTCCGTCTTCTGCCAGACTGTCCGTCGACCGGAATCTCAAAAGCCGCGCGATGCGGTCGCGGTTGTCGAAATCTTCGTTGATCCCTTCCCGCAGAATCCCGCCGAATTCCCGATAAAAGTCGGCATAGGCGGCCGCGTCTTCCTCAGCGATTCGTTCCAGGTGCTCCAGAACCCGTTTGGTGATCACCTTTTTCATGCGGATGAACACCGAATGGTCCTGCAGGGCTTCGCGGGAGACATTCAGAGGCAGATCGGCCGAATCGACGATGCCTCTGAGAAACCGCAGATAGTCCGGCAGCAGGTCGCGATTGTCGTTCTGGACGAGAATTCGCTGAGCACACAGGTGCAGGCCGTGATCGACTTTTCCGAAACCCATTTTTTCCAGGTTCGTGTCCGGACAGTACAGAATGCACGAAAACTGAAACGGCGAATCGGCCGACAGGTGCAGATGCCATTTCGCTTTCTGTCCGGGATGAGTCAGATATTCGTAGAATTCCTGATACTGCTGTTCCGACAGCGAACCTTTCGGTTCCACCCAGATCGGATCCTGGTCGTTGACATGTTCTTCGTCGAGATACACCGGCCAGGGGACGAACGTCGAGTAGCGGCGGAGAATGTATTTCAGCCGCGTTGCGTCGGTGAATTCCTCCATGCCGTCCTTCAGGTGCAGCCGCACTTCGGTCCCCGGTTCCGGGATGTCCGCAGCCGGTTCGATTGTGAATGAACCGTCGCCGGTCGATTCCCAGATCCAGCCGCTTTCTTCATGAACACTGCGGGTCCGCACTTCCACCCGATCGGCCAGCATGAAGGCCGAATAAAAGCCCACTCCGAACTGACCGATCAGCGACACATCGGCGCTGCCGTCGGACGACTTCTGAAGCTGCTCCAGAAACTCCAGGGAACCGCTGTGAGCGATCGTTCCCAGGTTGCGAACGAGTTCGTCGCGGGTCATGCCGATTCCGTTGTCGCAAATCGACAGCACCTTCTCATCCGCATGGGGCGAGATCGTGATTTTCAGGTCATCTGCGGAGATGTTCGTGTCGGTCAGAGCGGCGTGCCGCCTTTTGTCCAGAGCGTCGGACGCATTGGACACCAGTTCCCGAATCGTGATTTCACGGTTCTGGTAGAGCGATTCCGACAGCAGACGCAGCAGCCGGCTGATTTCCGCTTCGAATGTGAACTGTTCTTTGGTGGCTTCCGTCATCGGTGTCAGACCCTTTCCGTGCATGAATAATCAGTGATCGTCGCGGCGTTCCGGCCCGCCGGCGGGTTCCGGAACCGCAGAACGGACAAGATTCCAGATGTGCATCGTCGAGAGCCGCCAGCATTCCTTCAGTTGCCATTCCGGCGGAACATCCAGTTCGAAATGCTGAGGCGTTCGGACCAGAAGCAGGGCATCGGACGCTGAAACGGCCGGACGGGCCAGACGGCTGACCGCCCGCGACAGCACGCCGCCAAATTTCAGCAGGCGGCAGTCGGCGTAGGGCGGATCGAAAAACAGCAGCGAATACGGCACCATGCTGTCTGCCCCTCGGGGCAGAAACGACGTGTACCGCACATCCGTTTTCCAGCAGATGACCGGAACACCGGTCACCAGGGACTCCACGTTGCTGCGCAGCATCCGGTGCACCTTCGCGGATCCTTCGAAAAACACGCACGATGCGGCTCCCCGGCTGATGGCTTCCAGGCCCATCGTTCCCACGCCGGCGTAGATGTCGGCCACCCTGGCTCCCGGTACCCGGTCGGCAATCCGATCGAACACGATCTGCCGAACCCGATCCGTGTAGGGCCGGGTGAGGATTCCGCGGGGCGTTTTCAGGTGCCGCCGCCGCAGTTCACCGCCGATGATTCGCAGACTCATAACGGCTGACCATATCTCAGGTTACACAGCCCCGTGATGTCCGGAATCCCGGGGATCCGTCCGTGCTCATCCAGGAGAACACCGGTCCGGACAGCCTCGGTCCGAGCCGGTGCCGATGCAATTGGAGCCCCTGAGAAAACAGGGTTTTTGTCCGATTTGCCGTTTCCCGGACGTTGACAGCCAGGCGGATCGGGAGATAAGTTCGCCGGCCGGAAGCCCGTATTTTACCGGTCATTTCCGATTCGGTGGAGGAAGTCGCCAGAAGGGTTCCTTCTCCCTGCCCGCCATGAACCACCCAAAGGAGTCCTGTCACGATGGCAAAGGATAAACCGCGTTCCAAGTCTGAAATTCTGAACGCTCTCGCAGAAATGACGGAGTTGAGCCGGAAAGAAGTGGCTGCCGTTCTGGACTCTCTCGAAGAACTCATCGAGAACGATCTCACCAAAGGCTGCGGAATCTTCAACCTGCCGGGCATGCTGAAGATCTATGTGCACAACAAACCGGCCACCAAAGAGCGCATGGGACGCAATCCGGCCACCGGCGAAGAGATCCTCATCAAGGCCAAACCGGCCTCCAAAGTCGTCAAAGTTCGTCCCCTGAAAAAGCTCAAAGGGATGATCTGACCATCCGGTCCTGGACAGCGCCGGCCTCTCTCGAGTCGGCGCTGACCGTTGAAATCCCTTTGACACCAACAGGTTATGTCGAACAAGAAAACCCGGATTCACGTTTCCGGCGTTTTCTCTGTTTTGACATCCGGTGTGGCTCCTCGGCCTTCGGGTGGTTGACGGATCGATCCGGCATGCGTAGAATCCCGCCGTTGCAGTGATGCGCGCGGAATGGGCGCCCTGTGTCGGGGCGCATCCGCACCAGGCGAGGTTGTCACCATGTTGGTTCTGTCACGTAAGAAGAACGAAAGTATTGTGATCAATGACAACATCATGATCACGATCGTCGAAATCCGCGGCGACAAAGTGCGCCTGGGAATCGAAGCGCCGCGGGACGTGCCCGTGCATCGGCGTGAAGTGCTGGACGCGATTCTTCGCGAGCAGGAACTTGCCGGCCAGTCGGGCGACTCTTCTGTGGGATAATTCTGCGTGACACTTTCGGAAAACGGACGCCGGTTCGGCTCATGTTTTCCAGCCGCTTCAGCCGACAACGGAACTGCCGATCGCCACGCAATCATCTTCTGGGGCCCCATCGTCTAGTCAGGCCTAGGACACTGGATTTTCATTCCAGCAACGGGGGTTCGAATCCCCCTGGGGTCATCCACTGCACCTCCTTCGCTTTGTCGAAGGAGGTGTTTTTTTGTCCGGACGTTGTTGTCCCGACTGTTCCAACCTGGACAGCTTCGACCAGGGCAGGCCCGGCCTGATCAAAACGGACGGTCCGTCCGTTTCCGGCCCTTCCGAAAAACCCCCATGGGAACGGAGATTTCCTGAACCTACAATCCTGGACGATCCAGGGTTTCAGGCTGTCAGGTATTCCGGTTCTCATGTCCCGCACCACCCGCCGCATTCGTCCGCCGCTGCCTTCCCGGCCCCTGCTGAAGCCGCTTCTGCCCAGCGCCCTGGCATCCGTGGTTCTGCATGCCGCCATTCTTCTGGGGCTGCTGCTGTCGGCCCGAGGATGCCGGGACGGCATCCAGGCTCAGCCGGGCGGAGAAATGTTCCGGCAGATCGGGCTGGCCCGGCTCCCCGATCCGGCATCCGACCGCGCGGATGCTCCGACTTCCACTGCCGCCGCCGATTCACCGGCTTCTGCCCCCTCGCTTCCCCTTCCGGATGTGGAGTCCGTGGTTCCGGATGAACTGCCGGACGACATCCCGCCTGTTTCGCCGCCCCGGCCGAGCGACTCCCTCCATCCGGAACCGGTGCAGATCCTCGGGCCGGGCATGTCGCTGGCGGAACGGATGCTGCGTTCTGTCGAGCCGCCGTCGGCAGCCGGCAGCCGGCAGGGAGGCGGCTCCCGAACGCCGGGTCCGGGCGAAACGTCATTCATGGACATCCCGGACAGCGGCAGGCGAATCGTCTACGTGATCGATACGTCCGGCAGCATGAATGACGACGGCCGCATGGGTCTGGCCCAGGCTCAGCTCGAAAAAAGCCTGACTCTGCTGAGACCTGATCAGAGCTTTCAGGTGATTTTTTATGGAGATGCCCCGCAGGAAATGATTCTGCGCGGGCGGGCCCGGGGACTGCACCAGGCGACACTGCCCAACATCCGCATGGCCGTCAGCCGCATTCGGCAGGTGATTCCCGGCGGCGGCACATCGCACCTGCCGGCTTTGAGCCGGGCGTTCGCTTTGCGGCCCGACGTGATCTATTTTCTGACGGACGGACGGAACGCGAGCCACACGCGGCGGGAATTCGAAGACGTGCTGCGCCAGAACCGATCCGGTGCCCGCATCCATGTGATTGAGTTCGCCGGAGGACCGCCGGAGTCCCGGGAACTCACCTGGCTGCACCGTCTGGCAGCCGAAACCGGCGGCCAATACCGGCGTGTGGAACTGTAGCCACCGACTGTCGGATTCGCACCGGAACCGGGAGAACGGGGCGGTATGACAGAATCGGGCAGAATCAGAGCAACACCCGGGAATCCGGTGAGCTCGGTTCGCGGATGGCAGGAGGAACCGGGGAACAACAGCGTCAGGACCTGTCAGGAGACATCCTGGCGTCCCGCGGCCGACACACCGAACCGCATGGCCAGTGGATTGATCTGTTCAGCAATGTCGTCTTCGGACATGAACTCCCGCTTGTGGTATTCCACCTGTTCATTCGGGGTGTGATTGCGAACGGCTTCATCGCTGAGGACGAAATGTCCGTCCGGATCGGGACGGAAGAACATCCGGAACCACAGCATCTGTTCGACATTCGGCTGCGGAGAATGGAGCTGGATTTCGATGCCTTCTTCGTACCATTCGAACAGCATTCCGAAGAAGCCACTGGGGATGTATTTCACCGAGGCCAGGTCCACGCCGATGGATCGGTATTTCTCCTGTTCGATGAGTTCCGACAGGACTTCCCGAAGGAGTGCCAGATCGGCACCGTCCCAGATTTCGATGTGGTCCAGAGCCACGACGGCCGTCGTGTCATCCGAATGGATTTTCAGTCGCTGACGTTTCTTGGGATTCATTGTGCGGAGCCTCCGGTCATGTGCCTGCAGCCGGATGCTGCAAACCCGAAACCGGACAGGCCGAAGAAAAAAGGCGGGATTCTGCAAGTGGAGTCGCCATAATGGTTTATCCCCCGAATCGCATGTCAATCCCTGATTCGCCCGTAGGCCGGAATGATGTTTCGGGGCAGCAACTGTGGCGAAGCTGCAACACGGAATACGCCGATCGTCGCCTTCAAAGAACAGATGAACACCTGGACGAAACGCGTGTCTTTTGAAGACGCCTGCGACCCGGACACTCTGGCATTCGCCGGCCGTTCGGCGCGCCGGCCGGCCGGGAGCGTCGTATCAGGATGCCGGCGGAGTCTTGCCATCCGGCGGACGTCCGCGTACAAGGCAGCATCCGGCATCTTTTTCGTTTCACTCTTGTTTCTGCTGCCGTCCGGCAGGACGGCTCATGTGTATGGCCGAAGCTTCCATACGGCTTGCTGATCAGGAACAGGCGCGTGCTCTGTTCGGCCCTCAGGACGAGTTTCTGCGGCGTGTCCGGGCGGCCACTTCGGCCAGTGTGGTTCTGCGGGGCAATGAGATTCGGGTATTCGGAACGCAGTCGCAGGTGAACGACTGCTGCCGCATCCTGAACGACTGGCAGAATCTGATTGCCGCCAACGGGGAACTTCTGGAAAGCGACGTGCTGCGCACTCTGAATACCGACCGGCTCTCTCCGACAGATGAAGACAGGGAACGGCGTCGCAACGGGGCCATGGATGCCACTGCTGGTCGGACTCCGGCACCGCGCAGTGCGGGAGCAGTTCGTCCACGGACGGAAGGTCAGCGCCGTTACATGCAGGCCATGAGGGATCAGTCGCTGGTCTTCTGTGAAGGGCCGGCCGGATCCGGAAAAACCTACCTGGCCGTGGCCATGGCTTTGCAGGCACTGGAATCCGAAGATGTCCGCAAGGTCGTCCTCGTGCGGCCGGCCGTGGAAGCCGGGGAGAAACTGGGGTTCCTTCCGGGCGACATGCAGGCCAAGGTCAATCCGTATCTGCGGCCCCTTCTGGATGCCATCAACGACATGCTCGATTTCGATCAGGTGCGGCGTTACATGAGCAACGACGTGATCGAAGTGATTCCTCTGGCCTTCATGCGGGGACGGACACTGAACGACACGTTCATGATTCTGGATGAAGGACAGAACACGACGGTCACTCAGATGAAGATGTTTCTTACCCGAATGGGAGTGAATTCCCGTATCGTGGTGACCGGAGACTGCACGCAGAACGACCTGCCGGACCACGCTGCCAGCGGCCTTACGGACGGAATTCGGCGACTTTCGGGAATCGACGGGGTTGCCATTGTTCGCCTGACGGGAAAGGATATTGTGCGACACCGCCTCGTGCGAGAGATTGTTTCGGCCTACGACGACGGGGAAGCGGCGGTCTGCTGATCTGACGTCGGGTGTTCGCCGGATGGCCGGCGAAACAGTGCCAGCGCGACGGACGCAACTCCGTCGGCAGTCGATCATATGACATTCTTCGGCACACGCCGTGCCCGACAGACCCGGGTCTTCCGGCCGACTCAGTCGTGGTGGGAACGCATCCAGGAGTCCCTGCAGGACTACCGCATCGTCCGGCTGCTGACGGTTGCGGTGATCACGGTGGTCCTTCTGCTGCTGGCTTTGCAGTCCTGGCGGATGCAGTTTCCGTATCGGGAAGGCCAGTACATCACGGACGGCGTTCTGGCCCGCGTCAGTTTTCAGGTACGGAACGAACAGGAGACGCAGCGGGCCAGTGACGAAGCCCGGCGCAGCGCACCGCTCGTGTTCGTCCAGCACAACGACGTTCTGGACAGTCTGGCGGCCACGTTCCGCAGTCAGCTCAGCCAGGTCGCCAACGCATCCGAACTGAAAGAGCTGGACGAATCGGTCGCTGAAGCCTTCGGCCTGAAGGAAAACCCGGACGAATTCGTGAAGCTGCACGCGCTGCTGACCGGGACAGATTCGGTGGGAGAACACCTGGATCAGATCGTGCTGGAGTATTCTCAGTGGATCAGCGGTGCGCGGATGACGGGCATCCTCGACCCGACCACGCTCGCTCAGCTTCCGCAGCCCTATCCGGATGACACCCGCATCGAGGTGGTGAATGAATCCGGCATTCTGCAGAACGTCACCGTCCTGTCGGACGTCATTCTGGAAAACCAGCTCCTGGCCACCGGAGCGCTGGGCAAGGCCTGGCCCGGCCACCCCGCCCTGCGTCCTCTGCGTCCCTGGGTGGAACGCTGGACGCTCAGCAGCCTGACCGGGCACCTGGTGTACGACGAAAACGCGACCAACGAACGCCGCCAGGAAGCGGCCGACGCCACGGAAGTGCAGTACGACTTCTATCCGGCCGATACGGTTCTCATCCCGGCCGGTCAGCTCGTCACTCCGGACAACGAACGGCTTCTGTTTTACGAATTCGAAGCCTGGGAAGCCACGCGGACAACGGGAGAACGGCTGCGGCGGGTAGCCGGTGCCGTGGTTCTGGTGACCGGACTGGTCCTTCTGGTCGGGCTGTTTCTGGCATCGGCCCGACGACCGCTGCTCAATGATCTCACCCAACTGATGGCTCTGGTCGCCATGTCGGCCGCCGCCGTGGGCGCCAGTCGTCTGCTGAGTGCGGATTCCTGGCGGGCGGAAATCATTCCTCTGATGGCCACCGTCATCATCATTGCGATCGTGCACGACCGCGTTCTGGCGGTTCTGATCGGTTTCTGCCTGACGCTGCTGGTGGCCTTTTCCACTCTGGGACGCCTGGACCACTTCGTGTCTCTGTTCGTTCTGTGTGTCACGGTCGTGATTCCGCTGCACACCGTGTCATCCCGAAGCACGATGATCAAAATCGGGTTCGCCGCTGCTGCCACGGGATTCGTCGTCGTCTGGGGACTCAACCTTCTTCAGGCCCATTCTCTGCCGGATTTCTGGGGGAACCCGGCCATTCTCACCTCCAGCCTCACCCTGTCCGTGTGGTCGCTGGTGTGCTGTTTTCTGGTGGCCGGCATCCTGCCGTTCATCGAAAAGGCCTTCGGCATCGTCACCGACATCAGTCTGCTGGAACTGACGAATGTGTCCCACCCGCTGCTGCAGGAACTGGTCCGTCGGGCTCCGGGGACCTACAACCATTCTTTGAGCGTGGCCACGATCGGAGAGGCCGCGGCCGATGCCATCGGCGCCAACGGCCTGCTGGTGCGGGTGGGCGCCTACTTTCACGACATCGGCAAGATGCTCAAGCCGGAATACTTCATCGAGAACATGATCGAAGGGCAGGACAATCCGCACAACAACCTGACTCCGGCCATGAGTGCTCTGATCATCATCGGTCATGTGCGCGACGGGGCAGAACTGGCCGAACAGCACAACCTGCCCCAGAACCTGATCGATTTCATCGAACAGCACCACGGCACCACACTGGTGGAATACTTCTATCACGAAGCGGCCGCGCACGCTGATGAAGATCACCGCACCGATGCGGAAGAATCGACGTTCCGTTATCCGGGGCCCCGGCCGCAGTCGCGGGAAACCGGCGTGATGATGCTGGCCGACGCGGTGGAAAGCGCCAGCCGGACGCTCAGCGATCCCACCCCCAGCCGCATTCAGTCTCTTGTGCGCGAAATCACGCTCAAACGTCTTCTGGACGGTCAGTTCGACGACTGCGGACTGACGATGAACGATCTGCGGGTCGTGCAGGAATCCATCGTCAAGACGCTGCTGGCCGTCCACCACGGCCGCATTCGCTATCCCGATCAGAAAACCGCCTGAATCCGAATCGGTACCTTCCGATCACGGATCAGACGGGGCCGCCGCAGTTTCCCGCAGCCGTTCGCGCAGCCAGGCCAGAGCCGCATTCATCTGGATGTCTTCGAATGCGGCGGAACGGTCTCCGGCGGTCCCGTCTTCCAGAAACACTTCCCGCCTCTGCACGGAAAGCGCCCAGTCGCGAAACTGCTCGTTCGTGAACCGGCATTCCAGTCCCGGATTCGGCCGCACGCCCCAGTCATCGTCCTCAGTCGCCTCACTGCTCCGGTGAATGTTGACACCGCTGGGCCGATGGTACCAGGCCATGGTGAGTTTCAGCCGGCTGCCGCCCTGCCCCAGACGGATCACGTTCTGCACGCTTCCCTTCCCCCACGTGCGTTCTCCGACAACGACGGCCCGCCCGTGGTCCTGCAGAGCCGCACTGACGACTTCGCTGGCAGAAGCACTGTAGCGGTTGACCAGCACGGCCATCGGAAAATCCGGAAACGTGCCTTCGGCCGATGCGAGCCACTTCTGTTCATCCACGTTGCGGCCGCGCACACTGACAATCAGACCTTCCGACAGAAACAGGTCGCAGATTTCGATCGCCACATCCAGAAGGCCGCCCGGATTCGACCGCAGATCGAGAATCAGTCCCCGGAGTCCGTCATCCACAAGACCACTCACGGCAGACCGCACTTCATCGGCCGACATGCGGCTGAAATGCGACAGATGGATGTAACCGATCTTCTCATCCGGCGCATACATGAAGTCCCAGGTGTCATCATCCCGCAGACGGATCCCGTACACGGTCGGAATCTGAATGACTTCCCGTTCCACGGTCAGTTCCACCGGCTTTTCTCCTTCCCCGGCGTGCAGAATGAGCAGGCGGACGGGGCGACCGGCCGGTCCCTGAATCATGCTGACCGCTTCCTGCGGATCGACGTTTTCCAGAGACGTGCCGTTGACCGCGAGGATCACATCGCCGGACCGGATTCCCGCCCGGGCGGCCGGACTGCCCGGCAGCGGACTCATCACCCGAAGAACTCCGTCGCGCGTGTCCACATGCACACCGATTCCGCCGAATCTCTGGTCGACCGACTGCGTGAAACGGCGTTCCGTTTCCGGCGGAAGATAGGCCGAATACGGGTCCAGATGCCGCACCATGCCGCGGATGGCCGCTTCGATCAGTTCCCGCCGATCGACTTCCGTCACATAGTTCGTTTCGATCTGCTGAAACGATTCCACAAACAGCCTCATCAGCTCATACTGTTCGCGGGACGGGTCGTCCGTGAATCCGGCCGGGATCAGGACACAGAACAGGCAAAGACAGCTCAGACAGGTCACGATTCTGCTGTGCATCGAATTCTTCCTGAAATCGATCGTTCGGGATCAGACAGACTCAGGATACCCCGGCAGCAGGGGGCGGGTCGAGCGTCTGCCGTTCCTGCAGGATCGGTGTCATGACGGGTGACGGCCCCGTGGCATGGCTGAACGGACATGTGCTGCCGGCTGCCGACGCCCGCCTTCCGGTTCAGGACCTGGGAATTGTCGGCGGAATCAGCGTGGCGGACATGGCCCGCACGTACGGTCATCGGCCGTTCCGCATGGAACAGCACGTCGAACGCCTGCTCGCTTCCTGCCGGGAACTGGGATTTCCGCCGGTTCGTCCGAAACAGGACCTTCTGGACGCGGCCGAAACCATCGCCGAACACAACGCCCGGAATCTGCCGGAAGGCGATGATCTGGGAATCGTGTGGTTTGTCACGGCCGGACTCAATCCCACCTACACGGGCGATGCCGGTCTGTCCGAATCGACCGTCTGTGTTCACACGTTCCGGCTCCCGCTGGCCCGCTGGAAACCGGCCGTGGATTCGGGAGTCGTTCTGACAATCCCCGAACAGAAACATCTCCCGGAAGAATCGTTTCCGGTTCGGCACAAGACGCGCAGCCGCATCCACTGGTGGCTGGCGGATCGCCAGGCGGCCGCCGGACGCCCCGGCTCCCGCGCTCTGCTGCTGGACGAACAGGGCCGCATGACCGAAACGGCCACCGCCTGCTTTTATGCCGTCCGGGACGGAACGGTCCACACGCGTCTGTCGGGAGTCCTGAACAGCATCACACGCCGCATTGTGCGGGAACTGTGCGCCGACCTGGACATCCCCTTTCAGTTCAGTGATCCTGATGTGGCGTTTTTGAGGCAGTGTGAGGAAGCGTTTCTGTCGTCCACCCCCTGTGGCCTGCTGCCGGTCGCATCGATCGACGAACAGCATCTGGCCGGACCGGACGGCCCGGTTCTGAAGCGTCTGCAGGCCGCCTGGACACAGCTCACAGGAATCGACACGTTCGCTCAGATTCGGGAAGCGCGATGACGGATTTCTGCGTCTGCACGGTTCCGCTGAAGAACACACCGCGCCGCATCGCGGTGCGGACCGGTGTTCCGCCCGCGGCCTTCATCCTCACAGCCGTTCTGCTGTCGACCGGATTGTCTCCGGCTGCGGACGATGAACTGGAACGACAGATCGACGCATCGATTGCCGCAGCGCTGCCATGGCTGGCAGACGCGCAGCAGCCGTCCGGGGCCTGGACACTGGAACACTCGTCTCAGGAATCCACCGCCATCACATCCCTGGCCGTGCTGGCTTTCCTGGCGGCCGGACAGGTGCCGGACGAAGGCCCGTGGGGCGATCATGTGACGCGCGGGGTCGACTGGGTGCTGCAGCAGCAGCGGGAAGACGGACTGCTGCAGGACATTTTCGGACACGGCCCCATGTACGGTCACGGAATTTCGACACTGATGCTGGCAGAAGTGTCGGGAATGCTGCCGGAAGACCGGGAACCGGCCTGCCGCCGCGTTCTGGAACGCGCCGTACGGCTGATTATCGACGCTCAGAATCAGCCGCGCAGTCCGGCGGCGGACGGCGGCTGGCGATACCAGCCGACCAGCCGCGATTCGGATCTGAGCGTGACGGCGTGGCAGCTTCTGGCACTGCGGGCTGCCCGCGATATCGGATGCGATGTGCCTGTGGAAAACATCGACCGGGCCACGGCCTACATTCGTCGTCTGAGTGTGCCTGGGGGCGGCTTCGGATATGTTTCGCCGCGCGGCACGACGGCCACACGGGCCGGCACCGGAATCGTCGCTCTGGAAGTCTGCGGAGAACACCGGTCGCGCATCACGCTCGCGGCAGCCCGGTACCTGCAGCAGAATCCGCTGACTCCGGACGAAGGCTACTTCTACTACGGTGCGTACTACTGTACGGTGGGGATGTACAAAACAGGCGGTGACGAATGGATGCGGATTCGTCCGGCGCTGTATTCCACCATTCTGAATGCTCAGCAGCCGGGCGGATTCTGGGAACCCCGCGGCGGCAGCGAATCGGCGGCCGGACGGGTTTACGCCACGTCGCTCAGCCTGCTGGCTTTGTCTGTGGAATACGCCTTTCTGCCGATTTATCAGCGCTGACCCCCGCCGCCATTCGAAATGCGATGAACGATTCGTCTTCGTTTCCCCGACTCCGCCGCATCCCGGTCCCGCCTCTGTTCTGGTCCGCGTACCACGAGGCTCCGTTCCGGCACTGCATCGACTGCGGCGGACCTCTTCTGGAAGCGGACTGTCATTTCATTCAGCGGGCGTTCGTCGGAAACCAGCCGGTGTTCGAACTGGCCATCTGCCGCCGCTGCCACGAACATCTGCTGGAACAGTTTTCCAGGCAGACCTGCCAGGCGATGGACGAACACCTGATGAACTGCTGCGCAGACCGCCCGGTCGATGAATCCGATCGGATATCAGACGAACAGCTCCTGACCGCCTGTGTCGACTGCTGTCTGATCTGCGGCCGGAACCGGTCGGAATGCCATCGCTTCTGTGTGGGCGGGGCGTGTGCGGCCGGTGATCTGCTTCTGCAGGCCGGAACGTTCATCCGCAGCCCGGTGATGATCTGCGACCGCTGTCTGTCGGACATGTCTGATCTGATATCCACACAGACGCGGGATGCATGGGATCGGTTCGTGGAACAGCATTTCGACGGCCCGCCCGCCGTCGGTCAGGACGTTCCGGACCGAACACCGCTGCTGATCTGACAGCAGAACGGTCCTTCGGGATTGCAGACACGATTCGGCTGTGGTTCTGTCGTCGAGCGGACAGATCGTTCAGGGTTCGCGGATGAAGCGGGCCGCGTAGCTGCGAACATGCTGCCCGTTGAGCACGTGAAAGGTTCTCAGTCGCTCGATCGTGGCGGTTCCGAAACGGTTCAGCGGGACGTGGATGAGCTTCTTTCGGAAACGCCGTGCCAGGCGCCGCCAGCCGGCCCCCGGCGGAGCAGGGCTGAGCAGGGCGATGTGCGTTTCACGACTGTGAAACATGGCCGCCGCCAGCAGACGCTCTTCCAGCGTGTTCGTGAAGTCGAACCGCGGATCCCGAAAAATATCGGGAATCGGACGCGGGGGAAACAAAAACATGCAGCCTCCGTAACGGGCCAGAGCGATTCCAGGGCCGATCAGCTCCTGCCTGAAATCCGTGGCGAACAGAGACAGCGTCGATTCGTCATGGCTTTCGGCATGCCAGGTGATCCGCCAGGGATAGTCGCGCGGATCGGCCGGCGAATCGAACAGCATCACGACGCAGTCCAGATTCCCCCGCACCGGCGGGTACTCGCGCACATACAGATCCCCCGTGTGCCAGTTCCGCAGAGTTTCCCGCAGGTCCAGGCCGTCTTTCAGACTGGTGC
The DNA here is from genome assembly GCA_015485495.1 of Planctomycetaceae bacterium. Lineage (GTDB taxonomy): Bacteria > Planctomycetota > Planctomycetia > Planctomycetales > Planctomycetaceae > S139-18. Next base: position 19,312 of record WFTL01000081.1, read on the forward strand.
AGAATTTTTCCGTTCGCGCCAGATCGTTCCCCAGCAGAGTCAGGGCCGTGTCCTTCACGTGCGTGCGGAACCGTTCGATGGATGCATCTTCGGGCGGCCAGCTGCACTGACCGAACGGGTTCCACGCTTTTCTCCACTGCGCCCGCTGCCGACGGTCGGGCGGTGCCTGCAGGCGGCAGGTCCGCCAGACGACCGGATGCCCGGGAAGCCGGCTGACGGCGCGAAAGATGCGTCCGTCCGGCAGCCGCAGCCGGTCAATCGAAAAGGCCGCCTCCTGCCCTTCTGCGGTGTCTTCCGAAAACGGATAACTGCGTGCCACTTCCGCCGCGTGAATGGCGAACGAATCGCCCATCGTCTGCCGGACCGCCGTGACCAGCGTGTACAGATCGGGCGTGAACCGGCGGTCCAGCAGAGACAGATTACGCATGTACTTCAGAGACACTCTCAGCAGATGCGGCGTGACCGGCCGCGCGCGGCGTCCCAGGTGGCTGCGATAACGGTCCCGCGCCGCCAGCAGCAGAGCCTTGACGCCGTCGATGGACAGGTTTTCGTCGTCGTCCAGCTGAACCCGGGCCTGTTCATACAATCCGGTGATGAAAGGCAGTTCTCCCAGCACGAACAGCAGCGTGTTCGCGGCGATCGAATACAGTTCCGGTCGGGACAGCGACGGCGGGGGTTCCGGCGGACGGTCGACAGCCGACTGAAAGGCATCACGAATCCAGGGCCATTCCTGCATCCCGCACACCAGCAGAATCGCTTCGTACCGCTGCGTCAGTCGGTGCAGTTCGCAGGCCATCCAGCGGATGCGATCCGTCTGCAGATCGTTTCGGGGCGGGTGCAGTGTCGGCAGGACGGCGGCGGCAAAACGTTCTGCAGACACCCGGCGAACCGCCCACGGATCCGGCAGCACGGTTCCGGGCACATCGAACGATTCTTCATCGATGTCGATGAACGCACGGGGAATGCGTTCCTGCAGGGCGATCCGCAGAGCCGCAATGACGGGCTGACAGGGATCCACGGGAACGTATGACGCGGTCGCATGATCTTCAGAATCCGGCTGAAAGCCGATTTCCGGCGGGCAGATCACGGCACCGGTCCGGGGCAGCCTGTCGGTTCCCCGTTCGGTCGCTTCCTGGAAAGAAGGCGGCAGCGGCACCGCCAGGCAGTCGAAGCGGTGCTGCAGCATGAACCGCCGCACGGCCACGGCGAAATCGCCGCTTCCGTGAATCACCGGAAACACGGTCACACGGCGGCCCAGTCGAAACACGCTGGAAATTTCCCGAGTCATCCCGATGGGTTCCGTGAAGCCGCAGGCTCATGGTTCCCGGCCGCTGCAGCCGGGCGCCGGCCGTCTGACCGGACCGTCCGAATTATGCGGGATTCCGCTGCGTCATCCACTCCAGGTACCGGCGGGCACAGGCATCCAGGTTGTCCATGCTGCCTCCGCCGCGGACAGGTGAACAGATTTCGTAGGAAGCAAAGCCGCGGAATCCGCCTTCCCGCAGCCCCGCGAAAAACGCTTCGAAATCAATGAAGCCTTCTCCGAAGGGAACCGCACGCACCAGGTCCGGCTGCGTCCGCATGTAGTTGACCAGATCCGGTTCGTACCGGTAACGAGGAAAACGCACGTAGTCCGCATTCGTCGTCATGATCGTATACGGTGCCATGCGGCGGGCCGTTTCGTAAAGATCTTCGCCGCGCAGGGCCGGCGACCAGGCATCGAAACCCAGCCGGCAGGCGGGATGATCGATATCGGCCAGCAGGTCCAGCAGCGCGTCGGAATGCACGGCCGTGTCATGATGATTCTGGACGGCAATGGTGATCCCGTATGCAGCCGCCCGGTCACACATTTCCCGCAGCACTGTGACCACATTCTGCCATGTCTGCAGCGGACTGCTGCCGGATGATTCATAGGCAGTGAACACCCGCACGACGGATGCTCCCAGGCGGGCCCCGATGCGGGCCAGAGACTCCACGCAGGCGATCTGCATTTCCCCGTACGGAATTTCCGACACATCGGGTTTCAGATCGGTGTAGGCAGCAATGATCGGGCACGAGACGCCGTGCCGATCCAGCACCGCCTTCAGATCGGCCGTTCGTTCGTCGTCCATGTCCAGGGGCGACAGATGCGGCCGTTTTCCGGCCAGCATCACGGCTTCGTAACCGGTCTGCGCCGCTTTGGCGATGAAATCGGTCAGGCTGAGCCGGGCCTGTCCCCAGAATCCCGCGTAACTGACCGAAAACAGGCATGGTTTCATAACAGGTCTTCCGGTTCAGGTTTCATGCCTTCGGCGGTTCACGCGGCTCCGAACGGCCCGGCTTTCATGACGCCTCCTGCCGCCGGCACATCCGTTCCGGACGGCAGCCGCTGTCCGCAACGGACACCGGTGGTTACCAGTCCTGGTAAAGAAGCCAGGGAGCGTGAATGACACGGGTCGGTCCGAGTCGGCCGAAAAACAGGGTACGCCGCACAGCGGCCGCCGTGTGCCGCCGCCGGTCCCATTTGTTTCCCGCTTCGGCAGCCGCCTTCGTCACCAGATAGTCTCGACAGATCGGCGCGTAATCAAGTCCCTGACGAAGAAAGCGGATCCGATCGGCCACCTGAGCATCCGCGCCGGCCGCCTGAGCGGCCTCATCGAGAAGCCCCGACAGCCGGGCCAGAGCCGCATCGCTGTAGTGCCGGGCCACGGTGTCCGCATCGGGACGACGATTTTCGGCAGCGATCGCATCGGAAATCCGTTCGAGTTCTTCGAACCACCGGCGAACTGCGGGAGCTGCCGGTCCGAAACCGGCCCGGCAGTAGTCATCGATGAGCTGATCCACGTCGAGATACGGGTCCCACAGCAGCTTGACGGCCACGTAGTAATTCAGACCGTTTGTGGCCCAGTGATGAAAATGACAGTCGAACAGGGCCATCAGCATGCCGTGGTCCGCGTAGAAACGCATGTCTTCAGCGAGCCGATGGACGATGACGGTCGGCAGCGCGTGCAGCCCCATCAGACCGTTGGAATAGACATGCAGTTTCCGGCACCGCTGCGACCACTGCAGCCAGTTGTCACGGGCCTGGCGGCGTTTGTCTTCGTTGAAATAGATCTTTGAACCATGCACGAATCCGATGATGACAGCCGGGTGAAGCGTTTCCCGTTTCGGTGCCAGTGAATACACCGAATAGGCGTAGGCACCGATATGCCGGCCGGGACACTGCGCCGCGACGATCTTCGCGACTTCCGAATAAAAGCGGGCATACCGATCGGAAAAGGACACGTGCGGAATCGGCCCCTGACGGCTTCTCATCTGAACGATCTGGCCATCGGGAGCGTCCCAGGATTCACAGCGGTCGCACAGACAGAATGTCTGCAGACCGCCGTCGTTCGGCGATACCGACACGGCATCCAGTGTGGGATTGTTCTGCAGAGCCGTGATGGCATCCTGCGCGACCTGACGAATGAGTCCGGGGCTGGACACACACAGCCGGTGCGACGGATACCCGTCGGTTTCCGGCTGGCTGTTGTCCCGGGTGCCGTCCGGCTGCAGAGCGAACCAGTCCGGATGGTCCTCATGAAATCGATCCCAGTAGTCTCCAAAGGCATGGGAGTAATTTCCCGTGTGGCTGCCGCCAGGACGATGAAAGCGAAACCACAGATCCGCCTCTTCTGCAAAACGGCGGTACGGATCGCGGTCCCATCCGAGGGCATCGATGTAGATGTGCGTGACGCCGTTGAAGGCATGATTTCCCATGCTGCGTCCGATCAGGGCAGGTGCGTCCCGGATCCGGACGTCGCCGATCCGGACCGTTTCCTGCTGCGGAACGATTTCTCCCAGCGGTCCCGGCCACAGCATCCGCACCCCCAGGACCTGCTCCACAAAGGCACTCACCGCCAGTTCGGTCCCCGCCAGGGGAACCCCGTCCGGCCGGGCATCGTCCCCCGTGATGACCAGGGCATCCGGAAACGTCTGCACGACGATTTCTTCGAGCTGGAAGTCTTCCGGAATCAGACCGAGTTGCCGGGTGCGGCGCGTGTCGCCCACCAGAATCGGCACACCATCCGCGCTTTCCGGAACGTCGGATTCGCGAAACACCGGCACGACCGCGCCGCTGATCCGTTCGAGCCACATCTGCAGATCGTCGGCCGCTCGAACCGCCGCGGCACTCGGAACATCACCGGTCACGATCATCGCCCTGGGATGACCGTTTTCTGCGAGAATCAGCTCACCCCGGCAGCAGGACACGGCCATCCAGAAAACCGTTCCTGCGAAAACCGTCCGCCTGAACCAGCCAATGGTTTCCATCGAATGGTGCTCCTGCCATACGAAATCAGCACCATCATCAGCCGGACATTTATCCGATGCAACGGAGAACCGGAACGACTTCGCCGGCGGGCAGTCGGCGACACAGGTGGCTGCCGGACGTCAGTTCTGCAGCCGGCCGTCGGCAGCCGCCAGGCCGGTGTCCGGATCGGCCTGCAGGTGCTGCACCCAGGCCGGCGGCAGATTGAGCAGGATGCTGTCCCGGGCCACGCCCTGCCGGCCGATCCAGGATTCCACAATCCGACTCACTTCGCGAACCCGCTGCCCGCCCGCTCCCCGCGCCAGCCGACATCTCAGCGGACGAATGTACATGTATTCGAAATAGCTGAGCGTGCCGCCGGGTTTCAGCAGACGGAAATAGTGTTCCATGATTTCCGCCACGAGCTGCGCCGGGAAATTGACCAGCGGCAGTCCGGAAATGATGTAGTCGTAGGGCGCCTGCGGTTCGAAATCCTGCACGGGGATTTCGTGGATCTGCGACTGATCCTGCACCGCCGCCCAGCGGGATTCACAGGAGAACCGTTCCTTCAGGACATCGACGAAGGATTCGTTGATCTCCACCAGATCGAACGTGTCGCCCGGCCGCAGATGACGGATGATCCGATCGGTGAAAGCCCCCGTTCCAGGCCCGCATTCCAGCACACGAATCGGCCGGTCCGGGCGATCGGCCAGATAGCGCGTCACGGAGCGGGCCAGAAAGCGGCTGCTGGGGACGAGAGATCCGGTGGTTTCGAACTGTTTTCCGAACTGCGTCAGAAAAATCATCTGATTCCGCAGTGCTGCCAGCATGTTCATGCGAACGGTCCTGCCGGAATCACCAGGAACTGTCCCGGATGTCTGCTGAAAAACGGCCTGCCGACCGCTCCGATTCGATGGCCGCGCCGAACGGACAGCGCGGCAGACACAAAAACCGATCGGGTCGGGAGATGCCTACACGCTGCCGAAGATCGAACGGCCGCTGCTTTTCAGGTCGTCACAGGCCTGCTGCAGCCGCGCGGCGACTCCCGCTTCCGCCAGCTTCATGGCCGTTCGCGGATCATACGCCTTCTTGTTGCCGATTTCGCCGTCGATCATCAGGACTTCGTCATAATGCTTCATGATGAAATCGACGACCGGGCGTGTGAACGCGTACTGGGTGTCCGTGTCGATATTCATTTTCACAACACCGTATTCCAGCGTCTCCTGAAGCTGCTCCTTCGGTGTTCCGGATCCTCCGTGAAACACGAGATCGAATTCGGCGTCGGCCCCGTACTTTTCCATGACGGCCTTCTGCCCGTCGCGGAGGATTTCCGGACGCAGTTTGACGGCTCCCGGTTTGTAGTGCCCGTGGACGTTTCCGAACGTGGCGGCGAACATGAAGCGGCCCAGACCGTTCAGAGATTCATAGACCTGAACCATGTCTTCGGGTGTGGTGTACAGTTTTTCGTCTGCCACACCCGAATGATCGATGCCGTCCTCTTCTCCGCCCACCACACCAGCCTCCACTTCGAGGATGATGTCGTTTTCCGCACAAAGCTTCAGCAGCTCACGGCTCTGTTCCAGGTTCTGTTCCAGCGGCAGTTCCGAACCGTCGTACATGTGGGAATTGAACAGATTGCCCTGTCCGGCCGCGCGGCGGGCCGCGGTTTCGGCGATCAGCGGTCTGAGAAACGAATCCACCTTCTTCGGCTGACAGTGATCTGTGTGCAGGCCGATGAGGATATCGTATTTTTCGGCCAGCCGGTGAGCGGCTTCCGCCAGCACGATGACACCGTGGACGGCATCTTTGACGTTCAGTCCGGATGCGAATTCTCCGGCGCCGGTGGAAAACTGAATGATCCCGTCGGATCCGGCATCCGCAAATCCCTTGAGGGCACCGTTGAGCGTCACAATGGACGTGACATTGATGCCGGGATAGGCGTACCCGCCCTGCTGGGCGGCATCCAGCATCTTCGCGTACTGTTCGGGGGTTGCGATGGGCATCCGGGAAACCTTCCGTTCGTGCAGCAGAATCCACCAAAGAAACTCGAAACCAGAGTGCCGGAATTCGGCGAAAGCCAGCCTATCGACTGGGAAAACGGCTGCAAGCTTCCGGACCGTTTCAGATCATCTGGACGATGATTCCCGGTCAGACGACGGAAATGCGTGCCCGCCGTCCTGCATCCGGGAACCGGAAACCGACCGGACCGGCCTTCCGGAACGCCCCGTCTCCCAGACCGCCTGGCCGCATTTCCGCACCGCCAGGCTGTCCAGATCGAGATGGACGTCCGCCTGACCCTGCAGAGCCAGAGAAATGCGGAACGGGCCGGTCTGAGCGGCCTGGCGGTACATCCGGAATGTCCGCCAGGAACTTTCCAGAGCCGGTCGAACGGCGAATTCCGGCCCCAGTTCACTGTCGAAAATCAGCAGCGGGTGTTCGCTGTCCGGCCGAATCCGACTGCCGATACGCACACGCCCCGTGATTTCGATGAGGTCTCCTGCGGTCACCGACAGCAGCGGCCCCCTGACAGCCACGGACGGCTCTGCCGGCTGCAGAACCCGGGCGGATGCCGGGCGTGATGCCGCCAGCCGCAGAACATGCACCCGGTTGCGGGCATCGAAACGAACATCCGCCCAGGTCGTCCAGGGACTGTCTTCGGAATTCAGAAACTGCCATCCGGCATCCTCCAGCGCCTGACGACGCTCAAACAGCCCGGCCGGCAGCAGACTGTCCGACGGCGATGCCTGATCGATCGTGTTTCGCATCTGCCAGTGTTCGGGCAGAGAATCGAAGGCGACGGTGAACGGACTGGCCGTGGGAGTGGGCAGTTCCCGAATGGCATCCTGCCAGTACAGATTCTGAACACGCCTCAGATAACGCAGGCAGCGATCCGCCTGCCGACTGGCATCGGCGAACCGTCCGCGATCGTGAGAAGCCTGAGCCGACTGCAGAAAACGGTCGGCCTGCCGCAGCCATGATTCTGCCGATGGCGGAGGCGTGGGGCGCAGCCGATCGATCTGTTCGGTGATCCTCAGAACCCGTTCGTATTTCAGACGGGCCATGCGGGTCTTCAGATCGGCCGCCTGGGGGGCCACCTTCTGAATGCGCTGTCCCATCCGCCGAAAAGCGGCCGGATCGGACGACACGAGCAGCACGGCGAACTGGTCGAGATCCTTCAGAGTGACCGCCAGGCCGCCGGCCGTTTCCACACGCCGCTGGCCGCGGATTCCGGTCACCGTAATCTGCGATGCGGAAGCGGTTTCCCGGGCACCGACCGTCATCCGGGCTTCGGGAGCATACAGAGACCCCGGCACGAACTGTGACGACGCATCCCACATGACGGCCAGAATGAGGGATCCGTGCGGACCGGAAATCACGCAGGCATCCGGCCGCCGCGGAAGCCGGGTCTCCAGCGGATTCAGAGACACCAAAGAACTGCCGATCGTCTGCTGCAGAACCGACTGCGGCCGGCCGCTTCGCCCGCGACGTCCGCTGTCGATGTCCACGGCGATCCACGACTGAACCTGTCCCTGAACCAGCCAGTCTTCCAGCAGATCGATGTGCAGATTCGCCAGACCGACCGCCAGACCGGCTTCGGAATCCCCCGCACCATCGCCGCTCCAGGATGCCGTTTTCCAGTATCCAATCGCTCGTGATCCGGCCGAAAGAGCCGCCATGACCTGCATGAGAATCTGTTCCGGTTCCACCGGAAGCGGCGGCAGTCCCAGTTTCGCCCGCCAGGCAGTCATCGATCCGGGCGATTCGGTCTGAATCCAGCACCAGGGCAGGGTGAGCTGCGAAGCCTGACGGCTTCGCAGCAGAATCTGATTGCGAAACTGGCCCAGTGTGAGATTGCGGTGAATCGACGGCAGACCAATACCCACCATGTCGCTGCAGCGGGACGCCAGACCTTCGGCTCCGATCACATCGACCATCAGCGGACGACGGCGGATGCGATCCGCACTGCGCACTTCACGTGCCCAGGCCTGCAGATGCGGAAGCTGTGACGGTGGCACCCGCGTTCCCAGCAGCCAGATGTCGACCACGTCGGACGCCTGGTCCAGCGGCATCAGTCCGGCAATCGGTTCACTGAAGTCCCCCGGATCGAACTGAGGATGCGGCGGCGTGGCAGCCAGCATGAATCCGGTCTCCGCCAGATCCTGGAGACGATCGTCCGATCGGTAATCCGGCACCCACAGCGTGTTGACGCGCCACGCAGCGAGTTGTTCCGCAGGTTCTCCATGCCAGGGCATCAGCCGCAGAAAGGCCCGGCGGTCGCCGAAGAACACCTGGTTCCGTTCCACCCGAACGCGCGTCCGTTCCGCCGCGCGAACATCGTCCGCAGGCCGCTCCATCGTCTCATCTGCCGGCGTTTCTGCAGATGTCATCCTGCGAACCACCGGCCCGTACCGAACCGGTTCCGCATCGATCACGCAGACTCCGGTACTGAATTCCGCCATCAGTCCCAGTCGATCGATGTACAGCCCGTCGGCATCGATCTTTTTGGGAGCCAGCTGCGATCGGACCAGCACGAGCTGCCGTCGAATGGCTGCATCCGACAGGGACACGGACAGCTCCTGCCACTCAGCCGCTTCCGTCGACCGGCTGCCGGAAATCCATGTCGTCAGAGGCTGCCCGGTTCGCGGATCGAGCTGCCGCGGAAGAACCAGCCGCACCGCCAGCCGAATGCCGGCATGAGTCGCATTGACGCGGGTCGATGCCCGGAATTCTTCAAGGGGCAGCAGAGGCGGCAGAGGAGCTTCGATGCGGCACGACTGAAAGTCGCCTGCGGATTCAAAACGGAATCGCTGAAAGGACCGCCCGGCCTCCGACTGAGACTCCACGTTCAGAAACCGCAGCCCGTCGGAAACGACCGGCTGTTCCTGCCACGGAACCACATCGTCGTCTGCCCGTCCTTCCGAACGGAATCCTGCCGGAACGAACAGCAGCCCCATCACCACGACAGCCGCGCGGCGCATCGATCGAGAACGCTGTGGGAAATCGTGTCGTCTCACTCCGGACATCCGTGTCGTGGTGATCGCTGCTTTCGGCCCGTCGAACGTGCGCCACCGGATGCCTCCCTGAAACCATGCCAGTCCGGCGGACAGGCGGAGCGTAGCGAAAACCGGCGTATCTGCCGAGATCACTCCGGGAAAACGGCCCTTCTGTCTCTCTTCTCTGGAATGCAGAGACCCGGTCTGAACGGGCTCGAAGTGCCCCCATTTTCTGTCCCACAGGTATATGACAGTGCCGACAGTGCCGGTTGATCGAAAGGATTCAGCAGTGCCGTGCCGGAGCCAGGGCGTCGCCGGTCAGGCCGCAGATCCTTCGGACGAGGCCGGCCGCGACACCGGGGAGCGGCAACCTTTTCCCGCGCAGATGGACCGGTCCGCCTGGTCCGAATGCAGCGATTATGCGGCCAGATTCGGGGCGCTGCAGAATCTCACCCGGCAGCAGCGGGAAAATTCGTTGAGACGGCTTCGGAGGATTATCACAATTGGCGCACTCGGAACCGGACGTTCCCGACACTTTTTCCAGGGAGTCAGGCATCCCGAACGGACTCGGCAGCCGCCTGCCGACCGGAAACCAGGCGAGAGACGATGACGCACCACAGGCGCCTCCAGGACGACGGCAGCAGTGCCCTGCCCTCGGAACTCGTCGAGCTGGGGCGTCGGATCGACGCTCTGCAGGGGGAGGAACGGCGGGAACTCCAGGCCGCATGGGCGCGCGTGGCCGAATCCGTGCGCCGTCGCCGCCGTATCCTGAATCTTGTTCAGGAAGCGCTGTCTCAACTGCGGCTGGACGTCAAATACCTCATGTTCGATCTGGAAATCACGCGGCGGGAACGCGACGAACTGCAGGCTCAGATCGAAGAAGACGATCCCGGATTCTAAATCCGGGCGGACTAACCGCGGGCCCTGATCGTGTCCATGGCTGCTTCCACCATCTGCCGCGACTCGATCATTCTTTGAATGGCGTTGGCGAAGGATGGCGCGTCCGGCACACCATGCAGCCGGACCAGAACCTCACCGGATGCGCCGCGGAGCAGAAGATCGGCCGCCCGATAGAAGACCTGTCCCGGGGCCTGCACGATGTCGATTTCCGCGATCTTCGACAGTTCCACCGCTTCCAGACGCTGCCCGGAAAGGGCCGACCGGACCTGGACGCTTCGGTTCGTCAGCACGTAACGCCGGCCGAACACCTTGTGCCAGAAATACAGCAGCACGGCAATCGGAGCGGTCGGCAGCGCAAACAGAAGGTGCGACAGCTTCAGGCCGAAAATCGGAATCGGCAGACTGTTGTACAAAGATCCGAGAACCTGGCCCGCAGGACCTGCAGCGATCGACGGATACTCCGTCATCACCACAGACTCATTTCGCGGGCTGACACCGGCAATAGGCTGCACCGACATGAGCAATCCGACACCTGAACAGACAGCAGGACAGAACAGACCGAAAAAATTATCAGGGCCGCCGGAGCCACGCCACTGATCCGGCCCTCCCCGGAAAACGATTCGCGGTATCGGGAAGTCCGGTCCCGGCGCGATGGAACCGGACAGGACAGGCCTGAAACGGCCGATCCCACGGAAATTCCCGCCTGTCTCGCCGCGGCCATCCCGTCGCGGCCGACCTGCCGCAGCCGTCTCGACCTGCCGCCGAAACCGGGATCAGCCGGACGATTTTTCTTTGGTTTTTCGGGGCTGAGGGAACTTGTCGGCATGGATTTTGCGCACCGGTTCGTCCGGATTCGCCAGCGGCAGACGCCCCCGCATCACCACCGTGGCCGGCTGAATACACTGCTCGTCGTTGCAGGCCTGGTACCGAATGTGGAATTCCAGTTCGGCCTTTTCGGCCTGTTCCGCAGCGTCCGGTTCCAGAACCAGGTACACCATCACCGTGCCGTCATACACATGGTACGGTTCGGATTCGGACTGCATCCGGTGCAGTCGATGACGCGGATAGCGGATTTTCGTCAGACGGATTTTCTGACGGGTTTTCAGCGTGACTTCCGTGGGAATCGTGAAGTCCGGGTGCGACGGATTGGCATTGATGTGCCAGCCGTCCTGGACGGTGAGTTCGAGTGCCACCAGACACTTTTCGCCGCGCACCAGTTTGTCGTACAGGGGATAAACCTTCACGGTGAGCAGTTTCGACCGCTCCTCCGGTATCGGTTCCGGACTGATCCCGGGCCGGAACACCGTCTGCTCGCGGCCCGACGTCTCTTCGTCTGCCTGAAGCAGACCGACGACAACCAACCAGCCGACCACCGCAACCATCCATTTGCTTTGTAGATTTTTCATCGTCATCGGCCCAGCCAGGACAACCTGAAGAAAATGCAGAATATGAACAAACGCAAAAGATCGAGAGTTTCGCGCTGACTGCGGCACCATCCGAAACCGCGGAGTGCGGAATCCGAATGGAGCCCGGTCGGTTCCTGCCGGAATCTGCTGTCCCTGAAGAATGCCATTTTCGGCCTGCAGCAGCAGGCCGGCAAGCAACCGGGCCCGTTTTTACACACTCGAGTGCATCTCTCATGCCGATTCTGCCATTCCGCTCACAATTCCCGCGACCGTCACACTCTGAACAGCCTGCGCAGAATACGGGCCTCGCGAAGCCTGACGAATAGTGTCAATCGGTGCATTCCGAAACGCCGATAAAAAGGAGCAGCGATTCGGAGACATCTGCGCGCCGGCAGATCCCCTGCCGCATCGTCATGCCGGGGGCAGGGGAACTTCCTGATCCACCAGGATGCTGTCGGCCCGCCGGAAGCGCATTGAGAACGACGGAACCGCATCATGGCTTCTACCGCTCGTCACAGTCTGCCTGCCGGGTTCCACATGGATCCCCGATTCGGGGCCGTGTACGCGTCTCCGCCTGCCGGCGCCGACGATCTGACGGCCATTCGGGGAATCGGAACGCAGGAAGCAGCGCGGCTGAACCATCTGGGGATCTACTACATCGATCAGATCGCCCTGTGGACCGATGCCCAGGTCGTTGCCGTGGCCGATGCGGTCGGTGTGTCGGCGGCCGCCATTTTTCGGGACCGCTGGGTGGAACAGGCCAGGCTGCTGATCACGCCGGATCCACAGCCTGCGGCTGCAGCCGTCGCGGTTCCGTACCGTCCGAAGCAGGATGCACCGCCGGCACCAGGGACCCGCACCATTGCCGTTCTGGTCACGGCGCTTCTGATCGGCTGCTTCATTGTCACGTGGCTGAACCGCCATTCTCAGCCCGCCCTGACAGGCGTTCTGGCGGCCGACATCACATCGCTGCGGGTGCCGGCCGATTCCCGGCTGCTGGCCTGCTATGTGTCCCCCGGTGACGAAGTCTTCACCGGTGAAACCCTGCTCACTCTGGAAAAATCAGAACACCTGGAACAGATCGCCCGTCAGACGCGGCGGGTCGAAGAACTCCGGAGGGCTCTGAAACAGGCGGAACTCCAGGCAGAACTCGATCTGGAATGGCGGCAGTACGAACTGAACCAGGAACTGTCGGAATCTCAGGCCCAGGCCCGGCTGTTCGGCATCCTGCAGCCATTGTGTGCAGCCGGTCCCCAGACGACAGAAGCGCCGCACGCCCTGCGGACCGTGGCCCGTCCCCGGTCTCTGCCGGAACATCCGGCCGCTCCGCCCCGATCGCTGCTGTTCATCAGCGGGGCCACGGGGACCAGCAACCTGAACGGTCTGAAGCCGATTCCGCCGGATGAGCGGGCACCGGAAACGGCGACGGACGACCTTTCGGAATCTGAGGTTTCCGGACCGATTGCTGAGCTGCTTCAGATGGAAGTGCAGCGCCACGCGGCGCGTCTGGAACAACTGGAACAGATGCGCCGCCGGCTGCCGGAACATGTGCGCCTGGCCGCCGGCGTGGTGGCTCTGAAAACCCGTTATGAACAGGAAGCCGCCCGGCTGACCGAAATGGAGAGTCTGAGCCGGGAAACGGCCGTACTCTGTCCCGGATACGGCCGCATCAGCCAGGTGCGGTACCGACCGGGCGATCGCATGGTCTACGGAGAAGTGATGCTCCGCATTCTGCACACCGACCGGCGCTGTGTTCTGGTAGATGTTCCTTCAGAACGCGCCGGAGAACTGCAGCCGGGAACAGCCGTTCAGGTTCTGTTTCCCGGTCAGGATGCCTGCACGGGGACCGTGACCGAACTGCCCACGGCCGACAGCACGTCCACAGCCACCGCCGTGACCGTGCGGGTGGAATCGGACGAAGCCGACTGGCCGGACGTGCCCATCGGCAGCCGGACTCACATTCGCCTGCCCTGAACGCGGTTCGTCATTCCGGATCACTCATTCGATACAGCGGCAGCAGACGGTAATAGACTTCCAGAGTGAGCGTGGCCAGAGCGGTGGAATACAGGCGGCCGCCGTAACGTCCCCAGGGCCCGTTCGGATCCCAGCTTCCCGCCAGCGGGCCGGAAGCGACCTGCTCGGCAATCAGCGTGTCGCGCACGGCCGCGTTCCATTCGTCCCAGGCCGGTCCGCCGAACTGGTACATGGCCAGGGTGCCGTAGTACCAGTAGTACAGATTCAGTTCAGACAGCCGCGGCAGATGATCGAGCAGGTAACGGACGGATTCTCTGCTGCGTGCCGTATCCCGTCGGAATCCCAGCATCTGCTGACAGAACAGAGCTTCCGCCGTCATGGCCGGAGTGACCGGTTCCCCCGGACGGTAGCCGAACAGTCCGCCCCGCGTTCCCTGGCGGACACTGCTGATGAACCGAAACATCCGATCTTTGGAAGCCCGCGGAATTCGGACCCCTGCGATTTCCGCGCTTTTCAGGGACATCAGCTGCCACCCGAACATACTCACATCTCCCGCCTGACCGCGGGCATATCGCCAGCCGCCACCTTCACTCTGCTGCCCGATCGTGAAGCGCACGGCACTGAGCAGGGCGGTGCGCAGACGCAGTTCGTCCACGCGCCGCAGCGACCAGGCATGAGCGTCGGCCAGAGCCGTCGCGGACAGCATCCACAGACGGTTCCGGACCAGGACCGCCTGCCCGGTGGACACGCTGCCGCCGGGAACCGCGGCGGCGATCGTGACCGCCGGCGCCAGCAGGTCGGGATCCACAATGGGATCCGGCACGGCTTCCTCCTGCATTCCCAGAGCTTCGGCCAGGGCATACGTGGCCATGGCATGGCAGTACATCCGCGCGTACTTGCGGGCCGGTCCGGCCAGACTGCCGTCATCGGCCTGCTGGCGGATGATCCAGTCCAGGGCCCGATCCACCTGAATCGCATAACGGCCCTGTTCGTGCGTGTATCCGGCGCCCAGGAATGCCAGCGTGACCAGAGCCGTGATTCCCGTGTCCGCATCGCGGCCGGAATAATCCCGGTCGACCTTCAGTTCATCGATTTTCACCAGCCCGGCTCCGTGAGCGCTGGCGTCCCAGCGCCCATCCGGAAGCTGCTGGCGCGACAGCCAGGCCAGACTGCGTTCCACCGTGGCTTCGGACCGTTCCGTCCCGCCGAACCGATACACCGCCTCCCGTCGGTATTCCCGGCTGCGCAGACGGTATGCGGCCGGCTGCCGATCGCGGCGGCGAATCCGAATTTCTTCCGGCAGCGTCAGATCGGCTTCCAGCCGTGCGGCGCCGTGGCGGTCCGGGACCCGCATCCCGACCCGAACGTCTTCGTAGCCGGACGACAGCGAAAGGGGCGTCCGTGATTCCGAAGATGTCATCCGGGACGGACGGAGCCGATCCGGTGCCGGCCGACGCGACCGACCGGCCCGGGGCAGACTGCGGGCAAGGGACGCGGCCGGGCCTGTCGGCCCGGCCGCCGGTTCCGATCCGGCTTCGGATGACTCGACCGGTTCCGATGCGGACACCGGAGCCGACCGGCGGCGGATGTCTTCATCGAACTGCGGATCCCGGACCGGCCGCGCCGACCGGACATCGCTGACAGCCAGATCCGGACCGACCGATTCCAGCTCCACCCGCGGATCGATCCGTTCCATCCGCCCGGCCGTCTCCGGACGTGCCGGAACGGACGGATCTTTTTCCGGCCGCCGGATCTGCGAAGCCATGCGCTGTGCCGGAACCTCGGGACCATCGCGGCCGTGATGTTCGTGCCGGATATCCAGGTCTGCGGCCGGGTCCTGAGCGGCCGATTCGCGGGGTTCCGGCAGATCGGTGTCTTCCGGGAAATCGGACGTCGGTTCCTGACGGTCCAGAAACTGGTCAGCTTCCGGCAGGTCAGCCTGCAGCGCCGGCGGCCGTTCCGCCTGGCGCTGCGGCGGCGGGGCGGCCGTCAGGGTCCGGGCCGGCGGCGGCAGACGGTCCAGGTCGATTTCCATCCGTGTGGGTTCTTCCGGAACAGGCGTGTTGCCGGATTCGCGAAACGTCAGCTCCTCGTCGCTCTGCACGAGCACTTCTGTCAGCACCTGCGCCGGTTCGAACACCTTTCGCGGCCTGCGGGCCGGCAGCGGTTCGAAGACTTCCAGTCCCAGCAGGCAGACGCTGTGCACGAGCAGCGATGCGATCAGCGACTTGATGGCGATGTTGCGGTCTCCCCACCGCGTGACGAGCATCGTGACCAGATGGATGAGCGATGCGGCCATGGCCAGCAGCAGCAGCAGCACGATGACGTCATCCCCGCTCAGGGGACGTCCGTACCAGAGTCTGCGGAGGACAGGCTGCACCACCGTCATGACGATTCATCCTGAACCGGACGGAAGGCCAGCGAAAAGCGGTGAATCCGCGCCTGATGACACACGCTCATCACATCGATGATCGACTGATACAGCGACTGTCCGTCGCCGCGAATGAGGACGGTCTGCTGAGCGAATGTGCGGCGGGCATTTTCCAGACGATCTTTGAGTTCAGCCAGAGTCAGCTCAGTGGATCCGATCGTGATGCGTCCGGAGCGTGTCACATTGACCACGATCGGATCCGGAGCCCGGGACATGGGAGCCACCGCGGGAGCCTGCGGCATCTCGATGTCGAACTGCTGTTCGATTTCGCTGAATCTCGTCCCCACCATGAAAAAGATGATCAGCAGGAACACGATGTCGATCATCGGGGTGAGATTGAGGGCCGGTTCTTCCAGTGATTCCGTCCGCAGAGGCATGGCGGCGACCTCCGATTTCATGCTCGAACACCACCGGAACCGCTCAGGCGGCCCGGAGCAGCCTGGCCGCATTGTATGCGCCCGGAGCTGCGGCGCAGACCCCGGTTTGAACCGATTTCCGACCGCGGCAGGGACCGCCCGCACTCACCCGAACGCCCCGCGGGGCGTCCGATTGTTCCGGATCTGACGCGCCTGACGGCTCTGCGGACGGCAGCAAAGTCTGGCGGAACCCTCTGTTCCGCGTGCCTGCAGAACGGAACCCGGGGAAATGGGCCGCGTTGCCGATTCCCGGCTGTTCCCCCGTTTTCACGTGCTAGGGTTGCACCGAATTCCTCAGAACTCCGTCCGGAAGCATCCGCGGCAGGAGTCTGTTCGCGACACGCAGATGATCCCAGAACCAGCGGCGAGGTCCCGATGGGCTTTCTGAAGAAGTTTCTCAAGACGACAGCACGCGACGGCGAAGCCCCGCAGGCACTCAGCAGCTTCCGGAATGTGTCGGAAGATGAACTGAATGCCCACATGGAAGTGGCCCGCTACGGCGATTTCACACTCACCGACGCCGTGCGCCCGTCGTACTCGCTCGAGGTCATCCCCCGTACCGGGTACCGGCGCGAATGGTACGTCGATCAGAATTCCGGGACCCGCATCCCGGTCCTCATGGCATCCGTGACCCGGGAACGCCTGTTCGACACATTCCTGTCGCTGCTGGATCCGCTGGGCGAATCCGTCGATGTGGTTCTGGAAACCAGTCACTGCGGCACGACCGCCAATCATACGGATCTGTACCGGGAACACATCGATCTGGCGGTTCTGCAGAGTGTGCTTTACGACTTTGAAGACATGCTGCTGGACGACGGCTGCTGCGGCATCGCGGTGCTGAATCCCCGCACGCCCATGGAAGTGCAGCTTGATGAACACAAACTGCTGTTCGTCTATGGCCACAACAACGCCGAATACGAAGCCGCTCTGCAGAACAACGGCGTTCCCGCGTGCGACGATATTCGCTTCATCACAGAAGCCGAACATGTCCACTCATCCACCGATGAGTTCCAGGAACGTTTTGCACAGCTGTGCTGGCAGCTGGGAATCGACGAATGATCGATTCCCGCAATCCGTGATGAAAGGAACACGATGGCTCAGTCCCCTCCTGCAGCCGCACGGTTTCATGTGATCGCCGCGCCGCATCGCACGGATCTTTTCCCGGACACTTCGCGCCGAAAGCATCGCGCCGTCGCTGCCGGCCTGCTGATTGCCGTTTCCCTGTCCGCCGGCTGTGCAGCCTTTGTTCCCTCGTCGCTGCACACTGCATCCCGGGCGGACAAACCTGCTTCCTCAGACGCCCCGCCGACAGACCGCATCGCGGCGACCGGACAGCCCCGCGGCCTGCTGACAGCCGCGCCTCCCTTCGCCTGGCAGACGGGAGGACGGACGGACGCCGGACAGCCGCTGGAAATCGTCACCATCGGCCGCGGCGGTTTTCGGACTCTGCTGGTCGGAAGCGTGGGCGGACACGACCCGGCCGCCGTGCGGCTGACCGAGAAAGTCGCCCGCTATCTGCACCGGAACCAGGCCATTCTGGGCGGCATCTTCGTCCGCGTCATCCGGACACTCAACCCGGACGGACAGCAGCGGCGCCAGTACACGAATGCCGATCGCATCTATCTGAATTCCCGCTTCCCTTCCGACGGCCGCATCCCTGCCGGGCAGTCGCTTCCGAAAGAAGTGCAGTTCCTGTTCCGCCAGGTCCAGGACCTGAAACCTCAGCGAATTCTTCACCTGCGGACCATCCCTGGAGACCAGGGGCTGATCGCCGCCAGTCCCGGAGCAGCCGAATCGGCCCGGGATGCCGCGCAGTGGCTCGGCTTCCGCCTGAAGTCTCTGCCGGATGCCGTCCGTGACGGAACCCTGGAAGCCTGGGCCGCCCGGCGGCCGGACTGCGACATGATCACTGTCGCCATTCCGGCATCCACCGATCCCGGCGACGTGTGGCCGCTTTACGGCGATGCGATTCTGAGCCTGCTGCTCGATGGCAGCGCAGACAGCCGCCGGATGGCACGGGAACAGGAACACCGCCAGGCCCGGCAGGCGCAGCGATTCCGGCGATCTCGTGCGGCCGGATCTGCGGCCGGTTCCTTCCACGACGACACGGCCTTCGACGAAGTCACCGCTCCCCGGGAGTAGCCCCGGAATCGACCGATCGACCGGGGTGACGGCATCCGCGCCAGACGATGGCCGCCAGAGGCCACCACCAGGCGAGGTCGTTCAGCGGCACCAGCCGGAGCACGTCTGCGGGAATCTCGCCGCGCACAACCGCCGTGACCACGCCGATCGGGCCCAGAATTTTCGCCAGCAGTCCCGTGGCGATGACCGCCCAGTGCCGTTCCGGATCCGTCGCCGCGATGAAGTACCCCACGCCGGCCAGCAGAATCACCAGGCCGGTACCCTGCCACAGGAACAGATCGTGCGGCACCTTCGGAAGCCCCCACACCCGGGCGGCCGGATCCGGCAGCAAAATGATAAAGGCTCCCCAAAGAACGCTGTGCAGGCCGGCCAGCAGCAGAATTCGGCGCATCCACGGCGGAACGGAACGGGACATGGCGGACACATCAGAAACCGCCCGCACGACGGGGGCCGGAACAGCGGATCAAAAAAGGCATGGTTCCTGAGGGGACCGGAACCATGCCTGAAGCAGGGAGTGTTCTGTGGAAACGCGCCGGTGTCAGGCGAGTTCGAAATCTTCTGCGTCTTCTGTTTCGGACGCGGCAGCCGGCAGATTGTCGTCGACAATCAGGTTGCCCACACTGCCGGGACCGTGATCATAACAGTCGTCGTGATGCCACAGCGGCAGGCCGGCTGCATAACGGGCTGCCAGCATCATGACTTTTTCTTCAGAACCCGGTTTGGCTGCCGTGGGAGCAGACGGGTCCACACCGAGCGACTTCAGTTCCTCCTCAAACCCGACATCCAGATCACTCAAGAATTCATAACCCTCGATTCCGGCCAGGGAATCCAGGGCCACACCTTCGTCGACGTACGATGACGACATTCACTGACTCCAAAGCGTGTGAGACCACAACAAAACTGCCTCCATTCCATTGGTCACTTTTCGAACATCCGACCGAAATGCATCTGCACAGGAACGGGATCGACTGCTGACGCGCCCTGCCCTCCGGGCTTCTCTTCTGGCGTCCCGTCAGTATCGATCGGTTTCAGACTGTCTGCATGACAGATGCCCGCGCGCAGACTACCTGAGAATATCACACTCAAAGGAACGGCCCGCGCTGCCGGTGTCGGATCTTCGTCAATCCGTTTGGGGGCCGATTCTTGAGTCGCCGTGGCGGAATGTCAACAAAAAAGAATGCCGCGGCCCGGTGATTCTGACGGAAGCTGCCGCCCCTTCTGTCGGCCCGTCGGCAGCCGGCCCGACACGGGCCCGGGACATCGGATCAGCCCCCTGCGGAATCGGCGGAGGAACGATCCGGACGGGAAACCTGGTAGCGTTTCAGTTTCCGATCCAGCGTCGACCGTTCGATGCCGAGAATCTGAGCGGCCCGTGATTTGTTCCAGTCCGTGTGTTCCAGCGTGGCCAGGATGTGCTCCCGCTCAATGTCCGCCAGAGACACGGCGCGATACCCGCCGGAACGGACGGCCGCCGCTCCGGCCGGACGCAGCCGGTCCGACAGACTGGACAGTTCGATGTCGTCCGCTCGGATCTGTTCGGAACGGCACAGGATCACGGTGCGTTCCATCGTGTTCTGCAGTTCCCGCACATTGCCCGGCCAGTCGTATTCCAGCAGCCGTGCTTCGGCGTCCGGAGTCAGTTCACGGATGACGCGGCCCGTTTTTTCCGCGTATTTCTGCAGAAAGAACCGAGCCAGCGGGATGATGTCGTCGCGGCGTTCCCGCAGGGGTGCTGCGACCAGTTCCGCCACATGCAGACGAAAATACAGATCCCGGCGAAACTGTCCGTCTTCGACGGCCTGTTCCAGATCGCGGTTCGTGGCCGCAAGGATGCGGACATCCACGTGAATCGGTTTGCGGCCGCCCACGCGTTCGAACGGATGGCCCTCCAGAACGCGCAGGAACTTGGCCTGAATCGCGGAACTCATTTCCCCCACTTCGTCCAGAAACAGCGTCCCCTGATCGGCCTGCTCGAATCGCCCGATTTTCCGTTCCGTGGCTCCTGTGAACGCGCCTTTTTCATGCCCGAACAGTTCGCTTTCCAGAAGGCTTTCGTTGAGTGCAGCGCAGTTCAGGCAGACGAACGGGCCGTCGCGCCGGGGACTGGCCGAATGAATCATGCGGGCGATCAGTTCTTTGCCGCAGCCGCTTTCTCCCCGAATGAGCACACTGGCGTCGGTTTCCGCAACCAGCCCGATCCGTTCCTTCAGTTCCCGCATCACCGGACTGTCCCCGATGAGCTGCTGGCCGGATTCGAGCTGTCGCCGCAGCGTGCGGCTGACGGACCGGGCCTGAGCCACTTCAGACTGCAGGGATTCCTTCTGAAGCTGCGTTTCCAGAGAAATGGCCAGCTGACCGGAAACCGCCAGAGTGAACTCCAGATCCTGCCGGTCCAGAGCGTTGTCGGGATTCGTCGCATACAGGTGAATGAGACCCAGCAGGCGGTCTCCGCGCACCACCGGAGTACAAATGACGCTCCGCGCCCGCATTTCCCCCAGACTGTCGAACGAAGCCAGATTCCGGTCGTCGCTGACATCCCGCGCCAGCACGGCCTCCCGGCTGGACAGAACCACTTCGGACAGACTTTCCGACACCCGCCGATAAGGCAGATCGTCGGTGCTGTGCCAGGCCAGAAGCTGCAGGTCGTTCGGAGTCGGCTGCTCGGGACCATCCGGTGCGGCCAGCAGAACGGCCGCAATGTCGGCGACCGTTTCGCGAACCAGACTTTTCAGAACCACATCGATCAGTTCCTGACGCGTTGCCGCCGCCCCCATTTCCAGACCAAGCTGATACAGGCGCGTCAGTTCCTTCTGAACAGCACCGGACGGGATGTCGGCCGTCAGAAAATCGGGCTGCGTGCTGCGGTGAAGAATCGCAGGAGCTTCATCATTCAGCCCCGAATAGGTGGCCGTGTTGGCTTCCTGAGCAGAACGGTCGGGATCCGGCGGCGGCGGCATCCGCTGCAGATCGTCGACGAAGGCCAGGCGGCACTGTCCGATTTCGATCAGATCGCCGGACTCCAGAACCCGGTCGCCGGTGATCCGTTCGGACCCCAGACGCGTTCCGTTGCGGCTGTCCAGATCGCGCAGTTTCCACCCTTCCGGCGAATGAAACACTTCACAATGATGGCGGCTGCACGCTTCATCCTGCAGAACGACCCGATTCGTGGCCGCCCGGCCGATCGTCACAATCTGACCGGGCCTCAGCCGGATCACGTCCCGCCAGGTCATTCCGTCCCAGCTCAGAAGGTAAGCTGTGCCGGATGGATCTTTTGTCGGTTCACTGGGCAACAGTCTGTTCCACTGCCTTTTCCACTGAGGATTTCATCACACCGGCCGCCGGCTTCGCCCGGCGGCTGATGCATCCCGTTTCCCCCTGCAGACGGCGACAACCGCCAGGCAGGCAGCATACCGGGTCCGGCAGCCGCCTGCACCTCCGACTTCGGCACAGCAGTTGCACCCCTGCAGGTACGTGCGTTGACTGCCGACCGGAAGGAACCGGAGTCTGATGACGCGCACACGGACTTCATGGACGCACTCAGCCTGTCCGGAGTCCCCTCAGCGTCCGCTTCCGGCCGCCCGGCGGGCATTCCCGGAAACGGCGCAACGTTTTTCTCCGGAACAGGTTCCGGCATTCCGGCTGTCGTCGGAGTGCCGCCGTCAGGGATGGTGGTCACTGAGTGTTGTCTTCGAAAACTCAGGTGCGTTAGACTGTCAGGCCGACATCGAAATCTCATTTTTTTGACTGAGCTCCGGTCCCCACGGCGCGTCATCGTACGACAGCGGGTGTTGCATTGTGCGGCAGTTGTTTGCTGCCACTGTACCGGAGTCCATCATGAGCAGTACGTATCCTTTGCAGTCTGATTCCTCCGACTCCCAGGAAATCCCCAGGGAGGTCCGGGAGGCCTGGCAAGGTGGCCCCTGTCCTCAGTGCGGCGACGACATGCCGGCCAATCTGGTCCACTGCCAGACCTGTCGCGCCCTGCTCAATCCCGCCCTGTCCGAAGACAGCGTGGAAATCCCCAAATTCGTCCCGCTGAAGGAAATCAGTCCCACTCGGATCGTTCCGGCCGTCGGTCACTACGTCGTGTGTCCCGGGTGTTCGGAAGAACTGCGGATCAGCGCGAAGTATCGAGGTGCCACGGTGGCCTGCCGGCTGTGTCGGCACACATTCGACTACGACCGCAGCATCCAGATCCAGGCCATGTACGCGAACTGCCCCCACTGCCAGAAGGAACTGCGGGCGGCCATGAAATACGCCGATCAGAGCGTGGCCTGCCGATTCTGTTCCGGCCCGCTGATGCTCACCGAACGCCACCGGTGACAGCTCACACCCTGCAGCCGGACGAACGCCCTCCGACGAGGGCGATGCGCTCCGCCTGGACGAACGGCTGCGGTATCAGCCGGCGGGGGATCACTGGAGCTGACTGAGAAACCGCACGTCGTTTTCGTAGAATCGCCGAATGTCGTCGACTTCGAAGTGCTTCATGCAGAACCGTTCGATGCCCAGTCCGAACGCGAAGCCCGTGACTTCTTCCGGGTCGTAACCCACGGCGCGAAACACGTTCGGGTCGACCATGCCGGCTCCGCCGATTTCCATCCAGGAATCGCCCCACTTCATGTCGACTTCCACAGACGGTTCCGTGAACGGGAAGAAGGAGGGACGAAAACGGATTTTCACATCCGGTCCCAGAAACGCCCGGGCAAACAGAGTCAGCAGTGTTTTGAGCTGCGCCATGGTGACATTTCGGTCCACCATGAGGCCTTCCATCTGATGGAACATGCACGAATGCGTCCGATCGATCGTGTCCGGGCGGTAAACACGCCCCAGCGACACGATGCGGACCGGCGGCGACTGTTTTTCCATCGTCCGGATCTGAACGGTCGACGTCTGGCTGCGCAGCAGCACCGGACCTCCGGACGTCGTCCTGGCCGTGGCAATGTAGAAGTTGTCGAGGGGGTCCCGGGCCGGATGATCGGGAGGAATGTTGAGCGCTTCGAAGTTGTGCCGTTCGTCTTCCAGTTCCGGGCCCTCCACAACCTCGAAACCGAACCGGCCCATCAGATCGCGAAACCGATTGATCGTCTGCGTCACCGGATGCAGTGCTCCCAGACGCGGCGGCGTTCCCGGAAGCGTCACATCGAACCGTTCCTGATCCGCGGCCTCCTGAACGGCCACCGCATCCGCACGTTCCTGAAGACGCTGCGTCACCACCGTGCGTACTTCATTGAAACGGCGGCCCACCGCCGGCCGCTCTTCACCGGCGGCCTGGCCGATCAGCGCCTGCAGTTCGCGCAGCCGGCCTTTTTTCTGCCCCAGAAACTCAATCCGCACCTGTTCCAGTTCGGCAGCCGTCTGCGCTGAAGCAATCGCCGCCAGGGCGGCCGTTTCGTAATCATCGAAGGGCTTCAGGATGTCCATGAACAGCGCTTCCGATCCGGCCACGACAACAATCCACCGGCCTGTGCCCGGCCGCACAGAAACCCCTCACCCGACACACCCCGGCGGGAACCGAATTCCCGCTTCCGCCGAACACCCGGCCGGACAACGGCCCCGGCGCATCCGCATCCGCATCCGTCCACCCGGACAGCAGACCGCGGAATGCCGCACCGTGAATCGGCCACAGCGTCACGCGGGAACCGATTTCACCGCATCCACCACTTCATCGAACACGTGCGGATCACTGATCGCCAGTTCGCTGAGCGTTTTGCGGTTGAGTTCGATGTGAGCGGCCTGGAGCCCGTGGATGAACGCCGAATACGAAATGCCGCGTTCCCGGCAGGCAGCCGTCAGACGCGTGATCCACAGACGCCGGAACATCCGCTTGCGAACCCGCCGATCCCGATAGGCATAGGCACGCGAACGGACCACGGTTTCCTTGACCGTTCGCAGCAGCCTGCCGCGTCCGCCCACGTTTCCACGCGCTTCACGAAACAGCCGCTTTTTCGAGCGACGCCGCGCCTTACCGACTCGAACTCGCATGATTCCACCTCAGACAGGCTGCCGCCGACATTTGTGATTCATTCGCCGGCAGCTACCCCTACTTGTTTTCGCAATCTGTTTGCCGCGTCGACCTGACTTCTGCTGCGACGATCTGCTGCTGCCGACAGCGGTTTCCCGGGGGGAAAGCCCGCGGGAATCGGATCCGGCCCGCTCCATCCGGCCCGCTCGCCACGCGGACGCCATCTGCCCGCATCACAGTGACGGCCGCAGAGCCTCCACAACGTGCTTCGCATCCGCACCGTCCACGATGCCGCTGTTCCGCAGACGCCGCTTGCGTTTCGCGCTCTTGGCACTGAGCAGATGGCCGCGAAACGCACTGCGGTGCCGCGCTTTTCCGGATGCCGTCACCTTGAAGCGACGCTTCATCCCCTTGTGTGTCTTTTGTTTGGGCATTGCTGTATCATCCTGGCGCAGGACGGAGCGCCTCTGCAGACCTGACCGGAATTCGGGCCGCGCACTATAACGACGCCCGATTCCGGAAGTCCAGCCGGTTCCCGGCGATCTCCCAAAAATCGAATCGCTGCCCCGATATTCGGTGTCAGGCCGAATCCCCTGGCGGCGTCGCCGACCGCAGATGCTCCCGGTCCGGGACCGGTTCCGACAGCTTCTGCCCGGCGGATCCCGGTTCC
>WFTL01000082.1 GCA_015485495.1 Planctomycetaceae bacterium
CAGGAGTGTCACAATGGCAGCTCGCTGTCTGCGGGTGATGCCGATTCGAAAGACTAAACTGTTGGAACTTCGTTCTTTAGGGTCATGGAGCAGCTCGCTGACGGCAGCTGCTTGACACCGGAATGGCCGACCGGTACAAGCCGACGAGTCTTCGGCACCGAGGTTTTTCAGGAGCCGCGCGGCCGCTCCGTCCGAACGCCGCTCCGTCCGAACATGGCGACCAGAGAACGGTAATGGCGAAGAAGAAGACGGCGAAAACGACCCGGAAGACTGCTGCTTCCAGGTCCAGCCCTCGGAAGGTGTCCCGCCGGAAACCGGCTTCTCGAAAGAAAACGGCTGGTCGATCCGCGTCTGTGAAGAAAGCCGCTGCCCGGAAAAAGACGGTTCGCAAATCGACATCGTCGCGATCCCGGACTCCGGCGGCACCGTCCCCGGAAACTTCCCCGCAGCAGCGGCTGACGGAAATCGACCGGGAACTGATTCGGCTGCTGAATGAGCGGACGGAAGTGTATGTCCGGCAGGCCGACCAGGAACGGCAGCGGACCGACAGGACGACATTCGATCTGGCCGAAACAGCTCAGTTGTGGCAGTTTCTCGACAAGGTCAATAAAGGGCCGCTGACTGCTGAAGAACTGAAGTCGGTGTTCCGCACTGTTCTCAGTGCCAGCCGGCAGCGCGTGCGTCGGCAGCGAATCGCCTATCTGGGCCCCGCGTACAGCTTCACGCACCTGGCCGCCATTCATCGCTTCGGCGACGCCGCCGATCTGGTCCCCGTCAGCACCATTGCAACGGTGTTCGACGAAGTGAATCGAGGACATGTGGATTTCGGTCTGGTGCCGATCGAAAACAGCACAGACGGGCGAATCGTCGACACCCTGGACATGTTCACCCGTCTGCCGCTGCGCATCTGCGGCGAAGTGCAGCTTCACGTCCATCACAATCTTCTGGCCCGCTGTGACCGCAGCGAGATCAATGAGATCTACAGCAAACCGCAGGCACTGTCTCAGTGCCGTGACTGGCTGGCTCGCAACATGCCCCACGCCCGCCTCATCGAAGTCACCAGCACCTCCACAGCAGCACAGCTGGCCCGCGAAAAACCAGGAGCAGCCGCGGTGGCCAGTCAGCAGGCGGCCGTCCAGTACGAAGTTCCGATTGTCGCGGAGAACATCGAGGACAACCAAAGCAACGTGACGCGGTTTGCTGTCATCGGCGATTCCATCGCTGAACCGACCGGCGCCGATCGAACAGCCATCCTCCTGCAGATTTCCCACAAACCCGGAGCGCTGTCGGATGCCCTGACGGTTTTCAAACAGTGCCGGATCAATCTGACCTGGATCGAATCGTTCCCGCTGCGCGGTCCCGAATCCGGGTACCTGTTCTTTCTGGACTTCGAAGGACACGTGTCCGACGCCAAAATCCGCCGGGCGTTCCGCGACCTGGAAAAAATGGCCAGACGGCTGGAAGTGCTGGGATCCTATCCCCGCAGTGAACCGTCCTGCTGAACGCCCACAGTCGGACCGGGACAGGCGGGCCGCAGCAGAAGCAGGACTCCCGCCCCACAAAGCGGAACGGCCGTCCCCCGTTCACGCCGCTTTCGGGATTCAGCTGCCCGCCCTGGCCCTGCCGGGGGATCGGTTCTGCTTCAGATGTTCCGCTACGGTTTCGTCCGCCTGCCTGCGAGCCGTCTCCAGAACGTCCTGCACATTCACGGGAACGAATCCCCGGCGTTTGCTTTCATCAGCCGCTTCCATGAAGGCATAAATATCGATTGTTTCCGCCGGACTCACAGGAGGCGTACCGGTGACGAAGAATTCGGCGATGACTTCCACCAGCGGACCGTATCCGTCGTACGAACCGACCGGGCCGATTTCCTTCGATCCGAAGGCGATGCCGCCATAACCGCGTTTTCCCGTCCGCATCCCTCGGAACGTTCCGATCCGCCCATCGTTCCAGATGCCCACCACCAGCTCAGAATCATCCGTCTGAGTACGCGTCACCGTTCGAACACCGGGTCCCATCACCGTAAACAGGCTCTCCACACCGTGAATTCCGTACCAGTACAGATCCGGGTGCGTGGGTTCCAGAGTGCAGGGCGACCAGGTGCTGCAGCCAAGAATGTCTCCCAATGATCCCGCACGAGCCGCCTGACTGTTTTTTCCGTAGCGCAGCGACGATGAAGAAAACACGGGAACCCCGTAGTGGTCCGCCAGATCGAAAATCGCCAGACAGTCGGCCAGAGATCCGGCAATCGGCTTGTCGATGAAACAGGGTTTTCCCGCCTGCAGAACGGGAATGAGCTGCTCCAGATGCGGTCGGCCGTCATTGGATTCCAGCAGCACCGCATCCACACGTTCCAGCAGAGTCGGTATGGAATCGACGATCTCGACGCCCAGTTCACGCATGTCGGCCGTGTATCCTGGAACCCGTGACACGCTGCTTTCGATATCCGGGGATCCCGGAGGGTAGGCCGCCGTGACCTGACAGGATTTCAGAGCCCCCTTTTTTCCGGAATTCATGGCCCGGGCGAATGCCGGGCTGTGAGACGTGTCCAGCCCGATGATTCCCACCCGCAGTTCACGGACAGTGTCTTCTGCCACCAGTTCGCTCCCGCACAGCAGCAGCACCGCTGCAGCCAGCCTGATCATGATTCGTTTTCCTGCCGGAGACTTCAGTTCCAAAGCCGACATCCTATCGATGCCGGCGGACAGAAGAAACCAGCAACCACGAACAGGCAGACCGAACCTGGGAACGTGCCGGCTGTTCGGCGAAAACGTGTCTGCCCGCCGGAAAAGGGTCCGGGACACAGAACAGCGCCGCCCTGGATTTCCGTGCCAGCATGGCCGGAAATGCCCGGTCTCCGTTCAGGCCGCGCGAAGCAGCCGCTCCCCCGGCAGCCGTTCACCAGGCATCCCGGACAGGTCCTTCAAAGTGTCCTTCAGCGGCACCGGATACAGGCCCAGTTCGTGCCGTAACCGGGTGCAGCGAAGAGACCGTTCCTGCGGCGACGGATGGGTTTCGGGAACGATCCGCACTGCGGTCAGATTCTGCTGCCTTGCCAGCCGCGTGACCAGCTCCCATGGGCTGACGCGTTCTGCCCCTCCCAGGTGCAGGATGCCGGATATCGACGTGGCCAGAATCTGCTTCAGCATCCGGGCGAAACGCCCCACGCTGATCGGCGTGGCATAACGGCCGGAAGAAACGCTCAAAGCGGTTCCGGAATCCGCGGCCTGCCGCAGACGGTCTGCCAGCGATCCCGGTGCACCGTCCACCAGATGCGTGCGGATGACCAGGTTGCGGGAATCTGCCAGCACAGCCTGTTCGGCGGCCAGCAGATCGTCCGCCGGCCGGCCGGATGCGTACCGCGTGCTGTCCTCTTCATGAAACATCCAGGGACCGCGGAACAGTTCATCTCCAGACAGGTACACCAGCCGGGTGCCGGCCGCCGCAGCCAGACGACGCCACAGCGTCAGAAGCGTTGAGTCGACAGCCCGCGGGGTTTTCGATGCCGTCCACGAAGATGCGGCCGCTTCCGAACAGACGATCACATCTGATGCCGTGCAGAACAGCGCTTCGGCCTGATCCGCCGCCCGTGTCGGGATGCCGACGACGTTCGGAGTCGTTTCGGAACGTGGAGCGTCCCGCTCCAGACGGTCCTGAAGCGCGGCACCGAACGACGTTTCAGTTCCGATTATGGCCAGACACGTCATCATCAGCCTCCCTGCATCGAAATCGGACACGTGCACAAAAACCGGTCGAATCCCTGACCGGGATTCCGGAATCTTATATCCGGATCGATTTTCCGGCCAAGATCAGTCTGTCGGCCGCCGCCGGCTGATATCCTGACACGATGCAGCCAATGTGGGAAACCAGCAGCATGAATCGGACGGCCATTCAGGAACGAGACGACGGAGTCGTGATTCGCTGCCGTGTCCATCCGGCAGCCCGAAAAACGGCTCTGACCGGCCTGCACGACGGACGCATCAAAGTGTCTGTGACGGCTCCCGCCGACAAAGACCGGGCCAACACCGCACTCAGAAAGTATCTGGCCCGGTGTCTGGATGTGGCCGCCGGACAGGTGCAGATCCTGCGCGGCCGGACCGACCGCAACAAGGATGTGTTTGCAGCCGGAGTGTCACTGGAACGGGCGCAGGCCTCCCTGCTGCCGGACGAACGGGCTTCCTGATATCAGGGCCGGGTGATGCCGGCCGGTGTTCCCCGTGAATCAGATCGATCACCAGTTCACCGTGTCTTCTGAAAACGGCAGCCGGATTCTGGCCGAACTGCGGCGGGAACTTTCCGGACAGTCCTGGAATGCGGTGCGGCGGCTGCTGCGCAGCCGCCGTGTGGCCGTCAACGGTGTGGTCTGTGTCGACGAAGGGCGTGTGCTGTCGGCCGGCGAAACCGTGACGCTTTTCACATCCCCGCTGCCTCCGCCGCCGGATGATGGCGATGTGACCATCTGTCACGTGGATGAACTGCTCGTTGTTGCTGAAAAACCATCCGGTATGATCACGGTACGACGTTCGTCAGAACTCGCCTGGCCGGCGTCCCGCCGCCGACTGCAGCCGACTCTGGATGAATGCGTCCCCCGACTGATAGCGCAGCATGCGGCCCGCCGTCGCGGCCGAAAGGTCCGTCAGCGGCTTCCCCGTCTGTTTCCGGTGCACCGCATCGATCGGGACACCAGCGGGCTGGTCGTGTTCGCTCGTTCCCCGGAAGCGCAGGAACACCTGATCGCCCAGTTCGCCGACCATCAGGCCGTGCGGCGTTATCGCTGCGTGGTTCCGGGCCAGGTGCCGCGTCAGACCATTCGTTCCCGTCTCGTACGCGATCGGGGCGACGGCCGGCGGGGCAGCACGGACGAACCGAACACAGGTCAGGACGCCGTGACGCACGTGCGGCCGCTGCAGCGTCTGGGAAACTACAGCGAACTGGAATGTTCCCTGGAAACCGGCCGCACCAACCAGATCCGCATTCACCTGGCGGAACTGGGCCATCCGGTATGCGGTGACATCCGTTACCGCGGCCCTCTGCACAAAGACATCCCGGACCACAGTGGCGCTCCCCGACTGGCGCTGCATGCTGCGGAACTGAAGGTCTGTCATCCCGCCACGGGAAAACAACTGAAATTCCGCACCCCCTGGCCGCCGGACATGCAGACATTCCTGATTCGTCTGTCGACCGAATCCGGGTGACGAACACCGCCACACTGTTCAGAAATCCTGCCTGACAGAAAACGCACGGACCTCACCACCCTCAGACCGCTGAGTCGGCGACAGTGTTGTTGACTCCAGAGCAGCCGTCCGGGAAACGTCGCATCCTGTCGAAGCTGCCGCACGCGGTTTTTTGTATCCGCACGGTGAACGCCAGCGTGCCGGCCGGATCCAGGAGCAGAGCGATGCCGATCCGGCGACAGCGCAGGCCCGCCGCGGTGGGCTACGGGCTGTTCTACCTGAGTCGTTCTCGTCCGAGACGATCGGACACAGCCGATCTGTGCTGCGGGGGCTCCGGACGCCCTGTGCCGGGCAGAAGCAACTCGCCATGGCGCGAGCCGTCCAGGCCGTTTCACGCGACAGCATATGGAAGCGGAAAGGCGCAAGCCGTCCGGTCGGCGGGTGATCGTGGTCACCGGGGGGGCCTGTGTTCTTCCGCTGTGATTTCCGGTCGGCGTCCCCTGTTTCACCAGAGACCGGATTCGGGAGACCGGCCATCGGCCTGTTCGTGCTGACTTTTCAGGTAACCGACGGCCTGATCGACATCGCGGACGGCCCGCCCGGGAACGCGCCCTTCGGAATCGCAGACGGCCAGACAGCGCAGGTCATCCCAGGATTCATGAGCGGACAGCCTTCGCAGAGCGCGGCGTCCGAGAGTTCCTTCGCGCAGCCGGTGGGCCTGAGGAAGACATTCGATCAGCCAGGCCGTCCGTTCTGTGACCAGTCCGCAGACGGCCGACAGGCCGGCTGCATGAGCGGCCCGCGGATCGATGCCTTTGCCCACATCGTGCAGCAGAGCGGCCGTCAGCAGCTCTTCATCCCACGGGGCCTGTTCACACATGAGTTCGAACACCTGCAGACTGTGATACAGGACATCTCCTTCCGGGTGCCTGTCCGGCGGCTGCATCACACGGTCCAGCGGCCGCAGCAGCGCCAGATACCGATCGAACCGATCAGGCGGAAGGCCGTCTTCGGTCGGCGGCTGCGTGTCGTGCCAGGTATCCGGAAACAACCGGCCTGTCCCGGACAGCTGCTGCAGCTTCAACCGGATTTCCAGATCTGTCGGCAGGCATGCGCCCGGAAGCCAGGTGCGTGTCAGTTCCCGCATCGCGCGGCGGCGTGCATCCCGGTAACCAGCCACCCGATGCGTGTGAAGCAGCAAAGCGGCCTGGTGAGCGATCTGATCTCGAATCTGCCGGTCATCCATTGGTTTCGAAGCCTGACAGCTTCCTTTTATCCGGAACCATCCGGGAACGTGTGCCTGCGATGCAGCAGGCGGCACAATCACGTCCCGGCGCCGCTGCCGGACTGCCGAACTTCTGCACGGTCGGGCCCGTTGCCACACCAGCCAGTGTCGCGGTGTCTTCCGATCCGTCAAGACCCGACCATTCTGATTCGACTGTACCGGTGTTTTCCGCCCATGCGGTCACGAACAGAAACCGGGGTTCCGGTTCTTTCTGATCAGCCAGCCGAATTTCCCGGAGGAAAGTAAGAATCATCACATCATTGGCGGGAACCATTGTGGCACAATGCCTGTTCGGCGACCGCTGTTTCTGACATTTCGGAGCAGGCTTTGGGCATTCGGCGGCCGTCTGCCGGTCGACATCTGTCCGTCAGATGGTGTCGCTGGAAGGAGCGTTCAGGGATGATTCGGACCGCAGGCCGACGATTCGGCTGCAGAGGTCCGCAGACCGCCGGCTGCGCCGTTTTCGTCGCGTCCGGCATTCGGAAGGAGATATTTCATGTTGTTTCGTGACTCGATGTTGCTGAGTCGGCGCTGCGCGGCCGTGTTCCTTCTGGCCGGCAGCGTGTGTGGTTTTTCATCGTGCGCTGATGCCGGCCGCGCTGTGTCTGTCGGCCGGCAGGTGCGAGGCACCATTCCTCTGCGGGATATCGACCATTCTGTCTGGGATCAGCTTCTCCGCCGGTATGTGGATGATGACGGCTACGTGAACTACCGGGCCTGGCACGCATCACGTGCTGATCGGCAGAAGCTTCGAGACTACCTGTCCGGACTGTCGTCGGCCGACCCGAAGCAGGGGGATCGCCATGCCGTGAAGGCGTTCTGGATCAACGCCTACAACGCGTTGACGATCTATGGGATTCTGCGCGAGTACCCCACCAGTTCCATTCGCAATCACACGGCCCGCCTGGTGGGCTACAACATCTGGAAAGATCTTCAGTTGTATGCAGGCGGGCAGCCGTGGGCGCTGGAGGACATCGAACATCGGATTCTTCGAAAAACCGGTGATCCCCGCATTCATTTCGCCATCGTCTGCGCATCGGCCGGATGTCCGCGTCTGCGAAACGAAGCCTGGACGCCTGATAAGGTCGACCGGCAACTGGATCTGAATGCGAGAGATTTCTTCAGCCGTGCGCAGAATTTTCGATACGACCCGGGAAGCGGCACATTTTTTCTGTCTGAAATCCTGAAGTGGTATGCAGACGATTTCGGCGGCAGTCAGGCAGACGTCCTGCGAACCATTTCCGTCTGGCTGCCGGACCAGCGGTCTCAGAAGGCCGCGCGTCAGGGACGCGGTCGGATTCGGTACCTGACTTATGACTGGAGCCTGAATGATCAGGCCCGGCGCGGTTCCGGAACGCGCCGGCGATAACCGGGTGTTTTCTCCGTTTCTGTCTGTGGCTGCGGCAGCCTGGGGGCGCGTTCCGCAGCCCGGCCAGAATGCGGCATGACAATTCCGGTCATCGCGGCATTTCCTGCGGTCCGACCGGCAGGAAACGGCGTGAATGCCGTTGCAGCCCCCATGCAAATGCCTGCGGACCTCTGCACAGCAGTCCGCATCATCTTGCCTGTCTGTGGATGCTGCGGGTACACGGGGCTGAACCGGCCTGACCGGCTGGTGTCCCGGCCGGAACCGGGATGCAGGTCTCTCAGCAATCCGGAAGAAACAGGTTTTCGCCGGTGACAAAACCGCGAACGCAAAGGGCAGACATGCGGTGCAAGTCATGGAACGGAATCTCCGTGTGGAGGATTCTTTGTTCGCTGTCTGTCGCAGTGACCATTGTGGCCGGAGCATTCGGGCAGGAGTTCGTCCCGGAATCTTCTCTGGCCGATCGGATCGCCCTGCTGGAAGCACAGGTGGCGTCGCTGCAGCAGGGTGAAGCCGCGACGTCGGACGGCTCGCCGCAGACCGATGGCATCCTGCAGGCAGCGGGATACCGACAGCTTCAGACACCTCAGCGCCTGTTCGCTCCGCGGAAGGCGTATCCCGTTGTGCGGCTGACCGGATTCTTTCAGTCCGATGCGGGCTGGATGCATCAGGACACCGCCAGTCTGGCGACGGTGGGAGACGTCCAGGACGGTGCGGATTTCCGCCGGGCCCGTCTGGCGGCGGCCGGAGACGTGGCTGACAACACGGGATATCTGGTGGAGTTCGACTTCGCATTTCCGGGGCGTCCGAGCTTTATGGATGTGTGGCTGGAGCTGCGCGACACTCCCTGGCTGAACAATCTGAAGATCGGACAGTTCCGTCAGCCTGTCGGTCTGGACGGTCTGACCAGTGTTCGGGAACTGACCTTCATCGAACGAGGTCTGCCGTTCGCCTTTCTCCCGTTTCGGCAGATCGGTGTGATGTCCAGCACTGCCGATGAAGAGCGCGGCATCACATGGGCGCTGTCCGGATTCCGGTTCCCGACGACGGTGTTCGGGAATCAGGCCGGAGACAATGGCGGGTATGGTGTGGCCACCCGGCTGACGCATGTGCTGGCAGAAAACGCGGATGGCGATGTCATTCACATCGGCAGCGCGTGGAGCTTCATCGATCCATCGAACGACCGGATCCGTTATCTGAGTCAGCCGGAATTTGTGATCGGGGCCATTGTGGGCGGGATTCCTCTGGCGGTTCCTCCGTTCGTCGACACGGGTTTCCTGGCGGCTCGTCACACGGAACTGTTCACCCTGGAGCTGGCTTCCACGTACGGACCGTTTCACGCTCAGGCCGAAGCGATCCGCACGCGCGTCAGACAGCCAGGCGGCAGTGCCCTGACATTTTCCGGCGTCTCCGCCCAGGCCGCCTGGATCCTCACCGGCGAACACCGTCCGTACAATCACCGGTCCGGGGTTCTGGGGCGGGTCGTTCCGCAGTGCGATTTCGGCGACAGGGGACCAGGGGCCTGGGAAGCGGCTGTCCGCTGGTCGCTGCTGGATCTGAACGACGGGGCTGTCACCGGCGGCCGGCTGAACAATGCCACCGTCGGCCTCAACTGGTATCTGAACCGATTCACGAAACTTCAGCTGAACTACCTGCACGCCTTTCTGAATCGGGCACCGGTCGGCCGCAGCAATGCCGACATGGTTCTCGTGCGGGCCCAGGTCGATTTCTGATGGGTCTGTGAGGAAAATCCCCGGCCGGAACCGGCTGCCGGATGGGGCAGCCGATCGCTGGACGGAGTGGAGGCGGGAATCCGGGCGGCTTCCGGGAGTTGCCCACGGGATTTCGGCGGGCGAGCCTGGCAGACGGGTTTACAGCCCTGCGCAAACCCTGTATATCTGCCTCGCCGCTGCATTTCGCCGCGTCTGTGGTGCGTCTGTCTTCGACGGACAGGGCTGGGTGCCCCTGACGCAGCAGAACCGCTTCGCGTGGAACGACTCCTGGAGTTCAGCGGTGCAGATTGAAACTGAACATGTTTTGCCGTGCTGCCAATTGTGCCGTGGGGACGGAATCGGCACTTTGACTGGAGGTTATGTCCGTGTCCATTGAAGAAAAAGTCATCGGGATCGTCAGTGACCAGCTTGACACGCCAAAGGATGAAATTTCGCGCAGCAGTTCCTTCGTGGATGATCTGAAGGCGGATTCTCTCGACGTCGTGGAACTGGTCATGCAGCTGGAAGACGAGTTCGATATCAAGATTCCGGACGAAGACTACGACAAGATCGGTACGGTCGGGGATGTGATCGAGTACATCGAGGGCAAGTCCTGACAGATGTCCCTGAGACGGGTTGTCGTAACCGGTGCCTCGGTCATCACTCCACTGGGGCATGATGTCGGGGGCGTGTGGCGGGCTGTCTGTTCGGGACAGAGCGGCATCCGTCCTATCGAACGGTTCGACAGCAGCGAATTCGATGTTCGTATCGGCGGAGAAATCCGGGATTTCGATACGAGCGATCATGTGAATCTGAGTTCGCGCGAAATTCGGCGAATCGACCGATTCGGCCGGTTCGCTCTGGCTGCGGCGGCCAAAGCGATCGATCAGGCCGGTGTGGACTTTGGTGTCTGTCCGGAACGCTGTGGTTCGATCGTGGGCAGCGGCATCGGCGGTCTGGATGAAATCGAAGCCCAGCATGCGCTGCTTTTCGATCGGGGGCCGCGCCGCGTGTCGGCCCTCATGATGCCCAAGCTGATCATCAACGCGGCGGCCGGCCTGATCGCAGTCCACTGGGGCCTGAAAGGTCCCGGATCGGCTGTGGCGACTGCCTGCGCTTCCGGAACCGGTGCCATCGGAGAAGCCTTCCACAAGATCCGCATGGGAATGTGCGATGTGATGGTCACCGGCGGCAGCGAAGCAGCTCTGACACCGATCGGGCTGGCCGGATTCACCCGGATGAAGGCTTTGTCCCGGCGGTGTGTCGATCCGGCATCCGCCAGCCGGCCCTTCGATCGTGAACGGGACGGCTTTGTGCTGTCGGAAGGAGCCGGCATGCTGGTGCTGGAAGAACTGGAATTCGCCCGGGCCCGGGGAGCCGAGATTCTGGCGGAGGTTCTGGGATTCGGCCTGTCGGCCGATGCCACTCACATGGCCGCTCCGGATCCTCAGGGCCATGGTGCCTCCCGGTCCATGCAGTGCGCTCTGCGGGATGCCTGTCTGAACCCGGACGATGTCGATTACATCAGTGCCCATGCCACGGCCACCGTGCTGGGCGATCGGGCGGAAAGTGCCGCCATTTGTCGAACATTCGGCGCCCATGCGTCCCGCGTCGCCGTTTCCAGTACCAAAGGGCAGCTGGGACACCTCCTGGGAGCCTCCGGGGCGGTGGAATCCGTGTTCTGTGTTCAGGCCATTCGTACCGGCCTGGTGCCTCCCACCGGAAATCTGGAAAACCCGGATCCGGAATGCGACCTGAATCATGTGCAGGGGGAGGCCCGGGAGATGCCCGTTCGGGTCGCTGTCAACAACAGTTTCGGTTTTGGGGGTCACAACGCCACTGTCATTTTTGGGCGTCTGCGCGGATCGGCGGTGCCGTGTTCTTCCGCACGGGAAGAAACGGGAAACCGGCTGCCCCGGACTTCGGCGTCCTGAGGAATTCTTCTAGAATTGGGGATTGTCCCGGGCTTTTCTCCGTCTGATGCGGGGGGGGCACCGGACTTCCCGAACACGGCACGCCGGGCGGCTGTGCATGTGCGAGCTGGCATCATGAGCGAATCTGAAAACACCCCCGTCGTCATTACCGGTGTCGGCGTTCTGTCGCCGATCGGAATCGGCGCGGACGCTTTTCGGGAGGGGCTGAAGGCCGGAAAACCGGGATTCGGCCGGCCCGAACTGCTGGATTTCATCGGAACTCCCGACTGCATCGGAGGGGAAATTTCCGAGTTCACGGAAGCCTCCGCGAAAAAACATTATCTGCGTCCGCTGCGCAAAAGCGTCAAGCTCATGTGCCGTGAAATCCAGCTTGGAGTCGCGGCGGCTCTGCAGGCCATGGAGCACGCCGGGCTCCAGAAAGGCGATTATGATCCGCAACGGGCCGGTGTCTCGTTCGGTGCCAATCTCATGTCCAGTCCGCCACAGGTCATGGCCCGCGGCGTATCGGAATGCCTTGACGATCAGGGTCGGTTCGTCTTCGACCGCTGGGGGCAGCATGGCATGCGGGGAATGGAACCGCTGTGGCTTCTGTGCTACCTGCCGAATATGCCTGGATGCCACATCGGCATCGCTCTGGATGCCCGCGGCCCCAACAATTCCATCACGCACGATGAAGCATCCGGGGGACTGGCCATCGCCGAAGCCGTCGGAATTCTTCAGCGGGACCGGGCGGACGTGATGGTCGCCGGAGTCACAGGAACGCGGCTGCACAACGTCAAGGCCTGCCAGTCCGCCCACTGGGATGTTCTGGCGACCGGACCGGCGGAAACACGCTGCCGCCCTCTGGCGGTCGATCGGACCGGCGAAGTCCTGGCCGAATCGGCCTGTTGTCTGATTCTGGAAACACGCCATCACGCAGAAAAACGGGGAGCCCGTATTCTGGGAACGATTCTCGGCACGGGGGCCAGTTGCCATGCCGGCCGGAAAAATGGAACCGGGACGGATGAACAGGCGGCCGTGCGGCAGGCCGCCCGTCGGGCGCTGGAGAAAAGCGGACTGACGCCCCATGATCTGGGACATGTCAATCTGGGGGCATCTGGTCACCCGCAGCGGGATCTGTTCGAGGCTGCAGGAGTCCGTCAGCTTCTGGAAGACGACGCCGATCGCGTGCCTGTGACGGCTCCCAAGAGCTACTTTGGCAGCGCTGCCAGCGGCAGTTCCCTGGCAGAACTGGCCGCGTCGCTGTTCATGCTGCAGGACGGCATCATCCCCCGGACTCTGAACTGCGATCAGCCGGATCCGGAAATCGGACTGTCCGTGGTCACG
>WFTL01000083.1 GCA_015485495.1 Planctomycetaceae bacterium
CGCCTGCAGACGAACACGTGCATCGTCGTCCTGGACCCGTCTGCACACGGCCGTGAGCAGCGCCGGGTTGTCGAGCCGGCTTTCGGTCAGCAGAACGGCACGTTCCCGGACGCGCGGATGAGAGTGCTGCACAAAGGATTCCAGCAGACGGTCATCCAGTTGTTCGAAATGGTCCAGCAAAGACAGAATCCTGACGATTCCGGCCGGCTCCGATTCCTGGGGAAGTGCCCTGCGAAGATGTTGGGCCGTCGACGGATCGTTCCGTTCGTACAGCAGACGACCGGCCGTGTCTGCATGCCAGCCGTTGGGATGTCCCAGCAGACGCACCAGTTCGGGAATGGTCGCCTGACTAAGCCTCGGCGCGGGGCGGTAGACGTACCCGGTTGGCGCAATGCGGTACAGACGTCCGCGATCCCGACCGCTCGTCAGATCCAGATGGCGTTTGATTTCCGGAGGCAGACTGGCGGGATGTTCAATGGTTTCCCGATACATGTCCAGAATGTACATGCAGCCGTCCGGCGCATTCACGAACTGCACCGGGCGGAACCAGACGTCCGTGGAAGCCACGAATTCCGACTTCTCATCGATTCGCGTCGCTGTCCACGACACGCCCCGCGGCACCACTTTCTTTCGATGCACAATGTTGCTGCCGACATCTCCGATGATCACGCAGCCGCGCATATCGGCGGGCCACGCATCCGCCCGACAAACCGTGATTCCCGTGGCTCCCGTGAAATACCCGGCCGGCCGTCCTCCGCCTTCCACCACCCCGCGCACACGGCCGGAAACCCGCAGCCGCGTCCGCACGATTCTCCACGGTTCCACCGGACTGATGCGAAAGACGGGGGCCTGCCCCCCGTCATCGGCGATGGTCACTCGTCCGGGAGCAGGTGACACGAACGGATTGGCATCCAGGTAACGGTGATTGTAGATGATCGCCTGAGCGTGATTGCTGTTGGAGCAGACGAAACGGTTTCCATATTCGTCGAACGACATCCCATGCTGGGCACCGCCCGTTTCTTCTCTCAGATCCAGCCGGCGCGGATCGAAGGAAAAATCACGGGATCGAAGACGAACTGCCGGATCGTTCGGCCGGGATACGGTACGGATCTCTCCGCCGGAAGAACTCGTCGCTCCGTAGATCCGGCCGTCGTGTCCCCAGTGGAAACTGTTCAGCAGCCCCTGAACATTGCCTTTGCCGAACCCGGTGAACACGGTTTCCCGGCGATCGGCTGTTCCGTCGCCGTCGGTGTCCTTCAGATAAAGGATGTCGGGAGCCGCTCCGACGAAGACACCGCCGTCATATACGGCAATCGCCGTCGGCCAGGAAAATCCGTCGGCATACACGGTGCTCGTTTCGAAGGTTCCGTCCTGATCGCGGTCTTCCAGCAGGCGAATCCGGCCGCGATTCTCATCCGCCTGCTCGGAGTACCCGTTCATTTCCACGACGAACAGGCGGCCGTCTTCATCGAATGCCGCAGCCACCGGATCGGTCACCTGAGGTTCCCGGGCCACCGGACGGATCTCGTATCCGGGCGCCGTCTGAAACGTCTTCAGAGCTTCATCCGGTTCCGTCGGCGGAATACGGGGCAGCTCCGCCGAATAGTCCGGTTCGATGGGAAGCGGTTCGAACTGCAGCACCCGATCGATGATTTCGTAGCTGGACAGCCGCATGTCGGTCGGAAAATCGTGCCCACAGTCCGGCAGAAACAGAGTCACGGCATCCCGGGCACCCAGCAGATCATAAATCTGCCGCACTTTGGGAATCGTCCGTTTCACACCGTCCACGGAAAAATTGCCGTCGTGCAGAGGCGATACGGACACGAACGGACGCGGTGCCAGGGCGGCGATCAGCTCACCGAAATCAAACGGCACCCGGTCGGGATCGAGGCCGTACCGGGTTCGAATTCGCGGCATGTACCGAGGACTCGTCCAGCCCTCGAGTTTTCCTCCGTAGTAATCGTGAAACGGTGTCCAGCCGCAGCTCGACACGATCACATCGATGCGTTCATCGAAAACGGCCGCAAAAATGGCATTGTGTCCGCCCAGCGAATGACCGATCACACCGATGCGGTCGGCATCCACTGCAGACAGGGCGCACAGCAGATCGACACATCGCATGTGATTGAAAATGCCCTTCATCGTGCCCGATGCGTACCGCTCACTGCGAAAATCCCACGACCGGTAATCACCGAACGATGGATAATCGGGAGCCACCACGACGTAACCCCGCTGAGCCAGCTCCACGGCATACTGCCGATTCGGTTTTTCTCCGGACACAATGCGGCGACCGGCCGCGCCGGTCGGATGCAGGGCCAGAATGCCGGGAACGGCCGACGTGCGGGGCGAACCGAACAGCCGGTCTGCCGGCATGTCGGCCGCAGATGCCGGCAGGTACAGATCCAGAGGAAGCCGATCGCCCGGTTCCGCCTGAATCGTTCCGGACAGCAGCCGGACACCACGAAACGATCGGTCTTCGGTAATCTGCAGGTCGAGATCCGGCAGGTTCTCACGGGAAGGCAGACGGCCTGCTGCTTCCTGGAATCCCTTGAGTATCAGGGCCCGCCGTGCGGCCCACTGCTCGGGCGTGCGGATCAGTCGCGTTCGGCCTTCCGAATCCACATACCAGCTCAGATCGCGATGCGAACCGGCTGCCGGTCCGGGTTCGCCCGACTCCGCGCACATCAACGATCCATTCAGCCAACAAAGAAATCCGCATACAGCCGCAATTCGAATGATCATCAATCCGGTTCAACCACACCTGGCAGGGAAAAGAAAACGAGGGAACGAACGCAGGGACACTGCAGCCAGCCCGCACCGCTGGTCCGGCGCTGCCCAGGAACATCGCATCGACCAGCGGTGCGGGCTGGCTGCAGTGTCCCTGCGTTCGTTCCCCCGTTTTCTTTTCCCTGCCAGGTGTGGTTGAACCGGACTGATGATCATTCGAATTGCGGCTGTATGCGGATTTCTTTGTTGGCTGAATGGATCGTTGATGTGCGCGGAGTCGGGCGAACCCGGACCGGCAGCCGGTTCGCATCGCGATCTGAGCTGGTATGTGGATTCGGAAGGC
>WFTL01000084.1 GCA_015485495.1 Planctomycetaceae bacterium
GCAGTGGCCAGTCCGCTGGATGCCTGGCGGAGCCGATGAAGTGCGCAGGAGAAGGGGACGGAGCTGGTGGCGATGACTGGTGGCGATGAAAGGGACAGGACGATGCGGGAGGCGGGCGTGAAACGGTTGAGTCGAAAGAAAGGAGGCAGGATGAATGTTCCACGACGCGCGTTTCTGGCGGGCACCGCGGCGGCTGTGCTGTCAGCGGGTCGAACGGCGAGTCGAGTCTCGGTCGCGGCGGCGCCGACGGAATCCGGCAGCGTGCAGTGGCACGATGTGAGAGACTGGGGAATCGAAGGACGCGGGTTCGATGGCACGGATGCGTGGTTCGACCGTCTGCCCGGGCGGGCTCGCGGAGTCGTGCGGGACGCGGTGTGGAATCTGAGTCGGCAGTCGGCCGGCATGATGGTTCGATTCCGGACGGACGCGACGGACATTCATGCGGATTATCGCCTGACATCTTCCAGGCTGGCGATGCCGCACATGCCGGCCACCGGAGTGAGCGGGCTGGATCTGTATGCTGCCGATGAGGGCGGCCGGATGCGGTGGGTGTCTGTCGTTCGACCGACTGCTCAGGACATGCGCGTTCGTCTGGTCGACGGTCTGCAGCCGGGCCTGCGGGAATACGCCGTCTATCTGCCTCTGTACAACGGCGTCGTGCACCTGCACATCGGCGTGCCGGCCGGTGCCCGTTTCGAACCGATTGCTCCGCGGACGCAGGGACTTCTGGTTTTTTACGGAACATCCATCACGCAGGGAGCCTGTGCATCGCGTCCGGGAATGCCGCATCCGGCCATTCTGGGCCGGCGTCTGAACCGACCGGTGATCAATCTGGGATTTTCCGGCAACGGGCGCATGGAATCTTCCGTCGGGCAGTTTCTGGCGGAACTGGATGCGGCCGTTTTCGTTCTGGACTGCCTGCCCAATATGGAAGCGGACGCTGTTCGCGAACGCACTGAGCCGATGGTGCATCAGCTGCGCCGTGCGCATCCGGCCGTTCCCATCGTGCTTGTGGAGGACCGCACGTACAGCAATGCCTGGATCCGTCCGTCCGCGCGCCGGCGTCACGACACCAGCCGGGCGGAACTGCGGGCAGCCTTCATGCGCCTGCAGGAATCCGGTGTGAAGCGTCTGTGGTACATTGCCGGTGACCGGCTGCTGGCCGGTGACGACACGACCGACGGTTCGCATCCGTCGGATCTGGGGTTCGTCCGTCATGCGGATGTGTTCGAACCGGTTCTCAAGGAAGCTTTGGCGGCAGCAGAAGCCTGAAGATGCCCGGGTTACTGCGGCGCGGGGGCGCAGGTGGCAGGTGGCCGGGGGGGCGACATTCCGCCACCTGGACTGTCAGGCGGCCCGGCGGATTCTCACGACAAAGTCCGGTCCGTCGGCGGGATCGGATGCATCAGACGGATCGCCGGACTGCCGGCGCCAGGCTTCCAGCTTCAGGCGCGCCTGCTGCAGTTCGAGGCTCTGCAGAGCTTCCAGGCGGTCCAGGGCGTCCTGAACACGGCGGACCGCCTGGTCGTCTGATGCAGCGGGAGAACGGTGTGAGGGATTCAGCATGTCCCGTCCGGATGGGTCATGTCAGTGATGGTGGTCGTGGTCGTGGTCGTGATGATGGTCGTGGCGGGCATCTGTGTGGCGGGACGACGGCCGGTCGGCCGCTTCGTCGGGCAGCAGTGTGGCGGATTCCTGTTTTTCAAGAAAGGCCGTTTCGGCGGCTCGAAAAACGTCCCGCAGCGGCACGCCTTCATTCCGGGCGATTCGGGCGCAGTCATCGAATTCCGGAGTGAACCGGGCCGGCCGGCCGCTTCGCCAGGCGCATTTGCCGGGAATCTCGCCCCACGGAGTCGTTACGGTGACCTGTTCGCGGTGCTGGATGCAGCGTTCGATTCGGTGGCGTCGGATTCCCAGCGTGCCGGTTTCGCGAAACAGAATGTCTTCCATGACCGTTTCCTGTTCCGGGCGGCACAGAACGCTCAGGATCACTCCCGGGCGATCTTTCTTCATCTGGACGGGGATCGTGTACACATCCAGAGCACCCGCGGCGGTGAGCTGCTGACGCGTGTACCCCACGGTTTCTCCGGGAACATCGTCCAGGTTCGTTTCCAGCAGGACCACGGTATCGTGTTCGGGATCCGGCGCTGATTCGCCGACGAACAGCCGAAGAATGTTGGCTCGTTCCGAAAAAGTCCGGGTTCCGCATCCGTAGCCGATCTGCTGAATCGTCATGGGCGGCATGGGGCCGAAGCGGTCGGCCAGG
This sequence comes from Planctomycetaceae bacterium, assembly GCA_015485495.1. Taxonomy (GTDB): domain Bacteria; phylum Planctomycetota; class Planctomycetia; order Planctomycetales; family Planctomycetaceae; genus S139-18. The sequence goes on from WFTL01000084.1 coordinate 2,267, forward strand.
GTACGCACGATGGCCGCTCCGGTCGGTGTGGTCAGTTCGGCTTCGATGGGGACATCGGCCAGAGGGATGCCTTTGAGGATTTCTGCGGTGCCGGGAGCGGGAATCGGGCAGATGCCGTGTGCGATGTGAACGAATCCGCGGCCGGTCGGCACCGGACTGCAGACGATCTGGTCGGCGCCGAGCAGATCGAAACCGACGGCCGCGCCGACCAGGTCCACGATGGAATCCACCGCGCCCACTTCGTGAAAATGAACCTGTTCGGCCGTGGATCCGTGGACCTGTGCTTCGGCTTCGGCGATGGTGGTGAACAGGGTGTCGGCCAGATGGCGCTGACGACCGGTCAGTTGTGCTTCATCGAGAATGCGTCGGATATCGGCCAGATGCCGATGGGCGTGCTGTTCCGGGTGGTCGACGAGCACCTGCCGGCATCGAAAGCCGTTTTTGATTACGGTTTCCACGCGGAGGCGGACATCCGGCAGGTTCAGGGAAGCGACGGCGTCCTGGATCGCCTGGAAATCGACACCGGCATCGATCAGAGCGGCCAGAGTCATATCGCCGCTGATTCCGGTTGCACATTCGAGCCATGCCACGCGCATGTGGACGTTCTTCTTTCTGGATCGGCAGTCAGTGGATACGGAGCACGGTACGGTCTGCCTTTGTACCGTTGTCCGGGACGGTCGAACAGGGACTGTGGGGCTGATTGCAAACGGCAGGTTCCGTCAGTAGCCTTGTCGTCCTTCATCTGCTGCATGACCGGGAGTTGCCGATGCCGTCGGAACCGTCCACTGTGGAAAGCGATCGGGTGCTGCTGCAGACCGCTCAACAGGCCGGTCTGGCGGCGACGCTGAAAGCGTTCGTGCGGCTGTCGGGGCCGGGCTGGCTGCAGAGTGCCATCACGCTGGGCGGCGGGTCTCTGGGCAGCGCGTTGTTTCTGGGCATTCTGGGCGGCTACAGTCTGCTGTGGCTGCAGCTGGTGGCCATCACGATGGGCGTGGTGATGCTTTCGGCCATCAGTTATATCACGCTGACAACCGGGGAGCGGCCGTTTCCGGCCATCCGCCGGGAGATCAGTCCGGTGCTGGCCTGGGGCTGGCTCCTGGCGACCGTGGCGGCCAACATCATCTGGTGCATGCCGCAGTTCAGTCTTTGTTTTGCGGCCATCGAAAACAATCTGCTGGCCGGTCATGTGGAGGACCGCGATTCGGTGCGGTATGCCGTGTCGGCCGTGATTCTGCTGGCCGCCGGAATCGCCGTGTACCTGAACGGGCGGCAGGGCCGGGCTGCCAGAGCGTTCGACATTTTCCTGAAATGCCTCATCGGGATGATCGTTCTGTGTTTCGTGGGCGTCGTCGTTCGACTCACGCAGTCCGGCCGGCTGCCCTGGTCCGAGATCCGTCGCGGTTTCATTCCCGATCTGTCTCAGTGGACTCGTCCGACCGGCACGATTTCGGAACTGCTGAAGGAACTGCCGAGTGATGTGCAGGCATTCTGGTCGGAGCGGGTGGTGCGGATGCAAAGCGGTGTCATGATCGCAGCCGCGGCCACCGCGGTGGGGATCAACATGACATTCCTGATGCCCTATTCGCTTCTGAAGCGGGGCTGGGACCGCACCTTTCGCGGTCTGTCGCGGTTCGATCTGGCTACCGGGATGGCCATTCCCTATGTGGCCGTGACAGGCTGCATCGTGATCGTGGCCGCGTCGCAGTTTCACGGCCGGGCCGATGAACAGTTTTTGAGCGGCGATCCGGCCGTGATGGCGGAAAGTCGGCTGTTTCCGGCCGCTCAGGTTCTGCTGAAGGAACGCCTCACCGGCAGCGAACGGTTCCGGGCGCTGCCGGCCGACCAGAAGGGGACGCTGACGGAGGAAGAACGGAAGGCCGCTGCGGCGCTGCCGGCTGCGGAAAAACGCATCGTGGCGTCGGTCATCAAACGGGATGCGTTCCATCTGTCGAAGGCTCTGGAACCACTGCTGGGCGAACGGGTGTCCCGTTACGTGTTCGGTCTGGGCATTCTGGGGATGGGGTTTTCCACGATCATCATCCTGATGCTCATCAACGGTTTCGCCTTCTGCGAGGCCGCCAACCGTCCTCTGGGAGGCCGTCCGTATCTGGCCGGCTGTTTCGTCGCCGGCGCGGCCGGTGCCTGCTGGCCGTATTTCTGGACCGGACAGAGCAAGGTGTATCTGACCATCGTGGCGTCCAGTTTCGGATCCATGCTGCTGCCGATCGCTTACATCACGTTCTTTCTGATGATGAACAGTCGGCGGATTCTGGGAGACGAACGTCCCTCCGGCGTGCGGCGCGTGAGCTGGAATGGGCTCATGGCGGTTTCCGCAGCCGGCGCTGTGGCGGCCGCGGGCAAGGCCATTGGCGACCAGGCGTCCGATCCGCAGACCGGTCCGGTGGTCATGACGGTTGCTGCGGGTTTTGGGGTCGCGGTGCTGGTGGATTTTCTGGATCGCCGGTTTCGCGAATCCCGTCCGTCCGCGGGGCCGGATGCGGGTGCGGACTGACTGAGCCGGCCGGTCCGGCCGGCCGGCGGTCGTGCGCGGTTCCGGGTTCGTTCCAGCTTTCGCGGCCGACAATCGGCAGGGCGAATCGGAACACCTCATCCTGCCGATCGGTTCCGGCCGCCTGAAAGCATTCGTAAATCCGCTTCGGCCGCTCCGGGGTGCTCAGGGTGCCGGGGCGGTGCGTCCACAGGCCCAGCCGCAGGCCGCCTTCCCGGGCGTGGTCCACGTGACGGTGCAGAATGAAGGCATCGATGCCGTCCTGCCGGGATACCAGATGCCATGCCAGGCAGAACGCCGCTGCCTGCAGGATTTCTCCGTCGGGGCCTTCCGGAGTGTGAAATCCCTGTTCGCTGAGAATCACGCGGCGTGCGGTTCCCTGGAAAAGAAAGGCTTCCTGCTGCAGAAACCGGGTGAGCACCGGAAGATTCCGCAGAGTGATGCGGGGGGTGTTGAAATCGTCGGTGGCCGTTTCGTCTTCCCAGAATCGCGGGTCGCTCAGGTCTTCGGGATAAGGGTGGAAGGCCAGATGCCAGTCGAAGTCACCGTTTCGGCGGGCCAGGGCGGCGAAGCGTTCCAGAAAAGACCGACCGGGAAAGGCCTGCAGCGGCGTTCCGCCCGGGTAACGGATGGACCAGTGGTGTTCGAGGCTGAGATACACGCGCGGCCAGTCGGCCTGGGAACGAACTGCCCGGTGGATGATGCGGACGGTCCGTTCGTAGTCGGCTGTGAAGTCTTCTTCTGTCACTTCTCCCTGATTGGCCCAGAACCAGTGGGAATTCACTTCGTTGCCGACAATGTAGCCGGCCACCCGTCCGTGCGGTGCCGAATCGGACCGGGAACGCGACCAGCGGTGTGCAAAAAAGGACATCAGTGCGGCAAGCCACTGCCGTCCTTCGTCGGTTGTCGTGTTGAACGATCCCAGATGATGGGGGGCCTGCGGATGGTAGTTCGGGTGCAGCAGAATCCGCCGCACGTCGGCATCCGCCGGTTCATAGGTCAGGAGAATCAGATAAACAAGAATTCCGTGTGTCGACAGAGAGCGGACGCGCTGATCCAGGTTTTCGACGGATCTGCGAATGAAAAAGAAGGGGCGGCCGTCATGGATCCAGCGGATTCGGGTGCGGTCGTTCTGCTCGGCATGCGGGTCGATGAATTCGCAGAGGTTCACGTTGAGCGCCGCATGACCGATTCCCAGGCGGATCGCATCATCGATCATCTGAACCTGCAGTCCTTTTTTGGTCTGTGCCGTCGGAAACCGGTCTGCTGCCTGAACCGACGCACACAGCAGCAGTGCTGCCAGAACGGTGTACATTCCACGGCACGTCATGATCGGCATTGGAAAATCTTCCTGTCTGTTCGGTGAACCGTTCCGTGCGCGGTCGCGGACCGTTGTCGTCTGCTTTCGGCAGGATCACACCTGGTCGGAGGCGGCGCTGTTTTTCGATCCGGACTGTTCGGCCAGTTCGGCCATTCCTTCTTCCAGGGTGATCACGGGTTCATAACCGAGCTGATCACGGGCTTTGTCGATGCGAATCGTACAGTCGACACACATCAGGGCGGCGGCGAATCGCGTCAGGGGCGGTGCGCTGCGGATTCGGAACAGACGCCAGACGGCTTCCACTGTCCACGCC
>WFTL01000085.1 GCA_015485495.1 Planctomycetaceae bacterium
CCGACAGGGTCCGCTGCAGCATGTCGATCAGTTCCGAAGCCCGCAGAAAATCCTGACGGGCCAGCTGAAATCGTTCTTCGTCCCGCGCCACATCGTTCCGCACACGTTCCTGCTCGTCTCGTGTCAGGAAGTAACGCATTCCCGGCGGTGCCGCGGACTGGCCGATTCCCTCGATGGCAGTGAGTCTTCGGGCCGGTTCGAACTCCCGTTCCACCTCTTCCATACGAACCCGCAGTTCGCTGCGAAGTTCCGCAAGTTCTTCCAGAAAACTTCGGGCTGCTTCCAGAAGTGCCCCTTCATCGGCGTCGGCATCATCATTGGGAATCACCAGCGGACCGCGGCGCTTCATGAGTTCCCGGAAGCGGCGATCCAGATCGTCAGATTCCGGATCGATCAGAACGAACTGGCTGAGCAGGCTTTCGTCGACGGTCAGTTCCACATTCGGCGGCAGACCCAGCGTGATTTTGAACGCATCGGTCAGGTCCGCGAGGATTCTTCGGGAGTTCTCAAGACGGTTGCGCTGCGCGTTGAGCTGGTTTTCGAGCTGAGCGGCCGCCAGAGATGTCACGCGGCCCTCACGGAAACGAATGAGCTGTCGGGCGGCGGCCTGGTATTCCGGATCGTCCGAAACAGACAGGATGGCATCCCGCTGTTCGCTGGTGATCTCGAAACCGGTCCAGCTGAGTGTTCGGGTTTCCGGATCCCAGGCGAACCGGTCGGCGATGCTTTCCGGAATGACGGCGTCTTCCGGCATGCGGCGCAGGTCCGAACGCACGCGGTGGATGGGGCGTTCATCCAGGTTGCGGCGAATGTCGATCTGTTCTTCCAGTCGCAGAATGTTGTCTTCCAGGTTGCGAATCGCCTGGATCTGCTGCTGGATGTTCAGGAAATCGCCGGCCACCGTCGTGAACAGAACCTGACGAAAGCGGGCCAGATCACGAGCGGAATACAGCACGTTGCGCTCCGCCTGCGTCAGGGCTTCCAGAACCACCTTCCGGCCGGCCCGAAACAGCAGCGGCTGCGTCAGAGAGAACGCCAGACTCGTTGCCGAACTGGATGTGCCTCCCCCGAAAAGCCACAGAGTGTTGTTGGCCAGTTCCACAGCAAGCTGCGTTCCTGCCGGCAAAAGCTGACTGAGCCCCAGCCGCGGCCCGATTCCCACGGTATCCGGAGCGGCCGGAAAGTCCGTCACGTCGGCTGTCAGCCCCGGTACGCGAACTCCCGGTCCCGCATAGCGGACTCCCAGATTGAACTGTTCCTGAGTGACCGCCAGAGCCGTCAGGTAGAGATCTTCAATGGCCGTCTGATAATCACGGCTGTGAATGCTGGTCAGTTCGACCGCCTGCGGCAGCGTGACACCGGTCAGCCGCAGACGTTCATGACTGGAAGCCGGATCGGTGCCTCCTGTGGGAACTCCCGCCGCTTCCAGCCAGTGAGGATTTTCGATGCTCAGCGCCGTTCCCAGACGATGCCAGTTTTTATAGCCCCGGCGACCGCTCACACAGTGCATCGATCGGTGTGCTGCCGGATCGTCCGGAGGCAGAGGTCCGCGATCGGGGTCATACGGATCGAAGAACCGGCTGCGGGGATCAGGTGTCAGGTCGATCCGGGGAACGGCCCAGTGGGGATCGTTGAGTTTATCGGTGACAGCTTCGTACGTGTCCCGTTCCGCCTGCTTCCGCCAGAAACGACGGGAACATCCGCTGCACAGCAGCAGCACCGGCAGCAGAGCCGTGAGAGCGCGACCGGAGCGGGTCTGAAGAATGCGGAACATTCGGAGCATGGTGTTCGTCGCAGCCAGTCGCACCATCGGCGGATTCCGCCGATGCGCAGTGCGTGCACAGACAGACGGTCTGTTGTCTGTTCGACCGGCGTGCGGGCTGGTCTGCAGAACCGACCGGATCCCGACAATCGAATCATCCGATTCGACCGGAACCTTCCGGGAAGTCTGCCGAAACCGCGCAGTTTGACAGCCGCAGGAAGGCCCGGGACCGCCGCGCCCCGGGCGCCCCCCGGGCAGTGATGGCCGTCGGTGACCGAATGGTTTCAGGCGGACCGGGCCGACGGTCCCTCGGCCCCGTTCAGAATTCCGTAGATCACGGAATACAGACGCCCCTGGCGTTTGAGCTGTTCAGCCACTTTGTGGCCGGCGCGCGGAATCACCGTCTTGTGGATGTTGGGACCGTCGGGAATGAGATCGAGATGGCGGGATTCGAGACGGTCATCGCCGCTGATGAAGTGGTATTCGGTCCGGTCCGTGAACTGCAGCGTGCGGTATTTCCAGTTTTCAATGGCCGCCGCGTAACGGCGATACCGGCGATCGAAGGGGACTTCCTCGGGGTGAATCGAGTACTGGACGGCGAATGCGATGACCCGTTCGACGGGGTGATCCAGAGCGAACATGGCTGCATGAAAGGCGCCCATGCTGTTGCCGATGGTGGTGACGGCCGTGCGGCCCACAACCGCACGGATGGCGTTCACATCCACTGCGTTGTACCAGGATCGTGCCGTGTCCCGGACGAACAGAACGTTGTAGTCGGATTGTGTGAGCCGAAAGAATTCATTGCGCTGAATGGCTCCCATGCCGTGACCGATGCCCGTGAAGGACACGATGGTGGCTGGTTTTCCGCGGTCGTGATATTCGAGTTCTGTTGTCACACCGGACGCCTTTTCGGGGAGCTGCTGTGTCAGTACCGTTCTGCGGATTCGGACCTGGCGGCCAGGAAAGTTCGCGGCACCCAGGACGCCAGTTCCGATGCCACCACCCGGCTGCCGGCGGCGTTCAGGTGCGAACGGCCGCCGATGAACAGATGTTCCGATTCCACAAGGAAGGACCGCGACGGAGTCCGGCTGCGAAACACGGGAGTCAGAGGCAGCCAGGGGATGCCCAGTTCCCGGCAGATCTGTCCCAGACGTTCATCGGGATGCAGCGGATCCAGGTCGGCATCGGGATCGGTTTCCGACGTGAGCTGTGCGAAGTAGTCCGGGTACACCTGACAGGCTGAAGGTATCCCGATCACCATGAACAGGCTGCCGTCAGCCCGGCATTCGTCGCGGAAGGTTTTGAGCAGCGCTGCAGTGATGTTCCAGGCCCGCGTGTAGGCCGGCGGTTCATTTCGTGCGTAGATGAGATTTCTGCCGCGGTCGACCGGCACCTTCTTTTCGAAGGCCGTTTTCAGGGCCTTCATTTTCAGCTTCTGCCAGGCATAGAAGCGGCTGAAGCGGTTGAGCATATTGGAGAGGCGGATTCTGTTTTCCGACTGCGGAAGCTGCACCAGACGGCCTGATTCGTCGACGTCGAACTGGATAATGGGATTGGTACTCAGTTCACGACTGTTGTCTCGCAGGTCGGTGGCATTTCCAAAGGCCACGATGACGATATCGGGATCCGTTTCGCGAACCAGATGGCGGTACAGAGCCAGCTCCTGTCCGGTGCCCGATCCGAAGATGCCGAAGTTGAGCACTTCCCAGGTCGGGTTGCCGCCGGACTGTTCATTGAGCTGCTTCTGAAGCTGTCCGCAGAAGGTCTCCTCCTCCGGCAGCGCCATGGATGCCGTATAGGAATCTCCCAGAACGGCGATCCGACGGACGGAAGCCGGCCGGGGGACGTTCACTTCAGGACCGCGAAATCCCAGCCGGTTGGTGCGCAGAAAAACCGGACGGTTGCTTTCGTAATTGAAGATGTGGCGGGCCAGACCGGGCTGGAACCGGCGTCCGATCAGAGGGTCGCGCTGCGACACATCCGCCGGAATCCGGGCAAACAGCCGCGTGGCGACTTCGCATGTGAGCAGCATGAGAACGGCCGTCAGCAGGACCGTCGCTGTTCGGGACATCCATGCCCGCATCACAGAAGGACTCCGCTTTCAGAACTGAAAGTAGATGAAGGGACTGGGAGGCGTTTTGTCGGCGAATTCAATAATGAACCACAGAACCAGCGTGTAGGCCGGCCAGCGCAGCGGCACAGGCCAGTGCCCGATTTCCAGAGGAAACGGGAGATGCCGATGCACCCATTCGACGACAACGAAAACCAGCAGCAGGTTGATCGTGAAAAACAAAGGCCCTCGGGATGTGTATTCGATCCACAGTGGTTCCCAGTGAGCCGCCTGGACGGTGTCCAGAACCATTTTCTGCCAGATGATCAGAGCATCGTTCAGGTTTTCCGCGCGGAACAGCACCCACCCCAGACACACGATGGTAAAGGTCGCCAGCATGCGCAGCAGACCGGGAATCGTCGGCAGCAGCCGCCGGTCGGCCAGGTCGGCCGGCCGCTGCAGACCGGCGGAACGTTCCGTCACCAGAGCGGCTCCATGCAGAGCGCCCCACCCGAGGAATCGCCAGGCGGCTCCATGCCAGAAACCGCTGACAAGAAAGGTCAAAAGCACGTTGCGCGTCCGCTGCCGGGATGAACCGCGTCCACCGCCAAGCGGGATATACACGTAGTCGCGGAACCACGTGGACAGCGAAATGTGCCACCGCTGCCAGAATTCCTGCATACTGCGTGAAAAATAGGGATAGGCGAAGTTCTGCATCAGACGAATGCCGAACAGCCGGGCCGTGCCGATCGCGATGTCGGAATAGGCACTGAAGTCGCAGTAAATCTGGAATGCGAACAGCACCGTGGCCACCAGAAGCGCCGGGCCGCTGGCGGAAGCCGGATCGGTATAAGCCGGTGTCACGAACACAGCCACGGAATCGGCAATGACGATCTTCTTGAAGAACCCGCAGAGGATCTGACGGACCCCGCGGGCCGACTCCTCCCAGGTCACCGTTCGTTTTTCCTGCATCTGCGGCAGCAGATGGCTGGCCCGTTCGATGGGGCCGGCCACAAGCTGCGGAAAAAACGATACGAACGCCAGGTAGTCGACCAGACTGTCCGACGGCACGAGCTGTCTGCGGTAGATGTCCAGCGTGTAGCTCATCGTCTGGAACGTGTAGAAGCTGATGCCCACCGGCAGGATGATTTCCAGCGTGCCGCCCGACATGTTCATCCCGAACAGCTCCCCCAGATCCCGGAAGCTGTCGATGAAGAAGTTCAGATATTTGAACGTGCCCAGCAGGCCCAGATTGCAGGCGATGCTCAGTCCCAGCAGCCATTTCCGACGGCGGGAATCAGTTTCCCGGTACAGTCGGGAGCCAATCAGGAAGTCCACCACGCTGGAAACCAGCATGAGAATGCAGAAGCGCCAGTCCCACCAGCCGTAGAACACATAGCTGGCTGTCAGGAGCAGCAGATTCTGCCGCTTTCTGGATCCCAGAGCGTGGTACAGCAGCAGGACCAGCGGCAGGAACAGCAGATATGTGAAGCTCGTAAAGTGCATTCGTGACGGAAAAAACTTCGTGCCCGCAGGATGTATGTTGTTTTTCGGAACAGTCTGTCCATCGGCACCAGGTGAACAGACGGCTCATAAAACCTGGATGCGATGTTTCCCGAACAGACGCTCCGGAAGCCTATCAAAAGACCGGATTCCAGGGATACCCGGATCCGGCCCCGTGACACGGCCGATCTGGAGGTGATTCTGGACATGCGAGAAACGCTGCTCAGCCTGCAGACCGGATCCTGGAGCGGCCCGGCGGCACCGGGGGTGATCTGTGAGTGTGCCACGGGCTGTACCGGCCTCTGCAGGAATGCAGCCTGTGGTCCAGCGAGCCACTCAGGGCTGCGGCACGGCCTGTGGAAGCGGCACGGTGCGACCCATCCGGCCGTTGCGAGGATGATCGCTGCATAGAAGGGGGCGAGGCTGGCACGTCAGGCATCCATGATTCGGCGGACGGTGGATACCGGATCCAGAGCGGGCAGGATTTCGATGTCGGGCAGTTCAGGGTGTGTGGCTGGCGGCATGGTTGTCAGAACGATGACCCGATCGGGACCGAACCGGTTTCGGGCCGCACGGACCAGATCCGCCGCACCGGCTGTCCAGGGAACCAGATGCAGCAGCACATGGGTGACGTCGGCGATTTCGTTCAGCGACGCTTCGCTGAGGACGGCTTCCGATGTCCGGCACCCGAAATGCTTCAGCACGTCGCAGAGGGTGCGCCGATAAACGCGGTCCGGGCTGAGAATGCGGACGGAAACGGACGCGGATTTCCGGGGAACTGAAGACGGGAGCGATTCGGACGATCGGTACAGAAACACTTCGTCCCGTGCGGCTGTGGCCGGAAGCAGCCCACATCCGGCCTGGCGGTCCTGAAGGAGCTGGCGGACGGCTTCGGTAGCCCAGGGGAGGGACACGCGCAGGGCGGGTGGCCAGACGGACCGCGTGCGGCCGTCTCCTGCGCACCACTGCCCGCAGCAGCAGAGCAGACCGAAGGACTGAGTCGTGCTGATCAGCAGGCTCACTTCATCCGGAGAATATTCATCGGACCACGACTGCAGGACCAGAGTCGGGCGGCGGCGATCCGTTTCCGGTGCCGTCTGCCAGGCGGCCGCATTCGGGTATCGGGTCAAGGCCGTTCGGGGAACGAATTCTTCGAGCTGACGCAGGAACCGGTGGAACTCGATTCCGCGAGGCCGGCCGATCACATTGATGGAGGAATTCATAGGGAATCCGGCTGCACTGGGGGGACCGGGAAGCGTGAGTCTTGCGGAAAAACGGATCTGCGGTCAATCCCGGCCGGGAATCGGTTGATCCGGCGTTGCGCGGGCCGGTACTGTGCAGGCGTTCGGCGTCGTCCCGCCTTCCGCCTGCGCATCGGGCCTGTTCTGTCGGCGGGTTTCTTCAGCACAGACCGTCTGTCATGAATTCCAGGAGTCTTCTTCGGCGGATGCACGACCGTGTCATCGAAACCGTGCGGCACGCCGTGATCACTCATCACAAACGCTCCGGGGCGGTTCTTTTCAGCGATACGACACTGCGCGACGGTGAACAGATGCCGGGGGCGACTCTGGAACCGGACGACAAGCTGCAGATCGCCCGGGCTCTGGAAGCTGCCGGCGTTCATTCGCTGGACGCCGGGTTCCCCGCATCCAGCGAACAGGACATCCAGGCGATCCGCAAAATGATCGGCGTGATCAGAAAGCCGGTGCTCACGGCTCTGTGCCGCACGGTGCGCAGTGACGTGGACGCAGCCGACCGGGCTCTGGACGGCAATCCCGATCACAAACGAGGCGTCAGTCTGTTCTGCGGCACCAGCCCGCTGCATCGGCGTTACAAGCTGGAGAAGAGCCAGGCCGAAGTTCTGAACATCATCACGGACAGCATCGGCTATGCATCGGAAAAATTTCGCATCGTGGCGTTCAGCCCGGAAGACGCCAGCCGCACGGAAATCGATTTTCTGTGCCGTTGTTATGTGGAAGCAATCGACTGCGGGGCGACGACCATCGGATTTCCCGACACCGTCGGCGTTCTCACGCCGGAAAAGGCGGTGGATTTCATTCGCGCCATTCAGGACCGCGTGCACAATCTGGATCGGGCCCTGCTGGCCGTCCACTTTCACAATGATCTCGGCCTGGCGGTGGCCAACACACTGGCCTGCATCCGTGAAGGGGCCAACGTGGTGCAGTGCACGGTGAATGGAATCGGTGAACGGGCCGGCAATGCTTCCCTGGAAGAAGTCGCCATGGCTCTGGCGCTGCATCCGGATCAGTATCAGCGTTCGTTCCGGATCGACACGACGCAGCTGGCTCCTCTGTGCCGGCTGGTGGCGGAACTGACGGGAGTCATGATTCCGCGCATGAAGCCGGTCGGCGGAGCCAATGTGTTCGCGACCGAGGCCGGCATTCACCAGGACGGCCTGCTGAAACATCCGGACACGTACCTGCCGTTTCATCCGGAGACCGTGGGGGCCGACGGCATCCGGCTTGTGCTGGGACGGCACAGCGGCCGCCGGGCCGTGGCTCACCGCCTGGAAGCGATGGGCCTGGACAGCAGCGACAAGGCGGTCCTGGCGGTCGTGGAACGGATCAAGCAGCAGCCGAAGGGAACGGTCGTGGATGACGAACTTCTGCGCCGTCTGGCCACGGCCGGCACATCATGAGGTCCTGTGAGATTTATCTGGACAACGCCGCGACCAGCTTTCCGAAACCGGAAGCCGTGTATGACGCGGTTGATGATTACCAGCGGCACTGCGGGGCGGCCTACAGCCGCGGCATCCGGTCGGAAGACCACGCCGACACGATCGTCGATGAGTGCCGACAGATGCTGGCCGATCTGATCGGTGCGCCGGATGCGTCCTGCGTGGCCATGACATTCAGCGCGACAGACGGTCTGAATCTGCTGCTGCGCGGTCTGCTGCGTCCCGGTGCGCGTGTCGTCACGACGACTCTGGAACACAATTCCGTCCTGCGTCCTCTGCGGCAGCTTCAGCAGCTTTCCGATGTTCACGTGACGCACGTTCCTTTCGATCCTGTGACGGGAATGGTGAGTCCGGATGATTTTCGGGCGGCACTGCGGACCGGGCACGTGGATCTGGCGGCCGTCAGTCTCGTTTCCAATGTCACCGGAATTCCGCAGCCGATCGAAGAACTGGCGACGGCCGCTCATGAAGCCGGAGCCGTGGTGATGGCCGATGCCGCTCAGGCGGTCGGACACTGTCCCGTCGATGTGCAGCGTGCCGGAATCGATCTGCTGGCAGCGTCCGGCCACAAGGGGCTGCTGGGACCGCTGGGGACGGGATTTCTCTGGGCGGCTCCGGAACTGCACGACCGGCTGATCCCGGTACGCTGCGGGGGAACCGGAACACACAGTGAGTCCCTGGATCCTCCTGGGCAGATGCCGCAGCTTTTCGAAAGCGGCAATCTCAACATGCCCGGAATCGCCGGACTGAAAGCCGCTCTGAAGTGGCACGTATCAGAAGAAAGCCGAAATCTTCGGGAGGCGTTTCGGTGGAGGGTGCGGCGGCTGCTGGACGGTCTGTCCCGGATTTCCGGCGTGACGGTCCTGTGTTCGGCGTCGGCCGCCCGCAGCACGGGCGTGATATCGGTCACCGTTCGGGGGTACGATTCGCGGGAAGCAGCCGAAATTCTGTACCAGTCGTTCGGTATTCGGTGTCGGGCCGGGCTGCACTGTGCGGCTCTGGCCCATGACACACTGCGAACCCGCGAGTGCGGCGGCACCCTTCGGCTCAGTCCAGGGCTGATGACGACGGATGAAGACATCGACCGGGCTCTGGATGCTGTGAATGCCGTGGCTGCAGCGGGCTCCTGACGCACCGGACGCCCGCCCGGTGTGCCAGGAAATCATTCACAGCGGAAGCAGTTCCTGCAGTCCGGAAACGATTCCTGCCGGTTTCCTGGGCAAAGTTGCCCGGTCCTGGTCTTCCTGACCGGCGCAATCGTCACGACCTGACCACAGCGAACCGATCAAAGAAGCAGGCATGTGCGCCCTCTGCCTGGGCACAGACCGTGCGGACTCACGGCCTGGCAGCTCAGGCATCCGTGACCAGGTCGATTCGTGCTGACGAGAGATTCCCATGGCAGACGAAGCCGAAAACACAGCAGAAGACGCCGAAGCTGGTGAAGAAGCCGCTCCGGAAAAGAAAAGCGGTCCCCTGCCGTATGTCATCGTGGGCATTCTGGGCACTGCGTTTGGACTGGCCGTGCCGTTCCTGATTCCAACCGGCGATGTTCCGGCGGAGGAACCGGCGGAGGTGCTTCCGAAAAAGGAATACGAAGGGACAGACGTCGAAAAAACGCTCGTGGATTTCGATGAGGATGCGGTCGTTCTGAATCTGAACGATGAACAGGCGACCCGGTATCTGAGTCTGGAAATGTCGCTGGTGATTTCTCAGGAATCGCTGGCCACGTTCACAGAGAAGCTCGAAAAGAAACGCGTGGAAATGAAGAACTGGCTGATCGGGCACGTTGCCGACAAAACGCTCAAAGACATCGAAGGCAAGGCGGGGCGGAATCGTCTGCGCCGGGAAATTCTGGATCAGTTCAACGCGATCATGTTTCCGGACGGCGAAGACCGGATTTTCGACATTTACTACAAGGGGTTTGCAATCCAGTGACATCCGCCACGGACAGTGCTGCCAGTGTGTTCACGGCTCCCCGTCGTCTGACGGGGCAGGCCGACCGCGCGCTGTCCGGCTGGCTGACCAGTCTGTGCGGCATTCTCGCGGAAAACTGGCAGGCGCTGCTGGGCAGCAGCATCTCACTGACGGCAGGGCGTCCCGTATCGACGATCGCCGCGGCCGCGGTGGGGGGACTGCCGGATCCGGGATTCGGAGCCCGTGTGGAAATGGGCCCGGACGGTTTCCCGTCTCTGTTCGCTCTGTCCAGCCGTCTCACTCAGACGCTCGTGTACGACATGCTGGGAAATCCAGGAGACGACTGGCCGGAACCGGCGGAACTGACGCCTGCGGAACTGTCCATGACCGAACTGCTGATGGGAGAGATCTGCCGCGCGGCCAGTCAGGCGTGGCCGGAAATCGAACCGCTGCCATGCGATCTGGTCAGTGTGGTGGCCCGCCCGCGCCGCAGCCGCATTTTTTCGCCGGATACAGAAGTCGTCCTGACAACCATCACTGTCGAAACCGCGTTCGGTCCGGACGATGTGTCATGGATCGTTCCGAAATCCGGTCTGGAATCGATCGGGATTCAGGACAGCGGTCATGAACCATCGGGATTCCATCCGGCGCCGGAACTGCGGGACCTGGCCCGGCTTCTGCCGGTGGAACTTGTCGTGGAACTGGGAACGACATCGCTGACTCTGAAACAGCTCAATGAACTCAAAGTCGGCGACTACCTGCCGCTGGATCAGCCCGTCTCCCAGCCGCTGCAGGCGCTGGTGGACGGCCGGATGCAGTGGCTGGGAATGCCCTGCCGCCTCGGAAATCGCCAGGGATTCCAGATTCTGGCCTCTCGTGGAGGATCGGATTCATGAGCGAAGGCACAGAATCTCAGACAGACGCTTCAGCCGATCCGGCTGCCGATCCGGCCGCACAGATCAGTGACAGCGCGGCCGAACCCACGGTGCACCCGGCGGAGTTTCCGGATGCAGCGCCCACGCGTCATCGCGGCTCCATGCCTCTGGAACGTTTTTCCGACGTTCAGGTGGAAGTGGCTGTGGAAATCGGCCGGGTCACGATGTCCATTGGAGATCTGCTGAATCTGGGGCATGGTTCCGTCGTGGAACTCAACCGGGCTCTGTCGGATCCGGTGTCCGTCATGGCGCAGGGTGTGCGCATCGCCAGTGGCGAAGTGGTGGTCGTGGATGACCGCTTCGCCGTGAGGATCACAGAAATCGCCCGCGCCGACGATCTGTCGTCTGCGACGGAGGATGCGGCATGACGCTTCTTCGGCTGATTGTTCTGCTGACGGCCGTCCTTCCGGGGGACACCGTACCGGCCGCCGGGCTGACGCTGCAGCCGGTTTCCGACGATGCGGTGCCGTTGCGCTCTGTTCCGTCTCCGGTGGTGTATCGCCCTGCGTGGTCCGCCCAGGCGGCTTCCGGATCGGCATCGCGGTCTTCCGAATGGTCCGGGTCGTCCAGGTGGTCGGAGACTTCCGGCCGGCCGCGGGTGCTCCGGATGTCTGCCACGGTCCGGTCCGGTGATGGTTCTTCAGATGCCGGCGGACCGACGGAATCGCGTTCCTTGCCGGACGGGGCGGGGCAGCGGCCGTTTCTGGATCTTTCGCAGAGGGATTCCCGTTCTGAAGCGGAACCGATGGCTTCCGGCAGGGCGGAAACCAGTGACATGTTTGTGCGGCTGGCGGTGTGGACCGTCATTGTTCTGGGATTATGTGTGCTCACGGTTCTGGGACTGCGACGCTGGCAGCAGCGGCAGGGCATTCTGCCTTCCGGCAGCGGAACATCCCGCATTCTGGAAACGCTCGCTCTGGGCCCCGGGCGAGCGGTTTCGCTGGTGCAGCTGGGCGACGTGCAGGCGATGGTGGGAACCGACGGCGGCGGAATCCGGACGATTGTTCTGGTGCCGCCGGCTTTTGAGGAACAACTGAGTCATTACGGCGAAGACGGGACGGATGACGGGGCTCCCGCAGTCTGACGGGTGATGCATCGGACAGTTTCAGCCGGACGCAGGACAGCGGAATGGAATCGGCCAGCACAATGCAGCAGATCGTGGAATCCGGGGGATTCCAGGGTCTGTCTCCTCAACTGAAAGTCGCCCTGTTTCTGGGCGGCATGGTGCTGATTTCGTCCGCCCTGGTGACGATGACGGCGTTCACCCGCATCATCATCGTCCTGTCTTTCGTGCGGAGGGCTCTGGCGACACAGGAAATTCCCCCCACTCAGGTGATTCTGGGACTGTCCCTGTTTCTGACGATGTTCGTGATGGGACCGACTCTGACGCGCATCGAACAGGATGCCGTGCGGCCGTATCTGGAAGAGGAGATTACCGGCGACGTGGCGTTTCAGCAGGGCCTGGCCGCTCTGCAGGACTTCATGCTGCGTCAGACGCGCAAAGCCGACATTGCCCTGTTCGCCAGAATCGCCCGGATCCGGTCGATTTCGACACCGCAGGACACCCCCATGCGGGTGCTCATCCCCGCCTACGTGATCAGTGAACTGAAGACCGCCTTCATCATGGGGTTCTGTCTGTACATCCCCTTCATGCTGATCGATCTGGTGGTTTCCGTCATTCTGATGTCTCTGGGCATGATGATGATGCCGCCCATGGTGATTTCGACTCCGTTCAAGATTCTGCTGTTCGTGATGGTCGACGGCTGGCAGCTCATCGCCCGCGTGCTCAGTACGAGCTTTCACTGACGGCTTTCACTGACGGCGGCAGCCGCTCGGGGGGCTCCCCGACAGATGTCTTCGACACACAGAACACGCAACCCACAGACCCACCTGTTCCCGGCTGATATCGGATGACCGACAGCACTCTTCCATCTGGCTCTCCCGGCGACATTCTGAAGCAGAGCGAGACTCTGCTGTCAGCCGCGATGCTGGTCGGGCTGATGGTCATGCTCGTCCCGCTGCCTCCGGCCCTGCTGGATGCTCTGCTGGCCATGAATCTGGGAGTCACCACGCTGCTGCTGCTGGTGACTCTGGGAACCCGAAAGGCGATGGAACTGTCGGTGTTTCCGTCGCTGCTGCTGCTGCTGACGCTGTACCGTCTGTCTTTGAACGTGGCCACGACGCGTCTGATTCTGCTGGACGGTTATGCGGGAAACATCGTGACGGCCTTCGGCAACTATGTCGTGGGTGGACAACTGGTTGTGGGGCTCGTCATCTTTCTGATTCTGGTGACCATTCAGTTCATGGTCATCACCAAGGGAGCCGGCCGGGTGTCTGAAGTCGCCGCCCGGTTCACTCTGGATGCCCTGCCCGGAAAGCAGATGGCCATCGATGCGGAACTGTCCGCCGGACAGATCGATGGAGCCCAGGCCCGCCGCCGCCGTGACGAACTGGCCCATGAAGCCGAATTCTACGGGGCAATGGACGGGGCCAGCAAATTCGTGCGTGGCGATGCCATCGCCGGTCTGATCATCACGGGTGTCAATCTGGTTGGCGGGGTCATCATCGGGATGACCAGCAACGGACTGACGTTTTCCGAATCGATCCATCGCTACTCGATTCTGACCGTCGGTGACGGCCTGGTGTCTCAGATTCCCGCTCTGATCATCGCCACCACGGCCGGCGTTCTGGTGACCAAGACCAGTTCGGACGACAGCCTGGGTGAAGAAATCCGCAGCCAGATGCTGCGCAGCACGCGTCCTGTCTGGACAGGAGCCGGCATCCTGTCTCTGATCGCTCTGATGCCCGGCCTGCCGAAGATTCCCTTTTTCGGTGTGGCTGCCGCTTTGCTTCTGATGTTCGGGCGTCCCCGCAAAGAAACGCCTGCGGCCGAAACGGACCCCGCGGCCGAAGCAGAAACCGATTCGGATCAGGACGACACGGAAACTCTGGAACGGTTTCTGCTGTCGGACCGGGCTGTCGTGGAACTGGGAAGTGCTCTGGCTCCGTTCATTCGCGGCACGCGCCAGGCCAAAGGTCTGGCCGAACGCATCACGGCCATGCGCCGCGAGTTCTCTCAGAACCGCGGCAACTGGATTCCTCCGATTCGTGTCATCAGCAATCAGACACTGGAACCGGATGAATACCGCATCCTCATCGGCGGCCGCCGTGTGGGCAGCGCCGACCTGCGGCCGGAAAAACTTCTGGCCATTCTTCCGGAAGGACTGTCTGTGAACCTGGCGGGTGAGCCGGCCGTCGAACCGGCCTTCGGACTGGAATCGCGCTGGATCGACCCGGAAATGCGTGTTCTGGCCGAACGGCAGGGCTGCACGGTGGTCGATCCGCTCAGCGTGCTGATCACCCACCTGGGAGAAGTTCTCAAACGACACGCGCACGAGCTGCTGACACGCGAATCGCTGGCCCAGATGCTGCGGCACATCGAAAAATACGCGCCGGCCATCGTGGAAGAAATCAAACCGGAAACCATCCGCATGGGCACCCTGCATCAGGTGCTCGTGCGTCTGGCCGAAGACCGGATTCCTCTTTCCGACTTCGCCTACATTCTGGAAACCATCGTCAACAATGCCTACGGAGTCGACAACGTGGATGAACTGGTCGACCTGGTGCGGGTCGATCTGGGACGTCTGGTGTGTGAGCCGTATCGGGACAGCGAAGGCCGCCTGCGTGTCCTGACCATGGAACCGCAGCTCGATATGCATCTGCGCCGCTGTCTGCACAACGGCCAGCTCGCAGTGGCCCCCGGTCCTCTCAGCCGACTCATCGAAGCCGCCGTGAATGCCTGGTCGGCAGCCCGGCGTCTGGATCAGCCGCTGGCCCTGCTGGTCGACCAGCAGCTTCGCAGACCGTTTCGGCGTCTTCTGGCCCGATCTGCACCGGAACTGGGCATCATTGCCTACCAGGAGGTTCCTGGCGACATGATCATCGATTCGGCCGACGAACTGAGAATGGATCAGATTTTCGAAACGACACCAGCACCGGACACACCACCGGCCTCCCCCGGCATTCCGCTGCCGCCGTCCGCCGGACTTCCTGAAACGCCGGCTGCCGGACATCGGGAGGCGGCCTGATGAGTCGAATCAGACAGGCGGAGGATTTCCCGTGGGGCCGCTGCGTCGGACTGCTGGTGGCCTGCGCGGCCACGATTGCCGGAGCCCTCCAGGGGACATCCCCGGCCCATCTGCTGTTCCGTGTGACGGTGAGCGGACTGGTGGCAGGACTGGCTGTCCGCTGGTTCAGCCGTCTGGTGATCACAGCCGCCCGCAGCCGCTGACGAGCAGCCGGATCTTCATCACTGACCGCAGGAAAACAGGACATGACTGCCACAACGAGAATTCTTCCCGGAACGGCTGTGCGGGTCAGCGACGCGCCCATTCGCGTGGGTGACATTCAGGCGCTGCGAGCCATGAACCCGCCGCCCGGCGACAGCAGTCCGCCGCACGAAACCACTCTGCGTGTGGAACACGATGCGGCCGGCAACGTCGCCCGCATCCACGTGCAGTGCCGCTGCGGCGAAGAATCGGTCATCGTCTGTGAATATGCCGACCGACCGGCGTCTCAGGGAGCGTGAACATGCATGCATCTGCATTCGAATTTCGGAAACCGCGATCCGCTGTCCGGCTGGTCTGCCTGACCGGGCTGTCCCTGGCAGTTCTGCCTGGCTGCGCCGTCGTCCCTCCACCGGCGGTGGTCGGCCACCCGGGCGAGTCCGGTCACTGCGGCCACTGTCATCGGTCCTCTGCAGCCGGTCCGGTTTACGATCCGTCTGCGACGGCTCCGCAGACCTATTCCCCGGCGCCCTCGACACCAGGTCCCGCCATGCCGCAGCCGGTTCCTCCCGAAACACCGCCGGATGCGTCTTCGGCCCTGCCGATGGACATGTCGGCAGATGCAAAAAGTTCTGCCGCTCTGCGGGAATGCGACGCCCTGCGGCAGGAAGCCGAAGCTGTCCGCATCCGCCTCGATCAGCTCCAGACAGAACTCGAACGCGAACGGCAGGAACGGGAATCCGTCCAGGAATCTCTGGCAGCCACAAATGCGCGGGTCGGTGAACTGTCCTCCGAACTCGAGTTCTGGAAGAACGAAGTGCGGCGCATCGATGAAGAAGCAGAACGCCAGCACGAAGACGATCTGGCGTCTCTGGAAGCCATCGCCGATCTCGTGTCGCGTCTGCCTGCACCGGAACCGGCTTCCGAAGAATCCGATTCCGACGGGGCCTCACAGTGATTCGCTCCCAGTGATCTGTCCGCCGTCGATGTGAAATCGGCCGGCTGCTTCGACACGGAATTCGGCACGGGAGTCGCTTTGACACGGGAATCGCCGGCGGATCAGACGACGATCGTCCGCCCGCCCTGCTGACGAGACACGCCCACAACCAGATAGTCCACATCCGCCGTCCCGGTGTTCTGCATGTCATGGACTTCGAGAGCATCGACGATGACGGTGTCGCCGGCTGTCAGATCGACGACCGATTCATTGATCCGCATCCGCGCCGTGCCGCCGATCATTACGAAGATTTCCTGCATGTCTTCGTGATAGTGCGGCCGAAAAGATGCGCCGATCGGCAGCCGGGCTCGATTGACCATCATCACCTGGCCGCTGCAGATGTCGTCGGCTGTGGCCAGCACCCGTTTCCACACACCGGGGCGGGCGGGATCTTCATGCGATGCGGGAACTTCCGGACATGCGTCGGCGGCGATGTATTTCATCACAGGGCGTCCTGTCTTGTGAGAATCCGAAACCCGGTCCGGCCGGCCGGCATCCGGACCGATCGGTTCCCTGTCACGTGTTTCGGAATCCGGCCAGCCCCACCACGAAGAACACGGCACTGAACAGCAGCAGCATCCCGCAGCATCCGGCGACAGCTCCCACATCCGGATACGGCGATACGAGGATTTCGCGGTAGGCTTCCAGAGCCCAGGCATGGGGGGTTGCCAGGCTGATCTGGCGGGACAGTTCGGGCATCCAGTGGCGAGGCACCAGGCAGCCGCTGATTCCCGCGGTGCCCAGAACAAGCAGGTTGCCCCAGGCGGATACCTGCGCATCGGACCGCACCCAGACGGCAAAGGCCAGTCCCAGAGTCACGGCGGCCAGCGAGGTACTTCCTGCCAGGGGCACAAGCAGTTCCGGGCGGGCCCCGGGCGACATGCCGAACAGGAAGATTCCCGAAAGCAGCAGAACCGCGGTCTGGATCACTGACACGACGAAAAAGGGCAGCATTTTTCCCAGCAGGATGGCGGTCGAAGAAATGGGTGCCATCTGCAGACGCTGCAGGGTTCCCAGTTCCCGTTCCTGAAGAAACGACCGTCCCATGATGCTGACCAGGAAAAACACGAACAGAACCGTGTATCCGGGAACGATCGAACGATACACGCGGTGTTCCGGTGATGCACCGACGGGCCGGATGCTGTCGGTCGATGCGGGGCTTCCGGCCGATTCGACCGCTGCGGAACGGCGGTCCGAATCGGCCGCCATGCGTCCGGCGGACGAACCGATGACCGCCATCAGAATCAATGGCAGCACCAGCAGAACCACAAAGGCCCGGCGGTCCCGCGACAGCAGCCGCAGATCCTTGCATGTGATGATCAGTGCGTCTCGGAACATGAAGCGTTCCTGTCGGAGCAACGACGGCAGAAATCAGTCGCGCAGTTCGTGACCGGTGAGTTCCAGGAAGAGCCGTTCCAGACCTGGTTCCTGAGTGCGAATGTTTTGAAGGGGCAGTTCACGCTCCGCCAGCTGCTGCATGACGGCTGCCAGGCGGCCGGTGAGCTGCTCAGGGACGGACGGATCATCGGTGATCGTCAGCAGCAGGCCGTCCTCAGTGATCTGCGACCGAATTCCGGGCGGATCCTGCCACCGGGATGCGGCGCTGTCCGGCAGAAGCAGATCGACTTCGCGGGGCACTTCACTCAGCAGCCCGGCCAGCGTATCGCATTTCAGAACGCGTCCGTGATCGATGATGGCCACACGCTGACAGACGGCTTCCACTTCTTCCATGTAGTGACTGACATAGATGACGCCCGTCCCGGATTCCTGAATGTCGCGGACGCAGTCGAGCAGATGACGGCGGCTTTGCGGATCCACGCCCACGGTCGGTTCGTCCAGAATCAGCAGATCGGGGCTGTGCAGAATGCCGATGGCGAAATTCAGACGCCGCTGCATGCCTCCGGAAAACGTGCCGGCCGGATCTCGCCGCCGATCGGCCAGACCGGTTACCGACAGCGCCCGGTCGACAGCCCGCCGCAGGTCCGAACCGTGCAGGCCATACAACGCCCCGAAGAACAGAAGATTCTCCTGGGCGTTCAGATCCGGATACACGGCCAGATTCTGCGGCACGACACCCAGCCGCTGCTGCACATCGGGACGGCGGCCGCGAACCGGCTGCCCGTCGAAACGCACCTCCCCGGAATCCGGAACCTGCATGCCGCAGATGATGCGAACCGTCGTGGTTTTTCCGGCTCCGTTGGGGCCCAGGAGTCCGAAGACTTCTCCCCCGTTCACCTCGAACGACACATCACGCACGGCCGTCAGCGATCCGAAGGTGCAGCGGAGACCGGAAACCTCCAGGAGAGCAGCCATGCGGGTGTGGTTTCCTGAACAGGAACGAGCAGCGGAGCCGTCCGGGCTTCACATGGGACGGTACAGGTGGGTCAGCATCAGCACCAGTCCGGCAATAACGCCCACGCGGACGTTGTCATTGATGCGGCTGCGGATGGATTCCCCCACGGCGGCCGCCACCACAGCCGGCAGCACCAGCAGCAGGGCCTGAAGGAAGGTGACCGGAGGATCCGCCGATTCGATGTTGAGCGATTCGCCGAAGTAGATCCACGCGGACGTCAGTGTTCCTGCCGTCACGAAGGCCCCCAGTCCGGTCCACGATTTGTCTCTGTTCCAGGGCAGCCGCGGACCGCGCAGCAGCAGTCCGAACAGAGTGGCCGAGCCGTCGCCGAACGCCAGAATGGCCAGCAGGGCCAGAGACATTTCCAGATGACGCGGAAACAGCAGCATCATGGTCAGCACCGACAGCACGTAACCGGCGACGGCTGCCCCGCCGCCGCGTTCCGACGTTCTTTGAATCCGGCGAAATCCGAGAAAAATCCGCCCGGCAATGACAGCGGCCACGATCAGAATGATGCCCCGCAGCGTCGGCGAGATGGGATCCTGATGGGGCACCGCCTGCAGAACAAAAGGCAGCAGCCCCGGACTCATATGCCAGAACCGGCGCCGCAGTTCCCGCTTCGAAAGCGTTGCGGGAATTCCTGGCAGCCACCCATGGCGAACGCCCGGCACACTGAAGGTCACACGCATATCAGTCCCCATCTGCTGCTGAAACTGGAGACGTCCACCCTCATCAGGTTGTCTCCGACAGATGAATTCGTCAATCCCGTTTGCTGCCGTCCATGGGATCACAAAGTTCAGCAGCCGGTCGGACTGGTCGGTACGCCGCAGCGCACACGAACACACGATTTCTCCCGTTGCATCGAATGTCCGGCCGGGCACGATTGAGGCGTTTCCGTGATTCGGCCGCCGGGGAACCGTCCCCGGTGCTGCAGGACGGAAGAAAACTTTCCACTCCTGCCAGTTCCGGGTCGGACAGTCTGCCTGACCGGAACAGTCGGCCCGGCCGTTTCGACCGGCTCCGGCTGCGGCCGAATCAGTCGACGATGAGCACGACGCAGCTGATATTGTCGCGCGATCCGCCTTCCAGAGCGGCGTCCACGATCGCCTGGGCAACGGTGTCGGGATCGTCGGAAGCGGTGAGCAGTTTTTTGAGTGTTTCGTCGTCCACGCCGTCTGTCACACCGTCCGAACACAGCAGGTATCGGTCACCTGTCTGAGGGTGGATTTCCCGGGCGTCCGTCCCGGCCGATCCGTCCCGCGTTCCCAGATACCGGTACAGCACGTTCCGGTAACGGTGGTTTTCCGCTTCTTCGGGTGTGATCGTTCGGGCATCGATGAGGGCCTGAGTGAGCGAATGATCGGTGGTCAGTTGTGTGAGTTCACCGCCTCGAAGCTGATAGGCCCGACTGTCGCCCACGCCTCCGATGAACAGCCGCTTTCCCGACACGACCGCCAGCACCACGGTGGTTCCCATGTTGCGGGCGGACGGGTCGAGTTCGCTGAGGGCCATGATCTCCGAATTGGCATGATCGACGGCCGCATCGATGGCCGAGAGCACGTCGGCAGGCTGATCATCCTGAAAACTGATGCGTGCCGTGAGCTGTCGGGGAATGAGTTCCACGGCCATCTGACTGGCCTGTTCACCGGCATTCTGGCCGCCCATTCCATCGGCCACAATGAAAAAGCGTCCGTCCGGATCGACGACGACGCTGTCTTCATTGTTGTCTCGAAAATTCCCGGTGATGCTGACGTGACCGGACCGAATACCAACCATCGAAGTGCCTGCTGACGGAACGAACCAGCGCCGGAAGATGTCGCGAAACAGCGAACGCAACATACATCCATCCTCCGCCACTGGGAACGACGCGGATCAGTGAAGGGAAGAGTCCCGGTCTGTGCAAAGCGTACCAAAAACGTCTGTCAGCCCAAGTGTGCCTGTACAGATCAGCAGTTCTCCGGCAAGGAATCCTGCCGACATGCCCAGAAGACGATTGTGGCTTTCCACGAGCCGGAATACGCGTTCCTTTTCTTTCGGAAACTGGGTTCGGTAACGGCGGATCGCCGCGATTTTCGTGTCCAGCGTGTCCGAAATGTCGGACACGAATCGCCCGCCGCCCTCAGGCAGACTCAGATTCTGAAACCCCAGCGGATACCACAACTGCCGCTGAATGCGATGCACCGGCAGTCCGTCGAAACAGTCATCCCACTTCGTCAGTCGGGAATAGAACACGGCCGCATCGGTGATCTGCATCGCCTGCCAGTGGTCGGGGGACGCCAGCGGCGTCCGGTCGGCAATTCCCAGTACCAGACGCGGCCGCCACCGCCGAAACACCTTCGCCAGTTCCACGCGTGCCTCGAACGAATCGAACAGACGGCGATTCGGCAGGGAAAGAATTTCCCGGTGGTGAACACCCAGTTCCTCGGCCGCCAGACGGGCTTCTTCGATCCGCACCTCCGGCCCCGGGCTCAGCGGCGTGGGCTCTCCATCGGTCAGATCCACGATTCCCACGCGACGCCCCTGGCGAACCATGGCCGCCAGAGTGCCTCCCACGGCGATTTCCACATCGTCCGGATGAGCCCCCACGGCCAGAACATCCAGAGGTTCCGGAAGATCGCTTTCTGCTGCCGTCATCTGATTTCTCCACTGCGACTTCAGATTCGCTGAAAGCCGGGCATCGTGACCGAAGTGCGAAGAAATTACAAATCCGGGACGCCCGGTTTTGCAGTTCCCCCATCGGCGGCTTTCGCCGATGTTTCGCCGCACCCGCATGCGCAACATCTGACGCACGCATTCCGGTTTCGGCAGCTTCTGCCCAAAACGGCCGCGGCACAATCAGAGAGTCAGCCGAATCGTCAGGCAATCGCCGGTTCGACTCAGAACGGATGTTTGTTCACAGAAGGATCGAACGTATAAGCCGTCTGGAAACACGGCCGCTGTTTCAGAGCGGCCTGCCGCCGTCGGCCGTGTTCGTGAATTCCGCATGACATCTGTGAGACTGCCAGGATGGTTCGACATCATCTGCTGTTTTGCCTGTTCGGTCTGAGTTCAGCGCTTCTGACCACCGGCTGCGCGATGCCCGGTGCGTTCGTGCCGGCTTCAGAACTGGCCATGGCTCAGCATCACGCTCAGGAACTGTACGCCCGCGCACAGGAACTCCAGGCCGCTCACGACGGCGCTCAGCAGATGATCGCCGGACTCGAGGAACAGCAGCGGCACCTGAATCAGGAACTGGCCGACACCCGCAGCGATCTGGAAACTGCCACGGAACGGATCGACAATCTGCTCACCGAACGAGAACAGCTCAAACAACAGATCGCCGAACTGTTCGAAACCCCGGACGATGATCCGATGTTCACCGGGCTGGGAACCGAGATCCCCGGTTTCGAATTCGATGCGGCCACCGGCCTGTATCGCTACCAGGGCGACATCCGGTTCGATCTGGGCAGCGCTGAACTGCGTCCGGAAATGCTGCCGATCCTGAAGGACTTCGTGCAGGCCGCTTCCACTTCCCAGGCACAGAACTTCCGCATCCTCATTGTCGGTCACACTGATGATCAGCGGATCGCCCGGCCGGAAACGGCCCGAAAACATCCCACGAACTGGCACCTGTCGACCGACCGCGCCGATGCGGTCATTGTGCAGCTGCGGCAGTTCGGGCTGGAAGAGGAAAGGATGGCTGCCATGGGATACAGCCGCTTCCAGCCCCTGGATGCCTCCACCGATGAATCGGCCCGGGCCCGCAATCGACGTGTCGAACTGTATCTGGTCCCGGTGACCGGTCAGATGGCTCACTGGGATCCGGCCAGAACCCTGCGCTGACCGTCTGCCCCTCTGCGGGACGGCCCCCTCATCGACGGCCGGACATTGTCATGGTGCGGCCGCCTGTTTCATCAGAGAAAACAGGGACATGCCCTGACCGGCGAGGTGATCCAGACCGTCGACGTGCAGGATCGTCCCGCTGGTATAAGCAGACAGCGGACAGCTCAGAAACAGCACGGCATAAGCGACTTCTTCCGGCGTTCCGAATCGCTTCATCAGGTTGGTCGCCCGGGCCCGTTCGAAAAACGGCTGCATGGATTTCGGATAGGTGTCCAGTCCGGATGAAGCGATGATTCCCGGAGCCACCGCGTTGACCCGGATGTTGTATTCCGCCCATTCCTGAGCCAGCGTTTTCGTGAGATTCTCCACACCGGCCCGCGCAGCGCCGGTGTGCGCCATGCCGGGAAATCCTCGCGACACTTCCGCCGTGATGTTCACGATGATTCCTTCTTTCTGAGGAATGAAAAAAGAACGGGCCATCTGACGCGTCACATGGAAGGTGCCGTTGAGATTGTTGGTGATGACGGCCGCCCAGCCGCCGGGACTGATGGCTTCGGCCGGCGACGGAAACTGGCCGCCCGCATTGTTCACCAGAATGTCCAGCCGATCGTGCCGCTGCTGTATGAAATCCGCCAGAGCGGCCACATCATCCGGTTCGCGGATGTCACAGGCACGGCTTTCGCAGGGGCCAAACTGTTCAAGCTGCCGCGCGGCATCGGCCAGAGCGTCTGCGCGGCGCGAACAGATCACCACGGATGCTCCCAGTTCCAGATACATGCGGGCCGTCGCAAAGCCGATGCCGCTGCGGCCGCCGGTGACCAGAACGGTTTTGCCGCGAAAAAGGTCGTCCTGAAACATGGCTGACAGATTCCTGCGCAGGAGTCAGAAAAGTCCTTCCGATCGCCGTCCGACCGACAGAGTGCATCGTCGGCGGAGGCCGACGGAGCGTCAACCGGACAGCGGGCCGGCGGTGGTGCCCGCCGGCCTGCATCCTGACCGCTGACCAGCCGCTCAGAACAGCTTCGCCGTGCGTCCGATCAGTCTTCTTTCCCGACAGCAGCCTTCTGCTTCTGCCGGCAGCGTTTTCTCGCCGGTTTCAGCTCACGCCAGACGCATCGGGCATAGCGTCGCGGCAGCCGGGCCACGCGGCAGACCCGCAGATCCCAGACGCCATGGGTCCCGTCCACGTGCTTCACGAAGACGAACGGCAGACACACCGCACGCACGCGTGCCGGAAAACCGCTGAGCACCCCCGGCGGCGGGGCGGAAGCAGACGGTTCCGCCCCATCGGCCGGAACGTCATCCGCCCACGGACACGACAGAACCTGTTCGGCGCACACCGGCCCGAAGTCCATGATCGTGATGTAGTCGCCCAGGCGGACGTCTTCCGGTGCGAGCTGCCTGCATGCAAAAGTCTTCTGTGGCATGAAACATGGTCCTGTGGAAGGAAGGAACGGGAAACGGAACCACCCTGTCGGCGGGATTCCGCGTTCAGCCGGCCGGTCCGTGCCCGATGGAAACAGGATGAACCGGAGCATCTTTAGATTCGGACAGTCTGCCGGTCCAAAGGTTCACAGCGTGTGGCCGGCTTTCGGATCCGTTCGGAGGGTTCTGCGCAGCCGGATATGGCGTCCTGCCGGACGGACCGATAAAATCAGGAGCCCCGAAACGCGCGTTCCGCTGCCGGCGGGGTGTTCCTCTGAGAAGACTCCCGCGCCGGATCACCACCGTCTGTCTCCGAAGGAGCCTGCTTCATGCCGCCATCGCTGTCCCGTCTGACCGGATGCCTGCCGCGACGTTCTTTTCTGCGCTCCGCCGTTTCCGCCGCGGCTGCGGTGGCGACCGGCCCTGCCGGTGCCGCGACTGTCAGTGCTGGAAAAGATCTGCCGGCACTCGAAACACGTCGGGAACTTTTCGTCGATCGATATCTGATTGACCGCACAGAAGGTGCGCTGCAGCAGAGACTCCATCACCCGGTCCCGCGGGAAATCGCCATCCGGCATGATACTCCGTGGGAAGGCACCGGCTGCGGGTATCACAGCATTTTCCAGGACGGTGACCGTTATCGGATGTACTACAAGGCCTGGCACCTGGATCCGCAGCCGGGCCGGATGAACACGGGACGTCACCCGCTGTACTGCTGCTGTGCGGAAAGCCCTGACGGCATCCACTGGCACCGACCGCAGCTCGGGCTGTACGACTTTCAGGGGTCGAAAGACAACAACATTGTCATGACCAGTGGTCCGCTCGGCCCGATTCACGTGGATGCCGGGCATCCGGCCGTGTTTCGGGATGAAAATCCGGATGTTCCCGATTCGGCGCGGTACAAGGCGATTTTTCGATCCGTCAGTCCGAACGGCCTGCTGCCGTTTCGGTCACCCGATGGCCTGCGCTGGTCTCCCATGACAGATGCCCCCATCCTCAGCGGTCTGGGAGTGTTCGATTCTCAGAACCTCGCCTTCTGGGATCCTGGAATCGGCCGCTATCGGGCCTACTGGCGTTACTTCACGAAGCAGACGGATGAGAACGGGACGGTCCGGGCTGCCGGCACGCGCGCCATCCGCACGGCCACATCGGACGATCTGATTCACTGGGACCAGGTGGCCGACCTGACCTACGAAGATTCCCCTTCTGAACATCTTTATACGAACCAGATCAAACCCTATCACCGGGCGGACCATCTGCTGATCGGATTTCCGACCCGATACATCGAACGCGGCTGGTCCGAATCCATGAAGGCTCTGCCGGCCCTGGAACAGCGGCGGCTGCGGGCCTCTTCGGTCGAACGTTATGGAACAGCTCTGACCGAAGGTCTGTTCATGTCCAGCCGCAACGGAACGCACTTTCACCGCTGGAACGAAGCCTTTCTGCGTCCTGGTCCGGAACGCCCGGATGCCTGGCACTACGGGCATCAGTACATCGGCTGGCACCTGGTGGAAACCCGTCCGTCACTGCCCGGCGGACCGAACGAACTGTCGCTGTATGCGACAGAAGGTTACTGGCACGGCACGGGCAGTCTGCTGCGGCGGTACACCCTGCGTCTGGACGGTTTCGTGTCGCTGCATGCCGGAGCCGACGGCGGCCGAATGATTTCCCGTCCCTTCACATTTTCCGGAACGCGGCTGCAGCTGAATTTCGCATCGTCGGCAGCCGGCGGTGTGCGTGTGGGGCTTCAGTCGCCGGACGGGACTGAAATCGAAGGGCATTCACTAAAGGACTGCCATGTTCTGTTCGGCGACAGTGTGGCCCGCACCGTCGCGTGGAAGCAGGGGACAGACCTGAGCGGTCTGCGCGGACGACCGGTTCGGCTGGTGCTGGAACTGCACGATGCCGACGTGTACGCCATGCAGTTCATCGCCTGACGGGCACATCGTTTCCGCTGCATGCGCGCTGCGAAGAATCGACCGATCCGGCAACCTGCAGCCGGCTGTCACTTCCGTTTCGCCGATCGCGGTTTGTACTGATGAGTCGGCTGACCGAAGACGCCTTCCGCAGCTTCCATGATGGTTTCTGAAAGTGTGGGATGAGCGTGGATCGATTCGGCCAGATCGCGCGCTGTGGCGCCCAGTTCGACCGCCAGAACAGCTTCGGCGATCATTTCCGCTGCTCCCGGACCAACGATTCCCACTCCCAGAACTCTCTGTTTCGCCGGTTCCACGATGAGTTTGGTGAGGCCTTCGGTGCGGGCCAGCGTCCGGGCGCGGCCGGATGCGGCCCAGGGGAACCGTGTCACGACCACATCCTGCCCCTGAGCCTTCGCTTCGGTTTCCGTGAGGCCGCACCAGGCCAGTTCCGGATCGGTGAACACGACCGCCGGGATGGCCCTGCAGTCGAACTGTCCGGGTTCTTCCAGAAGCGTGTCGATGGCCACGTGGGCTTCCCGCGTGGCTTTGTGAGCAAGCATGGGTTCTCCGGCCACGTCGCCGATCGCCAGCAGATGCGGGTCGTCGGTGCGCTGATGGCGGTCGACACGAATGAATCCGCGGTCATCCACGTGAACCTGCGTCTGTTCCAGGCCGAAACCGGAACTGTTGGGGCGACGGCCAACGGATACGAGAACACGGTCGAACGTCTGTTCGGATTCCCCGTTTTCGTTTTCCAGGCGGGCCGTGATTCCGCTGTCGGTGGCCGTCAGGCCGGCCACCCGGGTCTTCAGAAGAATGTCTGTGAATCGCTGTGTCAGAATTTTCTGCAGCGGTCGAACCAGATCCCGGTCGGCTCCCGGCAACAGCCCGTCCGTCATTTCCACCACGGTGACGGCGCTGCCCAGAGCGGCATACACAGTTCCCAGCTCCAGCCCGATGTATCCACCGCCGATCACCAGCAGACGGGACGGGATATCCGGAAGCTGCAGAGCGCCGGTGGAATCCATGACGCGGCTGTCACCGATGTCGAACAGGCCCGGCATCACGGGGAGCGATCCGGTGGCCACGATTCCGTGATCGAATGTGATGGTCCGTGTGCTGCCATCAGCGGAGGCCAGCTTCAGGGTGGTGGAATCGACGAATGTACCGCGGGCCTGAATACGTTCGATTCCTCGGGCACTGCAGAGCTGTTCGATGCCGCCGGTCAGTGATCCGACCACCTGAGTCCGAAAGCCGCGGAGCCGGTCCAGATCGATCTGAGGATCTCCGAAAGTCAGCCCCCATTCAGCCGCTTCACGGACTTCATGGATCAGTTTCGCGGCATGCAGCAGGGCTTTGGACGGGATGCAGCCGCGGTTGAGACACACGCCGCCGGGGTGTTCCCCTTCGTCGATCAGAACGGTCTGGAATCCGTGGTCCGCGGCGGCGAAGGCAGCCGGGTAGCCTCCCGGACCGCCTCCCAGAATGACCACCTGGGCATGCTGCTGGCCTGACATGGTGCGTGTGTTTCCGGTCAAACAGAGGATAAAGACGGAACGGCGGCCCGCTGCTGCACAGGCACCGGCCGCCGCCCGGATCAATCAGAACAGTTCGAAAAGATTGGTCAGACTGCCGGACAGTTTCACGATGAAACGGGCCGCATCGGCCCCGTTGATGGCCCGGTGATCGTACGACAGAGACAGCGGCAGCATGATGCGTTCGACGAGTTCGCCGTTTTCCAGCCGCAGCTGTTTCTGCCCGCGCGACAGACCCAGAATGGCGACTTCCGGATAGTTCACGATGGGCGTGAAACTGGTGCCTCCGATTCCTCCCAGATTGGTGATCGTGAACGACGCGCCCCGCATTTCCGACGGTTTCAGCCTGCGGTTGCGGGCCCGCTCCGCCAGATCACTCAGTTCCGCCGCCACCTGCAGAACGTTCTTCTGGTCACAGTTGCGAATCACGGGAACGACCAGTCCCTTGGGCGTGTCCACCGCCACGCCGATGTGATAGTACTTTTTGATGACCCACTCGCCGGTTTCCATGTCCAGACTGGAATTGAAACGGGGGAACGCTTTGAGAGCTCCCACGACCGCCTTGATCATGATGGCCGTCATTGTGATCTTCGGAGCGTTCGGATTGGCCTGAACGTAGCGACGGCGGGCTGTTTCCAGTTCCGTCACGTCGGCCAGGTCGTGCTGGGTGACATGAGGAATCGTCAGCCACGATTCGTGCAGTCCGACTGCCGCAGCCCGGTAGATTTTGTTCAGCGGTTCCCGTTCCACGGGACCGAACTGACTGAAATCGGGCAGCGATGTCGCCGGAACGATGCCGGTGGCCAGAGACCCCGAACGGCCCTGGGGAGCCGCCAGACGACTGCGGACATAAACTTCCACGTCTTCAATCACAATACGCCCGCCGCGGGCACTTCCGGTCACCTGCCGCAGATCGACTCCCAGTTTGCGGGCCAGACGCCGCGTGGCGGGGCCGGCCGGAGGCGGGGGATGAGCGGTGTTGACGTCGGCATCGTTCGCTCCGCCCGATCCCGCCGGACGAATGGGAGCTGCAGCGGTCTGTGAAGCGGGCGATGGCGCCGGAACAGAAACCGGCTGTGCGGGGGACGGTGCCGGTGAAGGCGGGGATGAGACGGCCGGCGTCTGTGCGGCGGACCCGCTTTGAGAATCCTTCGGATCACCGGCTGCCGCGTCAGGCACTGTGCGGATCGTCAGCAGCGGCGCCCCGATGTCGATGTGGTCGCCCGCTTTGATGTGAACGGATTCGATCGTGCCGGCATGCGGACATTCGATTTCCGCGACGGCCTTGTCGGTTTCCACTTCACAGACCACCGTTCCGGCGGCAATCCGGTCTCCTGGCGACACCAGAACCTCCGCCACGTCCACGGATGTCACATCTTCGGAAACAGCCGGCAGCAGAAATTCGACCACCGAAGCGGATTGTTCGGAGGATGCAGCGTCTGTTCCGGCATCGGCGGAAGCGGTGTCTGCGGCTGCTGCCGGTTCTGAATCTGCCGACACGCTGGATGTTCCGGAATCTGCTGTGGAGATTTCCGGCGTTGCCGGTTCCTGCGGGGCATCCGAGTCGGCCGCCGCTGTTTCCTCGATCAGCAGCAGAGGAGCTCCGATGGGCACCGTATCGCCGGGCGACACGAGAACTTCTTTGACGGTGCCGGCATGCGGGCATTCAATTTCGGCGACGGCCTTATCGGTTTCCACTTCGCAGACCACCGTACCCGGGGTGATCACGTCGCCAGGCTGCACCCGGATCTCAGCGATGTCGACCGACTCGACACCCTCGGACACTTCCTGAAGTTTGAATTCGATTGTCATCAGATCACTCAGTGTGAAGACAGTTTCCGGAACGGAAAGGAAAACCGGAAAGAACGTGTCCGGGGGGTTCTGGATTTCCGGACGATGCCTTCGGTCCTTTCGGCAGGTTCACAACAGGTCAGGCATCCACGGGAAAAACAGCATGGGGGTCCAGTCCGAGCGTTTCCAGGGCGTGCTGGAGCCCGTCGGCTCCCCACGCTCCCATGCGGTGCAGTCCGACCAGCGCCGAATACGCCGTCGATTCGGCATCGATGCGAAAATGACGCCGCAGTTCATCGCGTGTTTCGCTGCGGCCGAAACCATCGGTTCCCCGGACGATGTATTCTCCCGGAATCCATGCCCGAATCTGATCAGGAACCAGCCGCACATTGTCGCTGGTGGCGACAAACGGACCTTTGACCCCGTCCAGAACGGTTTCCAGATAACTGCGGCGCGGCGGTTCCTGAGGATGCAGTTCGTTCCAGTGCTGGCATTCCATGGCGTGACGCCGCAGCTCGCTGTAACTGGTCACGCTCCACACATCCGACCCGATGCCGAACTGATCGGCCAGAATTTCCTGAGCCCGCAGGGCACTGCGGATCAGCGGGCCGCTGCCGAAAAGCTGCGGACGGTACTGCTGGCGTTCTCCGCTGCGGGTGCTGCTGAGTCGATACATTCCGCGGATGATGCCTTCGCGGACATCGTCGCCTTCCGGCAGCGGCGGCTGAGCATAGTTCTCGTTGTAGACGCTCAGATAATAAAAGATTTCTTCGCCTTCCGCGTACATCCGCCGGAGGCCTTCCTGAACGATGACCGCCAGCTCGTACCCGTAGGCCGGATCGTAGGCACGCAGCGACGGAACGCTGGTGGCCATGAGCTGACTGTGGCCGTCTTCGTGCTGCAGGCCTTCGCCGTTGAGCGTTGTGCGGCCGGACGTGCCTCCGCACAGAAACCCCTTGACGCGGGAATCCGCCGCACACCAGATGAGATCTCCCACACGCTGAAACCCGAACATCGAATAGTAGATGTAAAAGGGAATCATGTTCGTGCCGAGACTGGCGTAGGCGGTGCCGGCCGCGATGAACGACCCCATCGCTCCGGCTTCATTGATGCCCTCTTCCAGAAGCTGACCATCCCGTGCTTCTTTGTAATACTGAATCACCTGCCGGTCGACCGGTTCGTAAAGCTGGCCCTTGCTGGAATAGATGCCCACCAGCTTGAACATGTCTTCCATGCCGAAGGTGCGGGCTTCGTCGGGAATGATGGGCACCACCCGCTTTCCGCAGGTCGGGTGACGTACCAGGCCGCGCAGAATCTGGCCCAGAGTGCCGGTCGTCGATCCTTCATCGCCGTCGCTGCCGGGAAGCAGCCCTTTGGCCTGGAACACGCGGTCTTCCAGAGCAGGAATTTCCAGGCGTTCATCCGTGGGACACCGCTGCGGGACATATCCGCCCAGAGCCTGACGCTGCTTGCGAAGATAAACCATTTCCGGACTGTCTTCCGGCGGTTTGTAGAAAGGAACCTGTTCCAGGTCGTCATCACTCAGCGGAATGGCAAACCGCGTGCGGAAATTCCTCAGTTCCTGCTCATTGATCTTCTTCTGGTTGTGAGCGACGTTGCGTCCCTCGCCGGCTTCTCCCAGACCGTAGCCCTTGATGGTCTTGGCGAGAATGACAGTGGGAGCCCCCTTGTGATTCACGGCCGCGTGGTAGGCCGCATAGACTTTCTCCGGGTCGTGTCCTCCCCGGCGAATCTTCTGCATCATCTCATCGCTCAGATGATCCACCATTTTCAGCAGATCCGGATCGGCTCCGAAGAAGTGTTTCCGGATGTACTCCCCGGATGACACCGTGTACTTCTGGTACTCCCCGTCCACGACTTCACCCATGCGTTTGACGAGTTTGCCGTCGACGTCGGCGTCCAGCAGCGGATCCCAGTCACCGCCCCAGATCACCTTGATGACGTTCCATCCGGCTCCGCGGAAGGCGGCTTCCAGTTCCTGAATGATCTTCCCGTTGCCGCGCACCGGACCGTCCAGCCGCTGCAGATTGCAGTTGATGACCCAGGTGAGATTGTCGAGCTGTTCACGGGAAGCCAGAGTCAGGGCCCCCAGAGATTCCGGTTCGTCGCATTCGCCGTCGCCCAGAAAAGCCCACACGCGAATCTGAGACGTATCCTTCAGCCCGCGGTGTTCCATGTACCGCAGAAAACGGGCCTGGTAGATCGAACAGATCGGTCCCAGCCCCATGGAAACGGTGGGAAACTGCCAGAAATCCGGCATCAGCCACGGATGCGGGTAGCTGGAAAGACCCTCACCGGCCGGAAGCTCCCGACGAAAGTGCTCCAGATGCGATTCGTCCAGACGGCCTTCCAGAAAGGCGCGGGCATACATTCCGGGAGACGCATGCCCCTGAAAATAGACCATGTCCCCCGGATGCGTGTCCGTCCGCCCCCGGAAAAAGTGATTCTGAGCGACCTCGTACAGCGTCGCGGCGGACGCGAAGGTGGAAATGTGACCGCCGATCCCGGGATAGTTCTGATTGGCCCGCTGCACCATGGCCATGGCATTCCAGCGAACAATGCTCTTGATCCGCCGTTCGATTTCCAGATCGCCGGGAAACCGCGGCTGTTCAGAATGATGGATCGTGTTGATGTAGGGCGTGTTGGCTGTGAACGGCAGCTTGACACCGTTCTCGTAGGCACGTTCCTGAAGCTGAATGAGCAGTTCTCCCAGCTTTCTGGCGCCGTAGCGGTGCAGAATGTCGTCCAGAGAATCGTACCATTCCTGCATTTCTTCCGGATCGATTCCGGTGATCGTTTCCAGGACTGCCGGGTCCGCCATCTGTTGCCTCTGTCCGTCGATTGTCAGTTGGATGAATGGAAGGAAGTGAAGATCGTCTGCCGGATCCG
Source organism: Planctomycetaceae bacterium (assembly GCA_015485495.1). Taxonomy (GTDB): domain Bacteria; phylum Planctomycetota; class Planctomycetia; order Planctomycetales; family Planctomycetaceae; genus S139-18. The sequence goes on from WFTL01000085.1 coordinate 31,901, forward strand.
CCGTACAGAATTCCGATTGTCGAACTGCCAGGCAGTTCGTTCGAAACGGACATGTTCGACAGATCCTCCATGCGAACGCGAAGCGGTTTCCGGTTCCGTCGGACACCCCGTCGAACGGCAGCCCGGAAATTCATCCGAAACACGGTCTGTTTCCCGGGCCCGCTTTCCGCCTTCCGGTCCGGCCGCTTCGCCGCCAGGCAGCCGGATCATAGACCGAAGACGAAACTCCGGCAATTCGTTCGAACGATGCGGGTGTGCGGTCCCGTCGACGTGTTCTCGTTTCGCACACTGTTGACACGGACCGGCGGGAATTCAATGCTGACGCCTGGTCTGAAGCGACGATCAGCCGCCCCGACCGTCCGCTCAATGTTTTCTGAGGAATTTCAGATGGTGCGTTCTCTGTCCCGATCCATCCTGCGTCTGTCCGCTGTCCTCATTCTGATCCCGGGAAGCCCCTCTTTGGCCGTCGCCGCAGAAGAGCTGCTCACATCCGAACTCATTTTTCCACTCGAAACCTGGCACAACCACGGTTCATGCATTGTGGAATGCCCGAACGGCGATCTGCTGGCCTGCTGGTTCCACGGTTCCGGGGAACGCCGGTCCGATGATGTGGTCATTCTGGGAGCCAGGAAACGTCGGGGCACAGATCGCTGGAGTGCGCCGTTTCTCATGGCCGATGTGCCCGATTTTCCGGATACCAACTGCTGCATGATCATCGATCAGCAGCAGCGGCTGTGGCTGCTGTGGCCCACCATTCTGGCCAATACCTGGGAAAGTGCTCTGATGCACTACCGAATTTCCACCGACTACATGAAACCGGAAGGGCCTCCGGAATGGGACATCTGCCAACTGCTGCTCGCCAGACCGGGAAACGATTTTCAGGAACGCGTGGCCGAAAAAGTGGACGCCTATCTGGCGTCCCAGGAAATTCCCGAAACCCTGCAGCCTCTGGCCGAACAGTGGAAACGGCACGTTCTGGAGCAGGCCGGTGACAAACTGACACGGCGGCTGGGATGGTTCACCCGCGCTCACCCGCTCCTGCTGAACGATGACACTCTGATCGTCGGACTGTATTCCGACGGGTTTTCCTTTTCTCTGGCAGCCATCACGCGTGATGGAGGCGAAACGTGGCAATTCAGCGAGCCCATTGTGGGCGGCGGAAATATCCAGCCCAGTTTCGCTGTGGGTCGTGACGGCCGCATCGTAGCCTACATGCGGGACAACGGTCCGCCGCCCAAACGCATCATGGTGTCGGAATCCCGCGATCAGGGGATGACCTGGAGCACCGTTTACGATCACCCTCAGCTTCCCAACCCCGGATCCGGACTGGAACTGGCCGCACTGGCCGACGGAGACTGGATCTGCATCTACAACGACACGGAACAGGGACGTCACAGCCTGGCCGTGTCCCTGTCGTCGGATGAAGGAGCTACCTGGACGGTCACTCGTCACCTGGAACGGACGGAATCCGGAAAGGGCAGCTTCCACTATCCGTCCATTGTCCAGGGACGGGACGGAACCCTGCATGCCACCTGGAGCTACTTCGTACCCACCACAGACGGAGAACGCAAAAGCATCAAATACGTCCACTTCACCAAAGACTGGATCACCGCCAGCGATTCCGACCGACACGGTGCGGACGGGTCCTGAATGATGGCCCGACACGGAATCCCGGCAGCTCACGGGCGCACGATCCGCGAAAACTGCCGGATTTCCGCTGAATTTTTTTGACGATCGGCCGCGTCGACCTATGTTTCGAACGTTCCGGACGCCCGTTCGCCCGCCACACAGGCCGGACCGCGGTCACGCTCACGGAACCACCACAACACATGGCAGCCGGTGCGCCTGCTGAAACAGCAGCGCGGCAAGGAAAGCTGGGAGCTTTGAGGGGACCTTGTCGCGCTGTTTTTACGCGCTGAAACAACGGGGAGGTCAGAGAAGCCGGGCAGGATTTTCCGGTTCTTCCGGTTTTTCGCTTGAGTGAATCTGTGCGGGCTGCCGATGGATCGAACAGGTCGGGTGCGCCGTGCGCCCTGGTGAGGAGTCCTTTCTCTCTCGGCCCTGTTCATGAACCATTCGTCGGATATCCGCCGTGGCAGCCGATTCCTGGCGGCGGCCACTTTGATCAGTGTCGGTTTCGCCGCCGCAGCGCTGATCGCTGCCCTGAACAGGCCGCGGCCGGCTGCTGAATCGTCATCGAGGGCAGCTCCGATGCCTCCCGGCCACGCCACTCCGCACCCGTCTGCTGCAGACCGGGCGTCGGTCTCCCACGGCCATGCCGCCCATCCCCGCGATTCTCAACCGAACTACGTGGCCACACAGCAGACATTCCCAATCGACATCACACCGGGCACGACAGGCCTGCAGCACGAAACGCATGAATTTTCCACGCCGGAAGGAACCAGCATTTACGTACCGGTCACCGTTCATCCGGTCTCTGTGAAGTTCAGCGATTCGGCCCTGTCCGATCAGCTCCATGAACTGACGCACCACGTCGAAAATGTTCTGGAAGGCCAGCAGGTCATCCGCGACCGCCAGGAACAGGTTCTGTCAGAACAGCAGGCCGCTCTGGCCCGCCAGACAACCGCGCTGAGCGAACTGCAGCAGCAGCGTCTTGCAGAAATCGATGCCACTCTGACACGCCTGACTCAGTCCATCAACGAACTGCGGCTGGAATCCCGCACCGCGGTCGCGGAACTCAGTCATGAAATCGCCGAAACATCCGATCGATCGGAACTGATCGCCGAGCTGCGGCAGCGTCTGGACGATCACCGCCGCCTGCTCCTGCAGCAGCACCGACAGGCCGTCTCGATGCGGACCACCGACCGTTCCGAATCCCTTCCCGTGGCCGCGTCTTCATCCGATGATGCGGCTCCGGAAACTGCTCCGGCACCAGCAGAAATCGACTGGGCGGCCGACGCCGATTCTCATGACGAGCACGCGGCAGACGGACAGGACACAGAAGCCGTCGGCTGGACGTCGCGGTCGACGGAGCCCCCGTCGGATGAAGCCGCGTCTTCTGCCCAGGAACCGCCGAATCCTCAGGCACAGGACACACCATCCGCCGTCGCGTCTGCAGACCGCCAGGAGAACGCAGCCGACGATCCCAGGGCCGCTGCTGAATCCCACGACGCCGATGCCCCGGCCGGGACAGACGGGCCGTCGGACACGGACGATCCCACACAGCCGTCGGATACCGTGGCGACAGACGTCCCGTCTCAGACATCCGCATCCGGCCAGACGGCGGATACCGTGACGTCCGATACCGCTTCCCGCACCGATCGGACACCAACGGAAACTCATGCGCAGCCGCTCGCCTACCATCAGCCTGCTCCGCAGGACCAGACGCCGATCAGAAATCCGGAAGGAGATTCTGAGACTGAAAAACCTGCCCGTCCTTTGCCGCAACTGAAACCGGCTCCCGTTCCTCCGGATCCACAGCGGGAAGCGTCCGATGCGTCGATGATTTCCCGCGAATCTTCGACTGTCCCTGCGCGGCACCGCCAGCGGCCGTCCGGACGAAAGACACGGCCGAGCTGGCTGCCGCGGTACCTGTTCGGCATGGACCTCAGCGCGATTTCGCACCGGTCCGATGCGCGGCCCATCCGCCGGGCATCGCAACAGACGGACCGACAACGGCGCGCCATTGCCCGCAGCGGCGCAGCGGCCGCCCGGTCCCGCCTCCGTCGATCAGCCATATCGCAGACACATTCCCGAACGGATTCTCAGACAGCTTCTCGCACAGCTTCTCGCACAGGTTCTCAGACAGTCTCCCCGGCCCGGCAGCCGGCAATCCGAAACGACGGACCGGAAGGTGTCGTCGTCCCGACCGCCGCTCTTCGGTCTCGAACCGCCGGTCATCGGGTAGTTTCCCGGAACGAATCCGGTCCGTCGGATTCGAATCATGAAGGGCATGGAGGCAGCCTGGTGACTCGCACGGTCACGCGCAGCGTGGATGCGGTGCGTGGCATGAGCCGCCGGGTGGCAGATCGAACGGGGGCTTTCTGGAACGAAATGGCCCGCCGTCGCCAGATGGCCCGGCACTACCGGCAGCACTACCGGCCGCAGCATCATCCTCAGCCGCGATATGCCGGTGCCTACTACCGTCAGCAACTGCAGCAGCAGCCCGCATCCGCACGTTCCGCAGGTCAGCCGGCATCCTATGCCGTGCGATCCCGGCACGGACATCGGCAGCCGCACACGCATCGACGTCCGCACTCGCATGTCCATTCAGCCGCTGTCCCGCGTGCGGCGACTGCCCGCACGGCCGGTGCGTCACCGCGATCCGCGTCTCCAGCACCGGTACGGCAGGCTTCTGTGCGAAACCGGTCGGTGCCACAGAATGCGGCACCCTCTTACTACCAGTCTCCGCAGACGAACGCATCGCGGTCTGCAGCAGTGATACCGGCAACGCGGTCGCAGCACGCGTTTCTGCCGCCGCGCTACGTGCTTCCGCCACCCGCATTCTGATCAGGCCACCCATTCGGTCTCCGGGTACGCACAAGCGGAGAATGAAGCACTGTTCCGGTTGCCTGATCTCCTGAATTATCTAATCGCGCAGGCAACCGGATTCGGAAGCGTCGGCAACTCCATACATCGAGTATCCGTCCGTGGCCTTATTGCCGTATAACGTCTGCCGAAACCGAGCACGAACGGAAGACTATGATTTCAGTTGCCGCGTGACTGAGTGCGCCAGTTGACGGCTGTGCTATGCATCACTTTCGACGGTCGTACGCCTGCTGGAATAAAACCTTCAGGTAGTCGCGATGCGTTTGCGCCTCATCTTTAGTAAACTTGAGCTTGTAGACGTGAAAGACTTTGTCGTAGCCGAGTGATGTGATGTTTCGATTGTCTAACTCAGCATCTTGCTCTTCAGATTGATCAAGACGTACATCTATCCTGATCGCTTTCTTCTGAGGGGTGAACGTAGCGATGTTGAACGGCTTGCCGTCCACTTTGAGCCCTATGTATCCCTGTGTGTAGTTGAGTTCAGCGGAGGGGGCAATCTCTTGGACCACATTTAGCATGTCGTCCGCAATCGACATCGTATCAGTCGCAGCTTTCTGCTCCCAGAAAGTGCGATCGACCAATTTTGTTGTCTCTTCGTCGTCATCGACGAAGCCAAGCTGGTTCGTGTCAAGAACACGCGTGAAATGCAGACCGATTCCCTGTTCCGTGTCGAATGCCGACAATTGCAGGGCTACGATTGGGATGAAACCATTGAAGAGGCTCACGACATTGAGAAAACGAGTGGTGATATCTTCGGCAATCAATACTGCAGTGTGCTCGTATTGAGGATAGCGACGCCGTTCGATGTCCCAATACTCGATTGTGCGAATAATGTGTGACTCGTCAGAAGGTCCAAGCTGTATCTCAACCTCGTACCGAGAGTGGTTTTCGGAATTCTGAAGAAGCAAGTCCAGCCTGCCGGCCCGCTGGTGACGGCGTTCGCGATCTTTCACCACTAACTCACCGAGACCGAGCATAGAGGGGTTTGCCTCAATTGCATCCTGCAACCAGCGCTCGTTGTACTCGGCGTGGGACTTTAGGCTAATCGTTTTCAGGTGAACTGCAGGTTTCATATAGTGTGATGCATAACGAGTAGTCTCTCCGGTCAGCGTCGATATTCGCGTGGTTCGGGGGACATTGGTGGAGATCGGTGATGATATCAGGCTACCGGCGGGAGATCGGGCTGTCAAGATGGTGGTACCCACGCCACGTAAGCAGGCCCACGGTGTACGACCGCCTGCATGTCGTATCCAGGAGCCTGCAGGCCGGATCAGGGAGAGCAGCGACACCGATCCGGCAGCTCCGCATCCGGCTTGTCAGTATGGCGGCCGCTGGGCCGGGCCTGGCAGCCCTTTGGCGGTTGCCTGCGGCGTCAGGAACGAACCACCTGGTTGCCCGGAAGTCGGCGAATCAGGCGCTTCATCTCGAGGACGGTGAGTGTCGACAGGACCCGCGCCGGGTCCAGACGTGTGGCGCGAACCACATCGTCGACGGGAGTCGCACTGGTGGAAATGGCGTTGAGGATTTCCGTTTCCTGCGGGTTGAGTGTCAGTTCGCGCGGATGATGGATCGCGTGGTCCGCGTCCGGATGGACGGGATCGGCCAGAGGTCCAAGCTGTTCGAGAACATCGTCCATTCGACGAACCAGAGTGACGCCGTCGCGAATGAGCTGATGACATCCTTCGCTGTTCAGACTGTCGACCGGACCGGGCACGGCAAACACCTCCCGCCCCTGCTCCATGGCATGCCGCGCGGTGTGCAGGGCCCCGGATTTTCGAGTGGCTTCCACAACGACGACGCCCAGAGACAGCCCGCTGATGATCCGGTTGCGCTGCGGAAACAGACCGCGGCGCGGGGGCTGATCCAGCGGACATTCGCTCAGCAGCGCTCCGCTGTCCAGAACCTGTTCGGCCAGATCGGCATGTTCCGGCGGGTAAATGGTTTCCACTCCGGACGCCAGCACGGCCAGAGTTCGGCCACCGGCCTGCAACGCCCCGCGATGCGCCGCCGCATCGATGCCCCGTGCCAGTCCGCTGACGATCGTGAATCCGGCGCGGGCCAGAGCTGCGGCGAGGCGTTCCGCATGCCGAGCACCGTACGGACTGCAGCGGCGGGATCCCACCATAGCGATGGCCAGAGCATCCCGTGGCTGCAGATCGCCTCGCACGTGCAGCAAAGCAGGGGCGTCGGAAATCTGCCGCAGGGCAGCCGGGTAATCGGTGTCCGAAGGCTGCAGCAGACGCACGCCCAGGTCGTGACATCGCTCCAGATAACGCGCGGCTTCTACGTGATCGGCCGCGATGATGCTGTCGCAGATTTTTCGTCCCAGTCCCCGCACCTGCAGCAGACGTTCCCGGGGCTGCTGCAGGACTGATTCGGCCGAACCGAATTCATCCAGCAGCGATGTCAGCAGCCGTGGCCCCAGACCGCTGATACGCGTCAGAATCGTCGTGGCCAGCAGAGCATCCACAGGCGGGGCTTTCCGGTCTTCAGAAACCCGATTGCTTCGGGAAGAACAGAAATTCAGTCATCTCCGATATCTGTCTGCAGAACTCCGTTCACAATCAGATGCACCAGTTCGCAGGTGTCGGCAGCCAGAATGTCCAGTTCATCCCACGATTCGGTTTCCATCTGGAAGACGGCGGTCGTGGCCGGCGGAACGGGAAAACGCTCAGGGGCCAGGCGGCGCATGAGCATGCCGACGCCCGGATTGTGACCCACCATCAGAACACAGCCGTCCGGATGCGTGATACGCTGCTGCAGAACAGGCAGCCACTGTCGAGCGGGAGCCTGATACAGCTCCTGGCACCTTTCCAGAACCGGCGGGTCGGGAAACTGCCGACAGACGATTTCGGCTGTGTCGCTGGTGCGCCGAGCGGCAGATGCAAGGATCGTGTTCGGATGTTCACCCAGATCCCGCAGCAGCCGACCGGTGGTTTCAGCCAGGCGTTCTCCATCGGCGGTCAGAGGACGATCGAAATCCCGCACACCGGCCGGACTGGCCGCGTGCGAGTGTCTCATGAGGATCAGGCGACAGCTCATAGGATCTTCCGGATCATCAGATCAGGAAACGAGAATCCGGAACGACAGTCAAATGGCTTTGCCGGGACTGGACGCTGGAAAACACAGAGGAAAGAATGATCTGCCGAAACGTTCGTTCTCATGGGAGCCTGGTTTTCTCACGACAACAGCCTTGCCGGATCGCGCGATGCACGCCATCATAAATATACCTTTATGTCCTTTATTGGGCTGGTGTGTCGATCCGAATGGGGAATCTGACGGAACGAACGGGATTGTCGATGTCGGATCCGGGTTTCCTGAATCGGGATGTCATGACGGTGCTGCTGGTCAGAGACGTTCGGCGTGCGCCCTGTCAGACAGTCTCAGGCGGAACCCAGGAAAGCTGCGCCCGGCTGCCCGGTCGAGGCCGGGAAGTGCCGGCCTGAGCAGGTGCTCACCGGCCGTGAAGGAATGAACACGATGACAAACGAAAAACGCTTCTGCAACTTCCGCCGCCCCAGGGCGCTCACACTGATCGGAATCGTTTTTCTGGTCAGCGGAACGGCGTGGTGCGAAGACGCTGCGACCTACCATTACAATCGCGATGTCCGGCCGATTCTGGCGGAGTATTGTTTTGCGTGCCACGGTCCCGACAGTGCCTCGCGGAAGGCCGATCTGAGACTGGATCGTCGCGAAGACGCCATTGAACAGGGCGCTCTGGTTCCGGGAAACGTCGCAGACAGCGAACTGATCGCCCGCATCATGACGGATGATCGCGATCTGGTGATGCCTCCGGCGGAGACTCAGAAGACGCTGTCCGCTGAACAGAAGGAGATTCTGCGTGTCTGGGTCGCTGAAGGAGCCGAATACGAACGGCACTGGTCTTTGATTCCCCCGACGCTCCCGGACCTGCCGGATGTGATTCATACGGACTGGGTCCGCACTCCCATCGACCGATTTGTTCTGGCCCGTCTGGAAGCCTCCGGACTGGAACCGGCTTCGGATGCCGATCCGCGTGTGCTGTTTCGGCGGCTGCATCTGGACATCACGGGGCTGCCGCCGCGTCCGCACGATGTGGATGCGTTCGTCCGGGATTACGGCGACGATCCGGAAACGGCGCTTTCAGACTGGATCGATCAGCTCATGAACCTGCCGGCCTGGGGGGAACATCGGGCCCGGTACTGGCTGGACGCGGCCCGCTACGGCGACACGCACGGACTGCACTTCGACAACTACCGGGAAATCTGGCCGTACCGCGACTGGGTGATTCGCATGTTCAACGCGAATCAGCCGTTCGATCAGTTCATCGTGGAACAGATCGGCGGCGACCTGCTGCCCGATCCCACCGACGATCAGCTCATCGCCACGGGCTTTCAGAGATGCAACATCACGACCAACGAAGGGGGAACGATCGATGAAGAGAACCTGGCACTGTACGCCACGGACCGGGTGCAGACGTTCGGCTGGGTGTTTCTGGGGATGACGACGAACTGTGGTCAGTGCCACGATCACAAATTCGATCCGTTCACCATGAAGGACTTCTATTCTCTGGCGGCCTTTTTTCGAAACACGACGCAGCCTGCCAAAGACGGCAATGCCAAAGACGGACGCGGGCCGGTTCTGGTGGTGCCGTCGGCAGACGACCGGCCCCGCTGGAAGGCTCTGCCGGCCGAAATCGCCGCCGCTGAGGCCGCTCGGGATGCACGCCGACAGTCGGCGGAACCGGAATTCCGTTCCTGGCTGGCTCAGGCGACTCCCGATGTTCTCCGCGATGATGTTCCGGACGACGGCCTGGTGGTGCACCTGGCACTGAACGAAGGGCAGCATGTGCCGGCGACGAATTCGTGTGCTCCGCAGGACCCGGTCCGCACCACCGGCGATGTGGTGTGGGTTCCGGACGGGCCGTTCGGACCGGCGCCGGTGATGAAGCGAAACAGCACCTTTGAACTGGGGCCGCACGGAGACTTCGAGAAAGATCAGCCGTTCAGTTTCGGAGCCTGGATTCGGACAGGACACGGTGATGTCAGCGGAGCCATCATCGCCCGGATGGACGAACCACGTGCTTACCGCGGCTGGGACCTGTGGCAGCAGGGACGGCACCTGGCGGTGCATCTGATCGATTCCTGGCCCGGCAATGCACTCAAAGCGGTCACGAAGAAGCCGGTTCTGCAGCCCGGTCGCTGGCAGCATGTCCTGGCCACCTGGGACGGTTCCGGACGAATCGACGGCATCCGCATCTATGTGGACGGCGTCGCCGTGGAACTGAAGCCGGAAAAAAACACGCTGCAGGCTGATGCATCTGTTCGTACGGAAACTCCTTTACGCATCGGTCAGCGCAGCGACGCGCAGGAGTTTCGGGACGGAGCCGTTCAGGACGTTCGCATTTACCGTCGGTGTCTGGACGCCGGAGAAGTGAAACGGCTGGCCGACGTGGGCGTTGTGAAGACGATTCTGGCCACGGCAGAAGAACAGCGGTCCGAAGAACAGCGCAACCGTCTTTATGACTATTACCTGGAAACCCGCGACGAACAGTATCCGGCTCTGGCTGCCGCCGTCGACCGGCTGACGGCCGAACAGGAGGCGATTCAATCCAGGAGCCCTGTCACACTCATTCAGCAGGAACGTCCCGATACGCCGCCCACGGCACACATCCTGATCCGCGGTGAGTACGATCGCCCGGGAGAGAAAGTGTCTGCGGCCACTCCCGAAGCTCTGCATCCGATGAAGGATGATCTGCCCCGCAACCGCCTGGGACTGGGGCTGTGGCTGATCGACCCGGACAACCCGCTGACAGCCCGGGTGACTGTCAATCGGTTCTGGCAGGAAATTTTCGGGCGGGGCATCGTGGCCACTCCGGAAGACTTCGGCGTGGTCGGGGCGGATCCGTCGCATCCGGATCTGCTGGACTGGCTGGCTGTTGACTTTCAGACCAGCGGCTGGGACGTGCGGCGGTTCTTCAAACAGGTGCTGATGAGTCGAACCTATCGGCAGTCGGCCGCCGCTTCGCCGGAAAAACGGCAGCGGGATCCCGACAACGTGCTGCTGTCCCGAGGTCCGCGGTTTCGCATGGATGCGGAAATGGTTCGAGACTATGCCCTGGCGGCCAGCGGGCTGCTGTCGCCGCGCATGTTCGGTCCCGGCGTGAAGCCGTATCAGCCGGACGGAATCTGGGATGTCGTGGGACTGCCCGAAGGCAACACCCGTGTCTATGTGCAGGACACAGGAGAAAATCTGTATCGGCGGTCCGTTTACACGTTCTGGAAACGGATGGCTCCGCCCCCGAACCTGGAAGCGTTCAATGCGCCCAGTCGGGAAGTCTGTACGGTGAGGCGAGAGCGCACGAACACGCCGCTGCAGGCACTGGTCACCCTGAACGATCCGCAGTTCGTCGAAGCCGCCCGCTGCCTGGCTCAAACGGCCCTGCAGGCGGCCGACAGACGCGGTTCCCGCATGGACTTCATCGCACAGCGTGTCCTCTGCCGAACTCTGAAGACGGAAGAACGAGCCATCCTGTCGGCCGATCTGAAAGAGTATCTCCGTTACTACCAGACGCACCCGGACGATGCTCAGGCTCTTCTGGCCACGGGAGAATCTCCCCGGCCCGAAGACATGCCGTCGGCTGAACTGGCGGCGTGGACCATGGTCTGCAGTGAAGTGCTCAATCTGGATGAAACACTCAACAAATGATTCTCGAATCGTAAAAGGCTGTACGATGAACGGTTACACAGACCCGAGCGGAGCGCTGCATCGGGCCCGCACGCGCCGGGAGTTCTTTGCCAGCGGCCGCAGTCTTCTGGGAACCGCTGCTCTGGCGTCTCTGGCCGGAACGCCGGCTGTCCGCGCGGCGGGAACGGAACCAGTCGGCCCGCATTTCACTCCCAGGGCGAAACGTGTGATCTACCTGCACATGGTGGGCGGACCGTCGCAGATGGATCTGTTCGATTACAAACCGGCGATGACCGAATGGTACGACCGCGATCTGCCGGAATCGGTCCGCATGGGCCAGCGGCTGACCACGATGACAAGCGGCCAGGCCCGGTTTCCCGTCGCGCCATCCCGCTACCGTTTCAGCCAGGCCGGCGAATGCGGCATGTGGATGAATACCGAACTGCTTCCCTGGCTGGCTCAGAAGGCCGATGACATCTGCTGGATCCGCAGCATGCATACGGAAGCGATCAATCATGAGCCGGCGATCACGGCCCTGCAGACCGGCAATCAGATCACGGGGCGGCCGTGTCTGGGGGCCTGGGCGTCGTACGGTCTGGGATCAGAAAACGAGAATCTGCCCGCCTTCGTGGTGCTGGTGGCCGTGCCGTCCAACCGGGAACAGGAACAGGCGATTTCCGGACGGCTGTGGAGCGCCGGATATCTGCCGGGCGAACATGCGGGAGTGTCCTTTCGCAGCAAGGGAGACCCCATTTTGTACATCAACAATCCGCCGGGTGTACCGTCGGCGGTCCGCCGGCGGTCGATTGAAAGTGTCAATCGACTGAACCGGTTCACTCTGGAAGCGACCGGCGATCCGGAAACACTCACCCGCATGCAGCAGTACGAAATGGCGTTTCGGATGCAGGCCAGTGTGCCCGAACTGACGGACCTGTCTCAGGAATCGCAGAGCACATTCGAACTGTACGGAGAAGCAGCGAAGACTCCCGGGACTTTCGCCAACACGGTTCTGATGGCCCGGCGCCTCGCAGAACGCGGAGTGCGGTTCATTCAGGTGTATCACAACAACTGGGATCATCATTCCAACCTGGCCGGACGAATGCCGGATCAGTGCCGCGATGTCGACCGGCCGTGTTACGCCCTGCTGGAAGACCTGCAGCAGCGGGGACTGCTGGACGAGACTCTGATTATCTGGGGAGGAGAATTCGGACGCACGATCTACACGCAGGGACGCCTGTCACGGCAGAACTACGGCCGGGACCATCACCCCCGCTGCTTCACGATCTGGATGGCCGGCGGAGGCATCCGGGGGGGCACGATTTACGGGGAAACCGACGACTTTTCGTACAACATCGTGAAAGATCCCTGCCACATCCGCGACTTTCATGCCACCGTACTGCACCTGCTGGGATTCGATCATGAACGGCTGAGTTTCCGGTATCAGGGACTCGATCAGCGCCTGACCGGTGTTCTTCCCGCCCATCCCATTCCTGAACTGATCGCCTGAAAGGACACCGTGTCTCCCGGGGGCCCCTTTTCCGGGAGCTTTTTCCCGGGTCTGCACCCGATGCATCACGAACGTGGAGTCTCCGAAATCGGCAGGTGCCACCGCGAGCATCCGATGAATCTGAATTCTTAGACAAAATGTCTCGTGACGCCTGTCCAGGACTGCAGTGCCGCATGCACGGGAAGAGTGAAGACGACGGAAACAGTCCGACGTGTTCACTCCCGACAGTGACACAGAAACAGGAAGCATTCACTGGTCCTGCAGAAAGACCGCAGTACGATGCCTGGTGGATCGGGACTCCTGACAGACATTCAGACATTCCTTTTCATTGCATGTGTGCTGGCTGGGCGGCCTGGAGCGGATTCGGAAACGTGCGCTGCGTCACATGACACGATGTCCCCGATTTCCGGGACATGTGAAGTCTCCGAGCAGCCGGATGAGAAGTCAGCACAGTTCATCTCCGTGCTTTCGGAACCGGCGCTGGTTCGGGCGTTTCGTGTCGAAGGGCAGCTCATTTTCGGGGGAGCCCCTCAGGGAGATGCCGGTTTCCGAACGCTTCGACGTCTGGGGATTCGCACCGTGGTCAGCGTGGACGGAGCGGTTCCCGATGTTCCGGCGGCGCGCCGCCATGGTCTGCGGTATGTCCATGTGCCATTCGGTTACGATGGAATCCCTTCCGAGTGCCGCATCGCTTTGTGCCGTGTGCTCAGTGATGCACCGGGCCGGGTTTATCTGCACTGTCACCACGGCCGGCATCGCAGTGCCGCGGCCGCCGCCGTGGCACTCATCAGTCTGGGCGTTCTGGATCGGTCCGCGGGCCGGGCTCTGCTGCACACGGCCGGGACGAGCCCGGATTATCGGGGCCTGTGGGACGCCGTCGATTCGGCCGTTCCTGTTTCGCCGGATGAGCTGCTGCAGCACGAGGAATCTCTGCCGGAATCCGTGCCGCCGCCCCCCCTGGTGGAAGCGATGGGCCGGGCCGAATCGCTGCTGACAGAGCTGGAAGACCGGCCCCGTTCCGTCCAGGACGCATCAGAAGAAATCGCGATGGAATCACCGAGGCATCGGGCCCTGCTGCTGCGGGAACAACTGAAAGAGATGCTGCGGCTGCCGGAGGTGCAGCAGCGTTCGACGGCCTTCACGCAGCAGCTGGAACGGTGCCGCGATCTGGCAGTCCTTCTGGAACAGCAGTATCAGCGGGAGGCGTCGCCACCGGCCGGCCGCAGCAGCGACGCGGAAGACGGCACGGCCGTTCAGCTGATTCGGAACCTGCGCCGTCAGTGCCGTGACTGCCATCAAACGTTTCGCGACTGACGGCGGACGCCGCCCCGGGCCGCAAACACACGCGTTCTGTTCTGGCACAAGGTCGGACGGGCCGGCCGGCCTGTCCGCCGGCCGCAGAGACGGCGTGCGGGTGTCATCCGCCCGTCATTCGCCGCCGAGGCTGCGGTTGAGTTTTCTGAGAGCTTCCGATTCGATCTGCCGGACGCGTTCGCGGGTGAGTCCGAGGATTTCGCCGATTTCTTTGAGTGTCCGGGGTTCGCTGTCGTCCAGTCCGAAACGCATGCGGAGAATCGAGGCTTCTCGGGGGTCCATTTCGTCCAGCAGCCGAAACACGTGTTTCAGGCTGTCGCTGTTGATCAGTTCGTCCTCGGGACCTCGGGTCCGTTCATCGGGAACGATGTCTCCCAGCGTCAGCCCATTGTCGTCCTGGTCGGACTGAGGCGACGCGTTGTACAAAGCGATGGCTTTTTTGACGATCCGCAGTTTCTTTTTCGGGATGTCGAGTTCCCGAGCGACTTCTTCCGCGGTGGGAGTGCGGTTCAGTTTTTCGGTGAGCTGCGCGGAGGCTCGCCGCCACCTGGACAGCAGTTCGACCATGTAAGCCGGAATGCGAATGGTCTTGGCGGAATTCACCAGAGCACGTTTGATGGACTGTTTGATCCAGTAGCTGGCGTAGGTGCTGAACCGGGTGTTCATGTCCGGATCGAAGCCTTCGACAGCGCGCAGCAGTCCCAGATTGCCTTCTTCGATGAGATCCTGCAGGGGCAGGCCTTTTCCCGCGTAGCCCCGGGCGATGTTGACCACCAGTCTCAGATTCGCCCGCACCATCCGGTCTCGTGCGGCGGCGTCACCGGCGGAAATCCGGCGGGACAGCATTTTTTCCTCGTCGGCTGAAAGCAGGGCTGTTTCGTTGATTTCCCGCAGATACGTTTCCAGCGGGCTCTGAAGGCGGGACGACGATCGCGATCTGGCTGCGGTCTGAGTCATGTTGGCAGGTTCCGGCGGGAGCGGTCGGAAGAAACGGACGGACGATCAGTCGATCTATCGACCACAGGGATCTGCCGGCATCAGGCAGGAACGCGCAGAATCTGCCGAAAAGAGAACGCTCCGGATTTTCGCAGACAGATCTGTTGCGATCCTGCGATTCGAAACAGATGGTCCCGACCGGCAGAACCGGTCCGACTGGCGAATCGATTCGCTGTCCGGAGTACTACGCGGCCCGGCCGGGCAGAAGCTGTCCGGCTGCGCTGCGTATCACGGATCCGTCTACGGGCTGATCGTCCTGCAGCGATGCCACGGTGTGGACGATGCGGCACAAACGGGTGATCTGTCCTGGCAGCCCTTCGCTCAGTTCGGCAATCGCCTGCCACCCGTCCGACGTGATGCGGGTCACATCGCATTCCATCGCCGCCAGGCAGCGGACGGCGAATTCCACCGCCTCACTGCGGTCCAGGGCTGTGAGGGCGACCTGCAGGGGACTTCGCTTTCGAAAGTCTTCCGGCACCGGACCGGCAGCGGCCGCCAGCACGCAGAAATGCCCCTCGGAAACTTCGGCCACAGCCGTCAGCAGATGCAGCAGCAGGTGGATGTCATCCTGGGCAAGATGAATGTCGTCCAGCAGCACAACGGTACTGTGGTGACAGTCGGCCCGGGCCATCAGCTCATCACGAACCAGCCCCATCAGCTCCGACTCATCGGCTTCGGGCCGGCTGAGAATGGACAAAGCCCCACACAGGTGCCACAGGGCGGCCCGACAGTTCAGCGCCGAGACATTCTGCACGATGGCCCGGATTCCGCTGTGTGTCAGTTCTGCGGCTGCCTGTTTCAGAACGGTCGTTTTTCCCGTTCCGTGGTCTCCTTCGAGCAGACAGAAGGGAATCCGGTTCTCGACGATGTACAGCAGTCGGCTGAGGGCTTCGGTCTGTCCGACAGTTTCCTGAAACCGGTGATTCGGCGGATCCTGGTGTCCAAACATGCGCGTGCTCCCGTGACGCCCGTTCATTCACTACAATCTGGAATATCGGCATGCGGCCGCAGGCCCAGCCAGCGAATCGGGAGCGAATTCTGCCGACCCTGATCATTTGAACGGCGAAAACCCATGTCGGGACTGGATTATCGGTCGGCGGGTGTCGACCTGGACATTTACGAACAGGCCATGAAACGCCTGCCGGGCCTCATGGAATCCACCAGAACACCGGGCGTCATCGATCTGCCCGGCGGATTCGCGGGGCTGTTTCAGCTTTCTGCCGTGCGGTCGTGGAAGGACCCCGTTCTGGTGTCCGGAACCGACGGCGTGGGCACGAAACTGCGAGTGGCCATTGATGCGGGAATCTGCGACAGCGTGGGCATCGATCTGGTCGCCATGTGCGTCAACGACTGTCTCTGCCTGGGCGCGGTGCCCCTGTTTTTCCTCGACTACATCGCCATGGATGCAGATGACCCGGATCTGCTGGAACAGCTCGTCCGGGGAGTGACCGAAGGCTGCCGCCAGGCCGGAACCGCTCTGCTCGGCGGAGAAACGGCCATCATGCCCGATATGTACGCCGCCGGAGACTTCGATCTGTCGGGGTTCTGCGTCGGCGCGGTCGAACGAGACGAACTGATCGACGGCCGCACCCGCATCCGTTCGGAAGATGCCATCATCGGTCTGCCGTCGACGGGTTTCCATTCCAATGGTTTCAGCCTGATTCGTAAAGTGGTCTTCGATCATGCCGGCCTGACGGTTCAGGACCGGCCGGAGGAATTCGGCGGAAGAACCGTCGCCGATGTGCTGCTCACCCCCACACGCATTTATGCCCGTCAGATGGCAGCCGTTCTGGAACAGGTCGGCAACCGGCAGATTCATGGAGTGGCTCATATTACGGGCGGTGGTCTTGCAGAGAACATCGCCCGCATTCTGCCGAACGGTCTGACGGCGGAAATCGACCGCAGTACCTGGACCCCTTCACCCGTATTCGCCTGGCTGCAGCGGCTGGGAAACATCGAGCCGGCGGAAATGGATCGCGTGTTCAACGGCGGTCTGGGGCTGGTTCTGGTTGTGGATGCGGCCGCCGCGGATGCTGTCTGTCAGGCGGCCACCGGACCGGATGGCCCGGCATGTGTCATCGGCCGGATTCGGCAGAGCCAGACAGACGACGGTCCCCGCGTGCGGCTGTGCGGCTGACAGCCGATTGTTCGGAAAAAAACGCCATGCATCTGACGCGAGTGTTTCTGACCTGTCTGCGGAACGCGGTCATTCGGGAGGCCATGTTTCAGGCGAATTTCGTCATTCAGATCGTCACCCGGGCCTTCTGGTTTTTCGCTCAGATCGCCCTGTTCCGGATCATTTATTCGCGCGTCGACCAGATCAACGGGTGGAGTCAGGATCAGTACTTCGCCTTCATGGCCACGGGCATGCTGATCAACGGAATCGTGGAAACCCTGTTCATGCCCAACTGCGCGAATCTCAGCGAACAGATCCGCACAGGCCGCCTGGATTTCGCGCTGCTGCGCCCCGTGGACTCGCAGTTTCTCGTATCGGTCGAACGCATCAACCTGGCAATGGTCAGCCAGATTCTGCTGGCACTGACACTGCTGGGAATTTCCCTGTACCGCCTCGGAGAACCCGTTTCTCTGACACAGGCAGTCTGCTACCTGGCATTCGTTGCCGCAGGCGTCATGTTCTTCTACTCGCTGATGCTGTCCACCGCCTGCAGCAGCATCTGGCTGGGGCGCAATCAGAGCCTGTACGATTTCTGGTTTTATATCACCGTCTTCGCCCGGTACCCCCGGTCGATCTACGATGGCCGCGATGCTGCGCGTGTGGAAACCGGAGAAGTGCTGCAGTTCGCATTCTCCTGGATTCTGCCCATCCTGCTGGTCGTGACCGTTCCGGCCCGCATCGTCCTGGGCACACTGCATCAACCCGTGCTGGCTGTGGTGGCGCTGACAGCGGCTGTTGCCGGCCTGGTCGTTTCCCGCGTCATTTTTCACTGGTCCCTGCGCTATTACCGCAGTGCCAGCAGCTGACCCGCTGCTGCTCGGCCCGGAATCGGCCGGGGGATGGAAACCGCAGCGTCTGCCGGCCTTTCCGGCCAGGGACAGCAGGCCGGCGGCGAAGTGTCACACGAAGTCTTCGCTGTCGTCGAAGTCATCGACGAATTCTTCATCGAATTCTTCCAGGCCGTCGGCGGCCTGAAAATCTTCGTCGTCGTCGAAATCGTCCATCTCAGCCACGTCCTCCACTTCCACGACGTCGAATTCTTCGTCATCCACGGCCGCCGCCGAATCCTCTTCATCGGCAACTGCGGCCGCTCCGCCAGCCACCGCCGCCGCAGCAGGGCCGGCTTTTTCGGACGTCCCTTTCCCGGCCGGAATCAGAAAAAAGACGGCTGCCGGCATAGCCAGACCTCCAAACAGCCCCAGAATCAGCGTGACGGCCAGCAGCCCCCACATCATTCCGGAACCTCCGGCCACTCCACCCGTGGCGGCGAAAAAAATGGCGGTCAGCAGTCCGGCCGACGCGATGGCCGGCAGGAAACTCAGAAGGGTCAGTTGAGTTTTCGTCATGGATCCGTGGTTCCCGGCCCTCACATTCATCAGGGCCGACAGGAAAATCGCGGAGACGGCGTGCGGAACAGCCCGGGGAACAGCCTGCCGGATCGAACGGCTGTTCGAACTTTCCCTTTTTCCGTCCGAACAACCGCTTTTTCAGGCGATTCCGGCTGCCCGGCTGTCTGCAGACCTATCCCAAAACGCGCCGCTGTCTGTCTCGATTATCGACTATCGTAGGGTCGGGGCATCAGTGGAGGCAACAGCCGTGCACACAGTTTGCGGTCATCCCGGCCGGATGAAGCCGGATATCTGTCCCGGCGAATCTCATGAACTCGGCAACAGAGACGGCAAACTGCGGGTTGTGCTGTTCGTGTCGTTCTTATCTGCGGCATTCGGCGAAGGTCCATCGGGGCTGCAACCCGCACGTTCGATTTCGTACAGACGACGGATTACGTGGACGACGGCAAACGGGGCCCCCTCACCCCGACCCTTTCCCGGAGGGCATTGGGAGAGGGCTGGGTGAGGGCGGTTGCGTATCGGCAGCAAACACATCGATTCCCGCTGCCTTCGCAATGGCCGCGAGCACCGGCTCGACATCTTCCAGCACATCATCGTTGTGAAAGCGCAGCACACGAACGCCGTACTGTTCCAGCCACGCGCGGAGTTTCGGATGCGCCCGTCGAACGACAGCCTGTCGGGGCTGGTTCAGCGGGCCCATATTCGGCGGCAACGATCACGCGCGCGCCGACCGGACGGCTTGCGCGGTGCCTCTTTCATGCGCTGTGATCGAATACAGCCTGGCCGCACTGGACACCGGAATGGGCATCGAGCGGCGATGCGGGCGTCGCGCTCCGCTGCCGGATCCGGGTCGCAGGTTTCTGGATCCGGCCGGTTGGCTCCGTGAAAGGCCGCCGGTCCGCTGCCCCTTTTTTCTCGAACCTGTCGGCCGTTTGGCTGTCTGTTCTTCCACTGTCTGGCAGCGGCGGCCCTGCGGGGACGACGGCGACGCGGTCTGGTTCCCGGAACGGGCGTCGTCGTCATCCATTCGGTTTTCTGAGACGAAAGGAGGTGCCGTTCGAAGTGCTTTTTTCTGGACCGTTCTCCGGTGGTTCCCGTTGTCCAGACAGTCGCTGTGGTGTGGCGGAGCAGGCCGACGGAAATGGGGAGGGCCGAATCGGTCGGTCGTGATTCGGCGCTGCGTTCGAAAAGGGATGTCGGCGATGACCGGATGGCACGTCGTCGGGCGTCCGAAAAGCAGATCCCCGGTTTCCGTCGGGCGACGGAATGTTCCTGCTGCTGCCGGACCCGGCTTCCTGGAGGCTCTTCCGAAGGAAGGGCGGGACAATCCTGTCGGGGCACGACCATCCGTGGCTGTGCGGCGAGCGGGAGTTCCCCGACTGACCTGAACTGCGTCGACAGTCCGACGCGGAGCCTGAAACGGCAGAGGTGCACAACATGAACGAAGCCCGGGACATCTTCAACGGTATGGCGTTTTTCTTCGTGCTCACCGGCGTGCTTGCCTGGGTGACCATCGGAACGCCAACGGTCCTGCTGGGTCTGCTGACAGCTCTGATTCCGCTCTCCGTGATTGCGGATCGACTTGACAGGTGACGCCGAAAATCCGGTCGCTCACACGTTCCGACTGATCGCTCGCGGCAGTCACGTTTCCGCATCCGGCGCAGACCGGCGAACAATCCTCATCGACTGCGCGTCGGCCCACGTCGGCCCGGCGGGGGCCGCGGGGGCCGGCCGGGGACATCACGGAAACGGCGTCACCGGACTCATTGAAGCCCGGCCGCCAACCTGATACAGGGAATCGCTCAGAACCACAGTGATTCCCGCCGCCGGCCGGTCGTTCGGCCGGCGGCATTCGGTCAGGTGATCGGCCGGCAGGCCGATCAGGAGCATGACATTGATGCGGCCATCTTTTGCCGGTGGTGACCTGGATGCCGTTCAGCGGGCGATCCGTGATTTCGGATTCGACGGATGGCTGCTGTACGATTTTCGCGGCAGCAACGAACCGGCCCGGCGGATCCTGGGCATCGACGAGACACGAGTCACCTCCCGTCGCTTTTTCTGCTTCATTCCCGCTTCCGGGCCGCTGCAGCAGATCGTCCACCGCATCGAAAGCGGTGTGCTCGATCATCTGCCCGGTGAGCGTCATGTGTATCTTTCGTGGCAGGAACTGGAAGAGGCTCTGCGGACGGTTCTGTCAGGCCGTTCCTGCGTGGCGATGGAGTATTCTCCTGGCGGGGCGAATCCGTATGTGGCGCACGTGGATGCGGGAACGGTCGAGCTGGTCCGGTCGTGCGGGTGCACGGTCGGCAGTTCCGGCGACCTGATCGCTCAGTTCGATGCGACGCTGACGGACGAACAGTTCGCCGCGCACCTGGCAGCCACGGAAATCACGTGCGCGGCATTCGAATCGGCCTGGCGGCTCATTGCGGACGGCATTCATCGGTCCGGCGGTGTGGAAGAATGTGCCGTTCAGGAACACATTCTGGAGACGTTTTCCGACCATGGTCTGATCACTGATCACCCGCCGATTGTGGCGGTCAACGAGAACAGCGGAGACCCGCATTATGAAACCGGCAGCGGACGGCATACACGGATCACGAAAAACTGCAGTGTGCTCATCGATCAGTGGGGCCGGCACGACCATGCCAACGGCATCTACAGCGACCTGACCCGCTGCGGCTGGACCGGGCCGACGATTCCGCAGCGCTACGCTGAGGTGTTTCGCATTGTGGCCGCCGCGCGGGATGCGGGAATCGCGTGTGTCCGGTCCGCTCTGGCAGCCGGCGAGGTTCTGCAGGGGTGGCAGGTGGACGATGCGGTGCGGTCGGTGATCGAGAAAGCCGGTTTCGGTGCGGCATTCTGTCACCGCACAGGACACAGTCTGGGACGGGACACGCACGGCAGCGGCACGCACATCGACAATCTGGAAACTCATGAAACACGCCGCATTCTGCCGGGCAGTCTGTTCACGATCGAACCGGGCATTTATCTGCCGGAATTCGGGATTCGCAGTGAAATCAACGTGTTTGTGCATGCCGACCGGCAGGTCCAGGTGACCGGCGGTCCACTGCAGGAAGAACCGGTTCGCATCGGCAGAAATCTCTGACGGCGTTTCCGCGTTTCTGTGGCATCCGGATCCCACCGACCGACCGGCAGGCAGACAGGCCGGTTTCAGAGGCACCCGCCGATCAGCAGCGGCCGGCGGTCGTCTGTCGGGCGGCCGTCCGTTCGGGGCCGGAGGAATCGTTGGGAAGCGGTTCCGGCCGGGGAACCGGCTGCGGAACCGGTCTGGAGGGTTCGCAGTACGGGCAGACATTGCCGTAGTAGACGCGGGAACATTCGGAACACTGCCGCGGGCCTCCGGTCACCACGGTGATCGGCTGCAGCATTTTCAGGACCAGCCGGGTGAACACGAGCACTGTGAGGGCGGCGAATCCCCAGGCATAACCGGTTGGAAAGAATTTCAGCACGGTGACTGCCAGGATGATTCCGCAGACCGCCGTGACACCGGCTGTGAACAGGTCACGTTCGGGCGGGCGGGTTTCCACGAGTTCTTCGTCGTGCAGGCGGTGCAGAGATTCCCGGCGGAGTTCTTCGACGGATGCAGCGGCCGGGCTGTCGACGGATGCCAGGAGACGGGCGATGCTGTCCAGGCAGCGGTAGGTGTCGCGTTCGGTGAACGCCTGCTGATGGGCCCAGCGGTTGCGGTATTCGCGCAGTTCGCTGACCAGGCAGCGTTCGGTGAATGTCAGGTCGTGGCGGAAGGCCCGATTCCAGTGGTCCCACATGAGCAGCAGGACGGTGTGGGCATCCCACGAATCGGGATCGGCCGGCGGGGCCGGCGGACTGTTCGGCGCGGTGGCGACACGGCGGTGCCATTCCGGTCCGTAAGCGGCGCGCAGTCGTTCCGTCACGAACGGCGTCATTCCGTGTGCCAGAAGCTGAAGAGCCTGAGCGAGGGCGCCTTTCACGAAATCGATTCCCGAACAGGTCGATGGATGATGTTCCGCAGGTCGTGCCGCGACGGGGATCCGGAAGTCGGTGTCCGCATGGCGTCGGCCGCACGTTTCTGCCGGGCGCGTGCAGACGCTCCGGGGCGGAGGGATCGGATCGAACGAATCCGGTCCGGACGTGCCGGCAGCGGGAGCACCTGATGACAGTTTAGACCGGCCGGGGTCGGAAATGCCGGTTCGCATTCGGGAACCGGTTCGCAGCAGCGGCGCATACGGCTGTCCGGACGGCCTGTGCGGATTGTGAGGAACACAACGGCCGTTCAGGCCGGTCTTCTGACACGGTCTGTGGGCCGGTGCGTGTTCGAAGCCGGTGCGTGTTCGAAGTCAGTCCAGGTGGTGGACTTCGATCATCGTATTGAGTTTGGTGATCTGCAGGACTTCTTCGATGTCGGGAGACGGATTGAAAAGCTGCACGCGCGGCGTGAGTCCTTCCAGTTTGCGGAGCGACACGAGCAGTCCGAGCATTCCGCTGGGAATCACCTGCACTCCGGTGACATCGAAGGCCACGGTCGTGCACTGGCAGGATCGCAGCAGGTCGGTGATGGCCGCTCGGTAGTGCGCCGCGTTGAATTCCGACGGCACGTCTTTCCCGTCGAATCCCAGCACGGTCGTCTCACCTGCGCGGTACACTTTGAGAATTCCGTCTTCGGTCAGTGCGTACTGGCCGGAAGGTGCGTCGTCCTGGTCGCCGGGTTCGGCGCTGGGGGTGTCGGTCATGAAGTCATCCGGAATGAGATATTCAGAACAGAGGCCCGCTGCGGGCGCCGCCACAGCCGAACCGGCCAGGACACCCGCACGCTGTGGATGCGATCTTAGCCCCGATGAGGGACGGCAGGCGACAGTGCCGACCGTTTTTGCGAACAAAAGCCGGGGTTTGTTCCGGAACGACCGTTGAAATCTGTGTGAACCGATCAGGGATACAGCAGGTCGAACTGCGGGCTGCCGGTGACCAGCCAGAGCACGACGAAATGATGAATCAGGTCGCTGTACAGGAGGGCCTGCCCCAGCACCAGCAGCCAGAACGTTCGGTTCCGGTGTTTCGGCGGCATCCAGGCGGCCGCGGCGATCAGCAGCAGGCCGACGTAGCCGTGATGGATCCGGATTCCGCCGGTCAGCCGCTTCAGCAGAAACGCGGTGTCGCGTCCGGACTGCAGATGCAGCCCGAACCGCAGCACGCAGGTGGCTGTTTCCAGAAGCACGGTGGCCACAACGGTGGGAACCAGCAGGGAGCGCGGCGTGCTTTCAGGAGACGGGTCTGTCATCACGGTCCTGCTCCCGGTGTTGTGGCCTGTGGTCGGGCCGGAGGACGGAAATCCCGCGGAACCGTTCGCCGGCCAGCTTCAGGATGGCAGTCAGCGCCCCGACGGCTTCCTTCCAGTTGATTTTGGTTTCCCCGAACCGGCGGTTCTGAAACACGATGGGCGTTTCGGCAAACGTGGCTCCGGCCTGACGACAGCGGTACAGGACTTCTTCGAGAAATCCGTATCCGGAACAGACGACGCGGTCCCAGTCGATTTCGGCCAGTTTGTTCACGCGGTAGCAGCGGTAGCTGCCGCTGTTGTCCTGTGTCTTCAGTCCCAGCAGCAGCCGTGCATAGAAATTGATGCTGCGGCTGATGAGTCGGCGGCGCCAGTTCCAGTCGACGGAGCCGCCTCCGTCCACATACCGCGATCCGATGGCCACATCGCAGCGATCCATGCAGCTCAGCAGATCGGGGATATATTTCGGATCGTGACTGAAGTCGGCATCCAGACAGATGACCAGATCGTAATGGCCTTCGATGGCTTTTCGAAATCCTGTCAGCACGGCGGATCCCAGCCCCAGTTTTCCGGGACGAACGATCAGATCGATGCGGGAATCGTCTTTCTGCAGTTCGCGGACGGCTGCGGCCGTTCCGTCCGGAGAGGAATCGTCGATGACGAGAATGTCGGCATCCGGGGCGACGGCGCGCAGAGCCGGCAGCAGCAGCCGCACGTTGTCGACTTCGTTGTAGGTACAGACAGTGATCAGCAGGTGCGGCATCGGCTGGCTGCGGCGACGCAGTCCCTTCAGGAACCGGAACGGGGAACAGCGGACGGCCGATCGACCTGGGCCGCCGCGTCAGAAAACAAAAGCCGCTCCAGATGCAGCGGCGGAATGCCCAGCCGGTCGGAGAACTGCGCCAGCTGCTGTTCTGCTGCCTGAGCAGCCAGGGAACGGGCCTGTTCGTCGGTCCGGCGCACGGCACGAATGAGCACATTGCGGGGGGTGTGTTCCGTTTCAATGAATTCGATGACCTGTGTCTGCCATCCGGCGCGTTCCAGAATGGCCGCCCGCACCGCATCGGTCGCCAGAACACACAGGCGTTCTTTCAGAATGCCGTGGCGTTCCAGCAGCGGAAGCGGCTGCCGGTCGGCGGAGGCCAGAAGTTCATGCTGGCAGCAGGGGACGGCCAGAATCACGTCTGAGTCCCACTGCACGGCGCGGGCCAGAGCATCGTCGGTGGCCGTGTCGCAGGCATGCAGAGAAATCACCAGATGAACGGGCGGCTCCAGCCGACAGCCGGCGATGTCGCCCTGTTCGAAGTGCAGTCCCGGAAGCTGCAGCGATTCGCTGATGCGGCGGCAGGAATCAATCACGTCCTGCCGGCGATCGAGTCCCAGAATGTCGACCCGGCGGCCGGCGACACGGGTCAGATAGTGATGCACGGCGAAGGTCAGGGAACTTTTGCCGCATCCGAAATCCACCACGCGGACCACGTCGTCCTGCGGAAGGCGATCGACCACATCGGCGATGAATTCCACATAACGGTTGATCTGACGGAACTTCCGATAGTGCCGTTTTCTCACACGGCCTTCGGGGGTCATGATGCCGGTTTCGATGAGAAACGGAACCGGTTCGTTTTCCGGCAGCAGATAAGCACGTCTGCGGTTGTGATCGGCTGTCTGCGAACTGTCCGAATCTGCTGGCCGGAACGACCGGTCCGGCTGCAGCCGGCAGCGTCCCCGGCGGCTGTAACGGGCGGTCCAGGCACGGTGATCGCATGTCAGGTGGATGTGGCGATAGTCGCATCCGGCATGGCGAACAAGCTGTTCGGCCGTTTCGTGATCGCTGAGATTCGTGTGATGCATCTGATTCTGCTGCCGGCCGGACCACTGGAAGCAGTCGCCGCGGCGCAGCGTCACCCGGCGGATATCGATCCGTTCCGGCAGGTCCGCATCGCGCCGCACCGGACGCGACAGAACGGCATGCCGCAGCCGTCCGGACCGGATCGTGTCGTGAATGAGCGTTTTCAGTTGTTCGCTGTCGTCCGTCATGATCGCAAATCGGAAACAGGGCGATACACTGGTGCCGGAGATTCGCCGGCGGCCGGTCCGGATTCGACGGCCATGTACCGATCGTCCGTCCGGTCGGTCGCCTCTGATACTGGTACGTTCTGATGGCGCTCAACAAAAAACAAAAGAAGCGGATTGATGCGGCCAGAAAGAAGATGGAACGCCTCCGGCAGCTCCTGAAGGCCGCTCGGATGCAGCCGGATGATCCCGACGACATTCCTCGTCTGGAAGCCGAAATCCGGGCGGTGGAGGATGAAATCGAAAAGATTCGCAATGGCTGAACTGTCCGATGCCGCCGCGTTTCCTCCCACGGTCATTGTGGTGCATCCCCGGGAGCGGCGGTCGAAATGCACCGTGGAGCCTCTGCGGGGCCGCAGCGATTTCGTGTTCGTCCGGTTTCCCGATCCGGTTCCGGTCCGTCTGGACGGATACGTGCGTCTGGGAATGGGCGGCCCGCTGCTGACGGAAGCCGATGCGGCCTGCGGCCTGCTGGTACTCGACGGCACCTGGCGGCTCGCTCAGCGCATGGAACCGTTTTATTCGGAACTGCCCGTGCGATCGCTGCCACCTGTCCGAACGGCCTATCCGCGCACATCACGGGTGTTCCGGGATCCGTCCGGAGGACTGGCCACGATCGAAGCCGTCTACGCCGCTCAGCGCATTCTTCAGCGGCCGGTGACCGGACTGCTGGATGCGTATTACTGGAAAGACGAATTTCTTGCCGCCAACGACTGGCTTTCGGCGGCCGACTGACGGGCACCGGCCGGGGGGCAGCGATTGGGGGAGGCACCGACTGATGGGCACCGGCAGCCGCATCCATGCCGTGTGACTCCTTGCCGGAGAAAGGATGGTCCGGATTGCGGGGATGGCAGGGAAATTCCCTGCAGCAATCCTCATTTCAGTGACGCGGCCGATTGCAACGCCGCCAGGACAGTGCAATTATGGCTTTTCCGGACTGTCCGGCGACTGTTTCACGACTGTTTCGCGGCTGAGTCGAACCGGGCTGAGTCGAACCGGGGGGGAGTCGGCATGCGGAGCGTCTTCACGGCGGCCGTGGCCGCCGCAGTCCGGACGGTCGGGACGCCGGGACGCTTTTTTTCGGGAACGTATGTGCGGCGTTCTGATGGCGCCGTTTTTCACCCGTTTCTGACGAATCCATTTGACACGAAAGATCAGACAGGTGCCGCATCCGACATTTCAGCACAAGTCGATTCTGATTGTCGAAGACGAAGACATCATTCGGGAAACTCTGGCTGAGTTCGTGGCGGGCGAAGGTTTTCAGGTCGCCACGGCCGGCACGGTCGAGGAAGCGCTCAAACTGGTCCGCGAACGGGATTACGACGTCGGCATCTGCGATGTCCAGCTTCCCGACGGGGACGGTGTTCAGCTTCTGCGGCGTCTGCACCGCATCAATCCGGCCATGTTCGTTCTCATCATTTCCGCCTACGCCACCGTGGAAAACGCGGTGGAAGCGTTTACGGCCGGGGCGTTCGATTATCTGGTCAAACCGGTCAATTTCGATGAACTGACGCGGCGTCTTGAACGGCTGTTCAAATTCCAGGATCTGTATCTGGAAAACCAGAAGCTGCGCAAGGATCTGGACCGTTCGGCCGGCTTCGATCAGATCATCGGCAGCAGCCGCGTTCTGCAGGATCTTCTGAAAACGATTCGCAAGGTGGCCGCCACGGGATCGAATGTTCTGCTGGTGGGAGAAACGGGCACCGGCAAAGAACTGTTCGCGCGTGAAATCCACGCCGCCGGTCCCAGCAAAGAAGAAAAGTTCGTTTCGGTCAACTGCGGGGTGCGTCCCGTGGAACAGCTCGAAGCCCACCTGTTCGGTTCCGGAGAAGACCAGCCGGGGCTGTTTCAGACGGCCGGCGGCGGCACACTGTTTCTCGATGAAATCGCTCAGCTTCCCCTGGGCACTCAGACAGAACTGCTGCGGGCCATCGAATACGAAGAAGTGCTGCCCAGCGGGTCGTCGGAACCGGTGCGGGCGTCTGCCCGCATCATCGCCGCCACATCCCGCGATCTGATGCGGGAAGTGACGGAAGGCCGGTTTTCGGAAGACCTGTTTTATCGTCTGGACGGCGTGAAGATCCGCATCCCGCCGCTGAGAGAACGTCTGGACGATATTCCCGAACTGGTGGAATACTTCA
This sequence comes from Planctomycetaceae bacterium, assembly GCA_015485495.1. Lineage (GTDB taxonomy): Bacteria > Planctomycetota > Planctomycetia > Planctomycetales > Planctomycetaceae > S139-18. The sequence goes on from WFTL01000085.1 coordinate 59,904, forward strand.
TGCAGCGTCACTGTGAAACGATGCGCAAGCGGGTCACCGGCGCGACCAGCGACACCATCCGCACTCTGATGGCCGCTCACTGGAAAGGCAACATCCGTCAGCTCGACAACGCCATCGAACGAGCCGTGATGATGTGCGAAACGGACGAAATTCAGCCGACGGACCTGCCGCCCGATCTGCTGGGTGTCGGCACGAGTCTTCCGGACACGGACGACCTGCGATCGGCTCTGCGGCATTATGAGCGTCTGCACATCACTCGGGTTCTGAAGCAGTGTCCCGACAAGAAAGAAGCCGCCAAACGTCTGAAGCTGGGGCTGTCGAGCCTGTATCGCAAGATCGAAGAACTGAAGATCGAACTGTAAAGCGGCTTCATGAATCGTGCGGACATTCAGCAGCGCATTCCGCATCGCGATCCGTTTCTGTGGCTGGATGAAATCACGGAACTGACGGATACCCGCGTCACGGCCCGCCGCTTTCTCGATCCGAAACTGCCTGTGTTTTCCGGACACTACCCGGGGTTTCCCGTGTTTCCGGGAGTCCTGCAGTGCGAAGCCTGTTTTCAGGCCGGTGCGGTGCTCATTTCAGAAATCGCTTCGCCTGCGGCCGGACAGGTGCCCGTGGTCACCCGTCAGAACAGCACGCAGTTTCGCCGGCTGGTGCGTCCCGGCGACACACTGCAGATCGACGTGGAACTGACCGAACAACTGGCTTCTGCCTGGTTCATGAAGGGCCGCGTGTCGGTGGACGGCCAGGTCAGTGCCCGTCTGGAATTCGCCTGCACGCTGGCGGCCGTTGAAGGCTGAGGGGACCTGGTGGCTGCGTACCCTGATGACCTGCCCGATTCCTGGCGGCGCACCGTCCGTTCGGTTCTGCTTCGCTGGTACCGCAGGCACGCCCGCTGCCTGCCGTGGCGGGAATCGGCCGATCCCTACCGCGTGTGGATCAGCGAGATCATGCTGCAGCAGACCACCATTGCCGCCGTGACGCCGTATTTCGAACGGTTCTGCCGTCGGTTTCCGGATGTCGACCGCCTGGCGAACGCACCGGAACACGAAGTGCTCCGTCTGTGGGAAGGCCTGGGCTACTATTCCCGGGCCCGCAATCTGCATCGGGCGGCCCGCATCGTCGTCGATCGCCACGGCGGACACTTTCCCGAATCGGTGGCGGAACTGGAGGCTCTGCCGGGAATCGGCCCGTACACGGCACGGGCTGTGGCATCGTTCGCTTTTGGTCGGCCCGTCGGCATTCTGGAAACGAATACGCAGCGTCTGTATGCGCGTCTGATCGAACTGAACGAACCGGTCAGCGCGTCCGCATCCCGCAGGCTGCTGTGGAACTTTGCAGACTGGGTGGTGTCTCCGCGGCAGCCCGGCCGTTTCAATCAGGCGGCCATGGACATCGGTTCGACGATCTGTGTTCCTCGCAGTCCGGACTGTTCCGTCTGCCCTCTGAAAACGCACTGCAGTGCATTTCGAAACGGCCGGCAGCACGAACTTCCGATTGTTGCGGACCGGCCCCGCACCACAGCCGTGACAGAAGTGGCTCTTGCCATTCAGCGCGGTCCCCGCGTGCTCATGCGGCAGATCGCCGACGGAGAGCGATGGGCCGGCCTGTGGGATTTCGTCCGTTTTCCGGTTTCGAACGATCAGGGAGACCGTCTGCAGCGGCTGCCGCCGGCC
>WFTL01000086.1 GCA_015485495.1 Planctomycetaceae bacterium
CGCCAGCACGTTGTCGTGAGTCGCCTGTTCGTCGGCGAGGACGGTGACGCCCGAGGACGGAAAGGTGCCATGCTTCGAAGACAAGACCTTCGCCATCTCCCGCACGTCGGCAGCGACAGCCGGAAGGTGATCGGCGGGGTCAGGATAGTTGCTGACTCCGATCACCAGCGCTCGCTGCTTTTCCGTGTTGGTGGGCTTTTTCCTTTTGGCCATACCGTCCCTGATCGGTTCGCTTGCCTTGACTGTTTACTACAAACATCCTACGATGATTGAAAGGATATGGCAAGTACCAGCGAGACTTGAAGATGCGCTTCGGCGAGAAGATTCGGGAACTGAGGAAAGCCAAGAATCTCAGCCAGCGAGGGCTCGGCGAGATGGTGGGCGTCAGTTTCACCTACATCAGCAAGGTCGAGAACGAGAAACTCGACTTCGGCGACTACCCGTCCGAGGAACTGATCCGCAAATTAGCGAAGGCGCTCGACACCGACGAGGACGAACTTTTCCTGCTCGCCAAGAAGATCCCCGACCAGATTCGCAAGCGAGTCATGGAGCGCCCCGACGCTTTCCGCAAATTCGCCGACCTCACCGACGACGACATCGACCGGCTCCTCGGTCAGATCGAAGAGGAGGATGGCTGATGGTCAGACGCCGCTTCTGGCGAAACGACGACATCGAGGATGTGACCACGCAGCGCATCCACGAGTACGAAGCCAAAACGGGCGTTTCTGTCACGCTGCCGGTGCCGATTGAGCAGATCGTTGAACAGGTCTTGGGGTTGGGGCTGCGGTGCCCGGTGTGGAAAAAATGCGGACATCCCACGCGGGGGAATGTGGTTTCTTCCGGCAGGGAGAAGACGGCCGCTGTGTGGTTTCTTCCGGCCGATGGAATCGGAGAAATCCCGCCGGCCGCCGGCCGGGATGTCAGTCGACCTGATTGGCAGCGAACAGTTCGTTTTGAGCGGGAATGACGTATTCGAGAATCGAATACAGAACTTCCGCCGGCGATCCGTTGGCATCCACGCGATGGACGATCGATTCGTCGAACTGTTCAAGCACCGGAGCCGTGACTTCTTCGTAGACTTTGAATCGCCTGCGAATCACTTCTTCGTTGGCGTCATCCACCCGGTTTTCGCGAATTGCGCGGCGCCGAATCCTGTGAATCATGTCTTCGTAGTCACGGCATTCGAGCGAAATGACGCTGGAAATGTTGAGGTACTGCCGGACGATCCGGACCTGAGCGACGTTGCGCGGCATGCCGTCCAGAATCAGAAGGTCTTCCCGAGGCTTGTAGCGGGCCAGAGCCACGTACGCGTCGACCGCCTTTTTCCAGATCTTGATCGTCAGATCATCCGGAACCAGTTCCCCCCGCGAAATGTATTCGTACACCTGCCGCCCGTCTTCCGACCCGATATCGATGGCCCGGAACACATCGCCGACTGCCAGGTGGAAAAATCCGGGGATGTTGGCAAGGATTCCTCCCTGAGTTCCCTTACCGACACCGGGGGGACCAAACAGGAGAACGCTTCGATACCGTTCATCCGGAGCCATGGTGCTGCTCTCAGAGAGATTCGTGGGGGCGCGGGTGAAGGGCGGGAGTATGACAATTCAGAAGACGCCTCACCACCCGGATGGGAAGCAATTCGACCGTGAAACCGGTGAATCCGACAATTGAACACAGCGATTCCCGCCGGTTCGCCGTCGGAACCCCGGGAATCCGGCGGTGGAAGTCTCCCGCACCCGCGCGTTTCCGGGCGCACTGCCCTATAATGAATCGTTTGTCTGCAAATCCGGAACGGGCCGGAAGCGGCCACACCCGGCGGCACAGCATCCCGGCCGTTTCCGGCCGTTTCCGACATCACGTCCGTCAGGCAGGAATGCCAGCGAATGAATCAGTACAGCACTCTGGCCAGTGATTTCTACGTCAACATGAACCTGAACACGGAGATGCCTCTTCCGAATGCCCGGGAAACCGTTCTCGACTTTTTCGGCCGGGTTCAGAAGTCCTTTCCGTCGATGAGAAACTTCTACACACGGGAAAACGGCGACTTCGTCCTGGAAGAAGACAAGGATCAGCCGGCATATCGCTGGGTGTCCATGGAAACACGCCGCATCTGCAGCGGATTCGTCAATCCGGATGACTGCGATGCGGCTGAAGAACAGCATCGCCTGATCCTCGACCTGGTGCCGTACATGCTGTCGGTCAGTCCGCTGGACTGTGAAGCTCTGGACTACACGATCGGCTTCGATTTCGCCTACCGCGGCAATCACGACGCTCTGGTTGCCCGCGCTCTGGGAACCTGTGCGGCCTTCGAAGGACTGATGGACGTGGACGGGGCCAGGGTGCTCAACTACGAACCGTCCCTCACCATCAGCCTGGAAGATTCCTGCCGCCTGCAGGCCCGGCTGTTCGTGGAGTCCCGGACGAATGCGTATCACGTGCGGCAGAACGAGTTTCCGGAAGAAATGATCAGCGTGTACTTCACGGTCCGGCAGTATGGCAGCATGGAACACAGCGCGTCCTTCGCCGACCGGCTTCATCAGCTGCGAGTCCGTTCGGAAGACCTGATGGACCGGGTGGTGATCGATCAGGTCCTGGTGCCGCTGGGCCAGGCCATTGCCGCATCCTGACCGCCGGAAAATGCCGCCATCGGCTGCAGATTGTCCTGAGAATCATTGGCAAAACCCGGGAAAGCGCAGTTGAGATGCCGTGAGGGGGCCGGTACGATCCCGCTCCCTGAGCGGTTCTTCCGTCCCGCCGCACACCGTTGTTTTCCGGCTGCCGGTCACGATTCCGGCGACGGCCGTGCGGCTGCTTCCCGCGGAGCATCCTGAAGCTGCCCCCGTGATGACGGGCATCCTGAAGCTGCCTCTGTGATTACCTGGAGTCTGTTACGGTGTCGATCGACAAATCTCTGAAGAAACCGAGCGGCATGGTCCGCACCCGCAATGTCCTGAAACGGGGCGAGCGAATCGCTCAGCTGGCCCGGGAAGGCCGCTGGCACGAAGGTCAGTCGCCGCTGGGACTGCCGAAAGTCCGCGTGCAGCGGATCGTGGCCGGCAAGAAAAAGAAAAAGAAGAAGGACGAAGATTCCTCAGGCGGCAGTTAATCTGTGACCGGACCGGTGTGATCACCGGCACGCCATGCACATCGGGGCCGTGGGACGGAGCCCCCGATCGGTCGGCGGGACGTCAGACATCGCCCGCCGGCTGCTGTGCCCATCCGGCGGCCGTCTTTCGAGCCGGCGCCGGCGTTTTCTCGACGGACACGCTGCTTCTGACCGGCCGTCCGCAGTTCGCTTGTCCTCTTCAGCCGTCCCTGTTCGCCAGCATGTCCGACATCCCCCTGCGTCTCAGGCTGCGAAGCAAGCTGGGGATCCCGTTCCGCAACAAGCTGATGCGCGGCCGGGAACGGTTTCTGAATACAGCGAGGACGTCCTGCCGCGAATCGCAGCACCGGACACTGCAGCGGCTTCTGAAACTGAATGCCGACAGCCGCTTTTCCAGAGATCACGGGCTGCGCCCGGGAATGTCCGTGGACGAATTCCGGCGGGCGATTCCGGTTTCAGATTATTCTCTCGTGGCGCCCTACATCGAACAGATGAAAACCGGGCATCACGATGCGCTGCTGGGCCGGCAGAATCGCCTGATCATGTACGCGGTGACCAGCGGAACCACGGCCGATTCGAAACTCATCCCGGTGACCAGTCAGTTCGTTGAGGACTACCGGCGGAGCTGGCAGACGTGGGGAGCCGCCTGTCATTATGATCACCCGGACCTGCAGATGCTGGATATGGTCCAGGTAGCCAGCAGCCATCGCCGCTACAAGACCGAAGACGGCACCCCCTGCGGCAACATCAGCGGCCTGGTGGCCAGCATGCAGAGCATCATGGTGCGGAGTCTGTACACGATTCCCCAGGAAGTCATTCATCTGAAGGACCCGCGGGCGAAACGGGATGCGGTGGTACGGTTTGCTGTGACTGACCCGTGGGTCGGCATGCTGATCACCGCGAATCCGGCGACTTTGCTGCAGATGGCAGAATACGCGGCCACCCACACCGAATCGCTCATCCGCGATATTCACGACGGGACCGCCCGGAACATCCGGCATCCGTCCGATCGGCAGGCCCTGCGGCGCCGCATTCGTCCGCGCCGCCGCCGGGCCCGGCAGCTGGAACGGATTGCCGAGCAGTACGGATTCCTGAAGCTTTCGGCCTGCTGGTCCTGCCTGCAGTGTCTGGGGGTCTGGTCAGGCGGCAGCGCCGCTGCCTACCTGCCGCAGCTGAAAGATCTGTTCGGAACGGTCCCGATTCGGGATCACGGACTGCACGCCAGCGAAGGACGGATGACGCTTCCCGTCGGAGACGACACGCCGTCGGGCCTGCTGGAAGTGGAAACCCACTTTTTCGAATTCATTCCGGCAGCCGACGCCGATTCCGCCGATCCGGATGTCCTGGAAGCGCACGAACTCGTCGAAGGACACGAATACCTGATTCTGCTGACGACATCTTCCGGGCTGTACCGCTACAACATTCGCGATGTGGTGAAATGCACCGGGTTCTACGGACAGACTCCTTTGCTGGAGTTCCGCCACAAAGGAGCACACATCAGCAGCATCACGGGAGAAAAGATCACGGAATCTCAGGTGGTGGAAGCCGTGCGCTGTGCCGCCGGACGAATCGACCTGCCGCTGCAGCAGTTCACACTGACATCCCGCTGGGGACAGCCGCCCGGATACACGCTGTATGTGCATGCTTCCGCAGAACTGTGCGACCCGCAGCGGCAGCGTCTGGGAAAGCTGGTGGATGCGGCTTTGTGCGATGGGAACATCGAATACCGTGAGAAACGGGAAACCGACCGGCTGGATCGGATCCGTGTTGAACAGCTTCCTGCCGAATGCTGGCAGCATTTCACTCAGGTGCGTCTGCAGACAGCCGGCGGGAGTCCCGAACAGTACAAGCACCCGTGTCTGTTTCCGGATCCGAAATTCGAGGGTCTGTTTCTGACACAGTGCGGACGGCGCTGACCCGAAATGCCGGGGGAATACCGGCAGTGATCGACAGGATACGGCCATGCTGACCGATGGATTTCTCGGCTACCGCACGTCATTCATGCTGGATTTCGTGGTCTGCGCGCTCGTGCTGATCGTGCCCCTGCTGCTGTTCAGCATCGCCCTGGCGCGACGGGGCCGCTACCGGGCCCATCGGCTGCTGCAGACGATCCTCTGCATTGTTCTGCTGCTGGCTGTAGCCGCGTTTGAAGTGGACCTGCAGATCGTCCACGGAGGCTGGGAGAATGTCGTGGCCCGGTCCTTTGAAAATCCTGATCTGCTGGCGAAGAAAATCGATCAGGTCCGGCCATGGCTGAGGCTGCATCTGATTTTCGCCGTGACCACGCCGCTGCTGTGGATCGTGACCGTGCTGATGGCCTGGCGACGTTTCCCGTCTCCTCCGGAACCGTCGGAACACAGTCGGCTTCACGTGCGACTCGGGTGGCTGTCGACGGTCGACGTGGCTCTGACGGCAGTCACCGGGTTGATTTTCTACTACGTGGCGTTCGTGACCTGACGGAAAACCGTTTAAGGTTCAGGCGACCGATCGACGCTCGGCTTCCAGGTTCGTCCCGACAGCAGAACACGGCTCCCGCCCCTGTTTCAGATCGCGCGATTCGCCGATGGAAAACTCCGAACGAACAGCCGGTTCCCGGGCCCGATGACGGAATCGGCCATCGGTCCTGAAAGACCGAACAGGACATGCGCAGGTGCGGCTGACGGACGGCTGAGAGGTCCTGGTGGACACGGATTTCGGAAAGCTTCCCGGTGCTGGGAAGTGCCATTTTTGGCACTTCCTGCCTCTGAGAAAGGAAGGCCGCGTTTTTCAGCGGCGCTTGTCACTCTGAAAGGCGGCGGGCAGAATTCGTGAGGCGGCGCGGAGCGATTCGGGTGCCGCCGTTTTTGTCTGAGGCCCGTCTCCCGCACGATGCGATTCCGGCTCCGGTGATTGCATTTCGCACCGCGCATGCGGCAGTTCTGCCGATTCCCTTCTCGCGGGCCTCAGCAGCATTCTCCTGTCTTTTTCGAATCGACACCTCCGGCGACCGCAATCAGATGGGCGATAAGCTTTCCACTGAAGAGATTCTCGCAGCCATACGAGGTGGCTCCTCACCTGCTCCCGATTCCGCTGCATCCGAGACAGAGAACCAGGACACAGCTCCGGCGGAAGATGAAAATCCGGCGGCAGATGAAAAGGCCGATGCATCAGCGTCAGAATCCTCCGCGGATGACCAGGCGGACGCGCCGAAGCCCGCCGCGAAACCGGCTCCGACCGGCACAGCCGGGATTCTGGATGCGATCCGCAGCGGAGGAGCCGGCTCCGGAGCCTCTGCGGCTGGTGGTGCAAAGCAGGACAAGCCGTCTTCGGCACCAGCATCCGGTTCTGCGTCCGCCGCTCCGAAAAGCACGGCCGACATTCTGGCGGCCGTACGCGGCGGGGCCGGCGGTGCGAAATCGGCCGCATCGAAACCGGCCAAAAAGAAATCGGCGGAAACGCCGGCTGTGGACAGCGAAGCTGTTCGCGGCCTGAGTGCTGCGGAAATCATTCGGGCGGCCCGTCAGGGTCAGCCGCCGGAAGTTGCCGAAAAGAAGCCGGTTCCTCTCCCGTCCCGGCCTCTGAAGCCGAAGCTCGTTGTTCGGTCGGCGGACGAAATGGATCTGCCGACCAGCCGGCGGGGTTTTGTGAGCCGGTTTTTCGCGTGGATCACCACGCCTGTGGTTCTGGCGTGGACGGCGTTCACGGCGACGGCCACGATCGCCAGTCTGGCAACGGCCCGGTTCATGATGCCCAACGTGCTGGTGGAGCCGCCAACGAAGTTCAAGATCGGGCCTCCGTCGGATTACCCGCCCGGCACGGTGTCGACCAAGTGGAAGGCTCAGTTCGGCGTCTGGATCGTGAACAACGAGATCGACGGGCAGCAGATCATTTACGCGCTGTCGACGGTCTGCACTCATCTGGGGTGCACGCCGAACTGGCTGGAAGGCGAGCAGAAGTTCAAGTGCCCCTGCCATGGTTCCGGTTTCTACAAGAGCGGCATCAACTTTGAAGGTCCCGCGCCGCGTCCGCTGGAGCGGATGGGCATCCGTCTGGCTCCGGACGGCATGCTGGAGGTCGACAAGAGTGTGAAGTTCCAGCAGGAGCTCGGTCAGTGGGAGAATCCGGCATCTTATGTTCCGGTGGTCTAGGTGACCGGTTTCGGCGATACAGGCCGCTGCCGGCCCGTGTTCGGCAGCAGGTGATTTGGAATTCCGGCCAAAGGAAATTCGGCAGTGTCCCCAGGCGAATACATTCGTAACTCTCAGATCTGGCGAAGCATCTTTCGTCACCCGGCTCCGACGGACCGTCGTAATCGCGTCGTCGTGATGCTGACGAATTTCTTTCTGCACCTGCATCCGGTGTCGATCAAACAGCAGGGAATCGCCCTGTCTTACACCTGGTGCATGGGCGGCATCACGTTCTTTCTGTTTCTGGTGGAAACCATCACCGGCGTGCTGCTGATGTTTTACTACCGGCCCACTCTGGAATGGGCCTTCGCGGACATCCAGGCGCTGCGCGACGTGCAGACGCTGGGCATCATGCGGGAAATTCATCGCTGGGGAGCCCATGCGATGGTGATCACCGTGTGGCTGCACATGTATCGGGTGTTTCTGACCGGAAGCTACAAGCCACCCCGCGAATTCAACTGGGTGATCGGCGTGCTGCTTCTGGTTCTGACTCTGCTGCTGTCCTTCACGGGGTATCTGCTTCCATGGGACCAGCTGGCTGTGTGGGCCATTACGGTGGGGTCCAACATGGCGCGTGCTCATCCCTTTCTGGGAAGTGAAGGGCCCGGATATCAGCTGCTCAATCTGGGCGGGTACGATCTGATCACGCCGGGCAGCGACGCGAAGTTCATCCTGCTGGGCGGGCGCTTCGTCGGCGAAGCCACGCTCAACCGGTTCTACATTCTTCACTGCGTGGCGATTCCCCTGGTTGTTGCCGGGCTGATCGCCATCCATTTCTGGCGTGTCCGCAAGGACGGAGGCATCAGTCAGCCGCTGTAAGTCGGCACGTCGGCTTCATCAGTCCTTCCGGGTGCAACTGCAACCACTCTGTTCGGTCTTTCCGATTATGGATCCACATCCTGACCTCACATCTTCCGTACTCACCGGGCTGGGGTGGTATTACCTCATCATGTGCGTCATGAACGTTCTGTGGACGGTGCGCAGTTACCGCGTGGACGGCCAGGTGCCGAAATCCGTGCCCTGGATCGGCGGAATTCCGGTTGCTGCGTTCTGGGCGTCGTTTTCTGCGCTGCTGATGATGGTGTCTGTCGCCTATTTCACGGGGACCCGCAGTCCGGAGACGTTTCCGCTTCGGCTGCCCGACAGTTTCAAGGACAGCTTCGATGCCGTCACGGCCAATCCGGTCGTGTTCTTTGCTCTGAGTGTCGTGGGCTTTGTGGCCATGATTCTGCTGCGCCGCATCTGGATCAAAGATACGGTCGCCTGGCTGCTGCTCAACGGCGCCCTGCTGTTCATGGGGCTGAGCATGACGGACTGGGACTTCCGGCAGATCGTCGGCAAGCCGGACAACGTCCCCATCGTCGGCATGCTGTTCATTCTGGGGTTCCTGACCTGGATCTATTTTCGCCGCGCCGTGGACAACGATGACCGCATCGCGGCCGGGCAGCCTCTGTATGAACAGGAAGACAACGAAAAGGTGCTGGTGTGGCCCGATCTGGTGTACACCGAGCTGATCTGCATGGTTCTGCTGACAGCGCTGCTGATTTTCTGGGGCATCGCTCTCAAAGCTCCGCTCGAAGAACCGGCCTCATCGGTCAAGACCCCCAACCCCTCCAAGGCTCCGTGGTACTTCCTGGGCCTTCAGGAAATGCTCGTGTACTTCGATCCCTGGCTGGCCGGTGTGGTCATGCCCATGATCATCCTGGGCGGCCTGATGGCGATTCCGTATATCGATTTCAACCGTGCCGGCAACGGGTACTACTGTTTCCGCGATCGTGCCTTTGCGGTCAGCACCTTCCTGTTCGGCTTTCTGCCGCTGTGGGTGGCCATGATCGTCCTGGGCACATTTTTGCGGGGTCCCAACTGGAACTTCTTCGGGATCTATGAGCTGTGGGACGTTCACAAGGTGGAATCGGCCAACAACGTGAACCTGTCCGAATATTTCTGGGAATGGCCTTTGTTTCGGTCCATCTACGGCGGTATTCCCCGCGGAGGCGACGTGGGCACGATTCTCATTCGGGAAAGCCCGGGCATCGTGGCCATGATTGCCTATTTCGCCCTGCTGCCTCCCATTCTGGGACTCACCATTCTGCGGCGTTTCATGGCCCGGATGGGGGTCATTCGGTTCATGGTGTTTTCCAATCTCATCCTGTGGATGGCGATTCTGCCGATCAAGATGCTGCTTCGCTGGACGGTGTCACTGAAGTACATCGTTGGTATTCCGGAATGGTTCTTCAACATCTGACTCTTTTTGTCTGACCTGGGCAGCCGGTCCGTGCGTCCACATGCAGAAGCGGCTGCCGTGACAATTCAACGTGCCCTGGAGCTCGGTCGGCGGACGGCCGATCGGGCCGGAGCCTGATTCAACATGCCAGCAACAGATCATTTCTTTCGGGATCAGAAGAAGCTGCACACCGTGTTCGCGGTGAGTTCCCTGCTGCTGCTCGCCGGAACCATCCTCATGATGGTTCAGGATCAGTCCGACGAATGGCGCGACTATCAGCGGACCGGCTACGAACTGTCTGCAGCGGCGAAGGAACGGGATATTCGGAATCTGCACACAGCGGAATACGATGCGCAGGTTCGCGAGCTGAATGAGCGGCTGTCCGGCATTCGGAAGCAGCTGAAGGAATTCGAAGATCTGCGGCGGGAACTGGATGCCCGAACCAATGAAGCCACACGTGAGCTGGACCGGCTGCGACTGGCTCTGAAGTCGCAGGGCGCCATTCGGGATGAAGCCCGGGCCCGCTACAACCTGGACGTGCGAGACGGGAAGGACACGCGGGAATCTCTGGAGCGTTTTCGTCAGGAGCAGGCTCGGGTGGATGAACTGCAGCTTCAGGTGGAAGCGGCTGAACGTCGTCTTCAGGAAATCGGCGATCCGAATGCCGTTGAGGATGAGCAGAAACGGCAGCGGCTGCTGGAGTACTTGGCTCTCAGGGAACAGGAAAAACAGACACTGGTGCAGCTCGACAAGCTCCAGGCGGACGAAAAACTGCTGCAGGCGGCCCTGTATAAGGAAAAGCCGACGGACTGGTATGTGGCGCTCAAGCGCTGGTCCATGGAACTGCCCATTATCGACGGTTTCAATTCCCATCTGAAACCGCATCAGGACTGGCTGCCGGACCTGCATATCCGCCTGGGGATGACGTCCATCGCCCGCTTCGACCGGTGCCGCACCTGCCATATGAATGCCGACAAAACGCTGCCAGGGAATGTGCCGGCCTATCCGCACGGGGAAACTGATTCTGACAGAGTGTCCGACTGGATTGCCGCGAACGCATTCCCGCATCCGTATGCCACGCATCCCAATCCGGCTCTTTACGTCACAGCGGCCAGTCCCCACCCGGTGGGCGATTTCGGGTGCACGATCTGTCACGACGGACAGGGGTCGGGAACGAGTTTTGGCAATGCCGAACACACGCCGAACGATCCGCACCAGCAGGAGGAATGGGAAGAACAGTACCATTACCATCCGAATCATTTCTGGGAGTACCCGATGCTGCCGAAGCGACTGCGGGAATCGGGATGTCTCAAGTGCCACCATTCCGTGGCCGAACTGGAACAGCATCCGGAATTCGGCAATTCCGCTCCCACGGTCACCCGTGGCTGGCAGCTCATTCGCAAATACGGCTGTTTCGGCTGTCACGAAATTCACGGATACGACGGAGGCCGGCCCATCGGTCCCGACATGCGTCTGGAGCCTCAGACGCCTGAAGAAGCCGCGGCCATCGCGGCAGACCCGGCCAAACATGCGGGGCTGTATCGGAAGGTGGGCCCCAGTCTGAGGCACATTGCCGCAAAGACCAGTCCGGAGTTCATTGCTCACTGGACGCGCGATCCTTCCGGGTTTCGGCCGACGACGAAGATGCCGAAGTTCTTCGGCAATTCGAATCAGCAGAGCGAATCGGCGAAGGCATGGCAGGAAGTCGAACTGGCCGGCCTGTCGGCTCTGCTGAGCGGGATTTCGGAGGACGTTGAACTGCTGCATCCGGCTGAAGGCTACCAGCCGGATCCGGAACGCGGCCGCCGGTTCTTCGCGGAAAAGGGGTGTCTGGGCTGCCACACTCACAGCCAGGTGGACGGCATCCGGCAGGATTTCGGTCCGAACATCAGCGATATTCATCGCAAGGTGCGCCGCAACGCGGATGATCCGAATTTCAGCGACTGGCTGTATACCTGGATTCGCGATCCGGAACGTCACCATCCGCGGACACGCATGCCGGCTCTGTTTTATGATGTGTATGCAGACGATCGGCTGCCTTCCGACGTCGATCCGGCTGCGGACATCACCGCCTGGCTGCTCAGCCAGGGACCGGCCGAGACGTTCGAAGCACCGCAGTATTCTCCGGAAGAACTCGACAGCCTCCTGACTCTGTTTTTGCGCAAGGCACGCTTCAGCAGTGAAGCAGTCGCCCGGATTCTGGAAACGGGCCGTTTCCCGCTGAAACGGGCTGATGTCAAGGGGGATGAGGTGGCTCTGGCCACAGAAGACGGATCGGCTGTCACCGATCCCGAACAGTGGCACCAGATGAAACTGCGGTATATCGGCCGCAAGGCGGTGTCCCGTTACGGCTGCTACGGCTGCCACGATATCGACGGGTACGAATCAGCTCGTCCGATCGGAGCCGCCCTGCACGACTGGGGGCGTAAAGACACCAGCAAGCTCGGGCTGGAACACATCGAGGAGTTTCTGCATCACCACGGTGAGCCGGAAGATTCTCCTTTCCGGTCCACGGCGGAACGCGTGGAACATGCTCTGAAAGCGGCCGCCGGGGGTGGTCATAAAACCGGAGCCTTCCGCAGTCCGGAAGAAGAAGAGCGGGAGCTCAGTGCGGCCTACTTCTACAACAGTCTCATTCATCACGGCCGGGCCGGGTTCATCTGGCAGAAGCTGCGAGATCCCCGCAGCTACGATTACGAAACGACTCAGACCAAAGGTTATGACGAACTTCTGCGGATGCCGAAGTTCCCGCTGAAGGAAGACGAGATCGAAGCGATTGCCGCTTTCGTTCTGGGCCTGGTCGCCGATCCACCGGCTGAAAAATACATCTATCGTCCGGATGAACGCGAAAAGAATCGGATCGAAGGTGAGTTTCTGCTGGCCAAATACAACTGCACCGGCTGCCATATGCTGGACATGCCGTCGGTCACCTTTGGTGTCGACGTCGAAAACGACATCCTCCCGACGGAACTGACGCCGGCCGATCATCCGAAGGCTCTGGAACTGCTTCTGGAAATGAAACCGGTGCGGCAGGCGCTCACCGGTGAGTCTGCGGAATTCGTCGTGGATGAGGAACGCGTGGAACTGCCTCTGGCGACCGTGCACGGACTGCGGATGCTGGAGCCGGATCCGGAGGAAGAAGATCCGGAATTTCGTGAAAGCGGATTCGACCTGTATGAAAATGTTCGGTTTGGAGAAGCCGACGACGCCCCGCGACTGCTGTCTTCATCCCGGCTGATCGTGCCGGAAACCAAACTGGTCCGTTATGAAGAAGGTCGGGGCGGCCGGTTTGCCGAATGGCTGGTCGGTCATCTGTCAGAAAACAAAATGGATGGCAACCGGAAACTGGCCTGGCAGGCGAGTCCGCCACCGCTGTACCAGGAAGGGCTGAAGGTTCAGACTCCCTGGCTGTACCAGTTTTTGCTGGAGCCGGAAGTGCTGCGGCACACCACGGTGCTGCGGATGCCGCGGTTCAATATGAGTCGGGAGGAAGCGCGGACGCTGGCGAACTATTTCGCTGCAGTGGACGGGGCCGAATTCCCGTACCAGGCTCCGGAACAGACCGATCCGGACTACCTGGCCGCTCAGCAGGCCCGCTACGTGGCAGCCGGGCTGCTGAGTGACGATCAGCGTTATCTGGACGAAGGCTGGAAGTCTCTGAACGGTCCGCTGTGCATCAAATGCCATTCCGTGGGCGGGCGCCAGTTCAAGGTTTCGGATCCGAAAAAGGACATTCAGGGACCGGACCTGAATCGTGTTCATCGGCGTCTGCGGCCGGAGTGGGTGCGCCTGTGGGTCTACAACCCCACGTGGATCACGCCCTACACGTCGATGCCCGTGAATTTCCCGCACAACAACCGAACTCAGTTTCCTGACCTGTTCCAGGGAGATCCGGGAGCGCAGGTGGAAGCCACTGTGGATGCTCTGTTCAACTATGTGCGTCAGATGGAGAACCCCGGTCCGGTGACCTACGAACCGCCGCAGGGAGCGCCGGCGGCGGAATCTGCGGGCACGCAGCCGCCTGCCGCGGCCCAGGATCCGCGTCCCCTGCAGGCTTCGAGTCCTTAAGATGTTTCCGGGCGCATCCGGGAGAAAGACGATGCAACGTTTCATTCTGCTGCTGTCGATTCTGTCGGCACCTGTTCTGTTCACCGGGTGTGAGGAAGCCGGAGGTGGCGGTGCGTGGCAGCCGACGACCGTGGCCGTGCTGCCGCCGGATTTCGGCATGGCCTCAGACGATGATGCGGCGACCGACGTGCCAGCGGATTCCGGAGCATCCGCATCCGCCGGCAGCGGTCCGGGCGTCTTCGCCGGCCGTGTGGTGCTGACGGGAACCGCTCCCAGTCTGCCGCTGCTGATTGCTCAGGGGGCCAACGTGAAGGACGCCGCCGTCTGTGCGGCTGTGGACATTCCGGATGAGCGGCTGGTGCTGGGAGCCGACAACGGAGTGGCCAATGTGTTCATTTCGATCCAGAAGGCGCCCAGAGGCACACAGCCTCCGGAACCGTCGCCGGAAGCGGTGATTTTCGATCAGAAGAACTGCCGGTTTCTGCCGCACTGTCTCATCGTGCCCGTGGGACAGACGATCAAAGTGCTCAGCGATGACAACGTGGCGCACAACACACACACCTTTCCGAAGCGGAATTCGGGTGTCAGCACGGGGGTGGCGGCGAACGATCGGGAAGGACGTCTGCAGATCGTGTACAAGGCGGCGGAGCGGGAGCCGCTGGCCGTGAAATGTGATTTCCATGCCTGGATGAGTGCCTGGCATTTTCCCGTCGATCATCCCTGGGCGGCACTGACGGATGCCGACGGGCGTTTCGAAATCTCTGATGTGCCTGCGGGCGACCACGTATTCACCGTGTGGCACGAAGCGGCCAAAGGGAAGTACGTTCAGAGGAAACTCAAAGTCACCATTCGTCCTGGCGAAACGACCACGATGGATATCGAATATCCGTCGTCGCTGCTGGACCTGTAGGCCTGTGTGTTTTTCCGCAACCTGTATCTGTTTTCATGATGCCTGAGAGCCGGACCATGTTGACGCCGATCAACAGACAGTTTCTTTTTCTGACGGGCCTGGTGCTGCTCGCAGTGACCGGATGTTCGGGCAGCGGCGATTCGGCCTTCGTGTATGGCCCGGTCACGACGCAGCTGATTCGGGAAGCGCGGGGAGGAATCGACGAACTTCCGGGTGTGGAGGATCACCTGGACATGCGATTCGGGACGCCGCAGGAAATCCGTTTCTGGTCGAAGCTGCCGCTCAATGGGGGGGGACACTTCGGCACCGTTGCGGAAAGTCCGGACGCTTCAGCGGCCGTCAAGGAGCTGAAGCTGGAGTTTTCGGAACCTCCGGCGGCGTTCGACGGGGAACCGCATACGCTGCAGTTCGTGACGGGCGCAGCGGCGGGTTCGGAAGACGGACCGGAACGGGTCGTGGTGGTCCGCTGGGATCCGGAAACCGGGACAGCGCGGCTGCAGAACCGGCTGTCCACCGTGCCGGCTGCCGGCGATCAGATTGTTCTGGACGGAGGACACGTACTGCAGCACGGCCGCACGCTGTACCACCGGCATTGTGTGCACTGTCATGGCGTCAGCGGAGACGGCAACGGACCGACCGCTCCCTATCTGACTCCGCGTCCCCGTGATTACCGACACGGCGTGTTCAAGTTCACGTCGACGGACGGGCAGGCGAAGGCATCGCGGGCGGATCTGCGGCGGATTCTGGAGAACGGCATTCCGGGAACCTACATGCCGTCCTTCGTACCCATGCTGGATGAGCAGGAACTGAACGATGTCGTCGAGTATGTGCGGTTTCTGGCGATGCGCGGGGAATTCGAGCGTCGTCTGGCGACGGAACTGGCCAGCGACTATTCCCGCGAAGCGGTTCTGACGCGTGTGGAAGGCGGGGAATCGCGGCAGGACATCATCAATGAACTCCGCGACGTCCTCAGCGAAGACATTTACGACCATCTGGAATTCGTCGGAGACGGCGTTGCGGAAGCCTGGGCGGCGGCGGAGGAAGAAGACGCTGTCGTGGTTCCGTCGGTGTCCCGCGTGCCGGACACGCTGGAATCCCGGCAGATCGGCCGGGAACTGTTTCTGTCGAAAGACATCGGCTGTGCCGACTGTCACGGAATCAGCGGTCAGGGAAACGGACCTCAGACGACCATTTTCGAAAAGAATCCCGTCACGGGCGAGCTGTATGACGAACCGGGGCTCCACGATGTGTGGGACAACGTCAATCAGCCACGGGATCTGACGCGGGGCATTTACCGTGGCGGCCGGCGGCCGATCGATCTGTTTCGGCGGATCCATGCCGGCATCAAGGGGACCCGCATGCCGTCATTCAAAAATCTTCCTCATGAGCAGATCTGGCATCTGGTCAATTATGTTCTCAGCATTCCTTTCGAAACCGAACCCGGAAAAGCGGCTTCCGCGGGCGACCAGGGGTGATGGAAATCGGGGCTGTCGCCGGCCCCATGGAAATCACATGGAGTCATCATCGTGAAAAAGTTCTGGGCACTGTTTTTCTTTTTCTGGCCGACCGTCGCGCTGCTGATCTGCTGGTATGCGCCGGATCGTCGCTGGTGGTTTCCGAGTGAGGCCATGAGTCCGATCGGGCGGGAAATCGACGGGCTGTTTTATCTGATTCTGGGCATCGTGACGCTGACGTTCATCGGGACGCAGTACACGCTGGGGTGGGTACTGTGGAAGGGCGCGACGGCCGACGACGGTCAGAAAGCGC
>WFTL01000087.1 GCA_015485495.1 Planctomycetaceae bacterium
GGTGGAGCGTCTGTCGGCTGAGGAATCCTGAAACTTCCGATGGCTGCCGAGTTGATGGAGGCGGTGGAATCGGGTAGGGGCGGAACAGACGCACCACGAAACGGGGATAGAGGCCGGTTCGGCGGCGGCTCGGTTCCGGGCATGCCAGCGGCAGGACATCCGAAAAACGCGACAGGGGAGCCAGGCGATGCAGGAAGTGATACGACGGGGGCGGATGGTTGTTTGGGGAGCCGTGATCCTGCTTGCCATGCAGGCTCCGACGTGGGGACACGAAGGCGGCGGCGATCTGCCGGCAGCGGGGACAGCAGCTGAAATGGCTGTGCCGGAACCGGCCGTGCCGGACGGGGGGACGGTGGCCTGGATGCTGGTTTCGATCGCCTTTGTGCTGCTGATGTCATGTCCCGGCCTGGCCCTGTTCTACGGGGGGCTGGTGCGGCGAAAAAACATTCTCAGCGTGATGATGCAGTGCGTGTTTCTGATGGGGCTGATGTCCGTTGTATGGGCGCTGGTCGGATACAGCCTGGCATTCGCGCCGCCGCTGTTCGAAGGATTCGACATCATTGGCGGTTTCGACCACGTGGCTCTGGAAGGAGTCAGTCCGTATGCGGGGGCAGACGGCAGCGTGGACGCTCAGGCGATGAATCAGATCGTCGTGGCCTTTCAGGGCATGTTTTTCATCATCACACCGGCTTTGATCTGCGGGGCGTTCGCGGAGCGGATGAAGTTCTCCACGATGGCGGTGTTCAGTGTGGTGTGGGGACTTCTGATTTACTGTCCCATTGCGCACTGGGTGTGGTCGGGGACCGGCTGGCTGTCGGAATTCAATGAAGAGGCGAACAGCGCGTATGCGGCCGGCAGGGATGCGGGGTTCTATTTCCCGGCGATTGATTTTGCCGGAGGTCTCGTGGTGCACATCAGTTCGGGCATTTCGGCGCTCGTGTGTGCTCTGCTGATCGGCAAACGCCGCGGGTTTCCTCACGAACCCATGCCTCCGCACAACCTGACGTACACATGCATCGGGACGGGCCTGCTGTGGGTCGGCTGGTTCGGGTTCAACGGCGGCAGTGCGGGTGCTGCCAGCGGCAGTGCCGTGAACGCTGTGCTGGCCACGCATCTGGCGGCATCTGCAGGTGTGCTGGGGTGGTCTCTGGTGGAATGGCTGCGGCATGGAAAGGCCAGCATTCTGGGAGCCTGTTCCGGTGCGGTCGCCGGTCTGGTGTGCATCACACCGGCGGCCGGATCAGTGCATCCTGTTCACGGCATCGTGATGGGATTTGCGGCGGGAATTGTGTGCTGCATTTTCTGCAGCAACGTGAAAAACCGATTCGGGTACGACGATTCTCTGGATGTCTTCGGAGTGCATGGTGTGGGCGGTATGCTGG
The DNA here is from genome assembly GCA_015485495.1 of Planctomycetaceae bacterium. Lineage (GTDB taxonomy): Bacteria > Planctomycetota > Planctomycetia > Planctomycetales > Planctomycetaceae > S139-18. Next base: position 1,383 of record WFTL01000087.1, read on the forward strand.
GGGCTCTGCTGACCGGCGTGTTTGCGAGCAGTGTGATCACGGGCGACGTGAACAGCGCCGGGCTGATCGACGGTCATCCCGGTCAGGTCGTCATTCAACTGGTCAGTGTGGGGGCGGCGGTGGGATTCAGCGCGGTCGGGACGCTGATCATTGCCCGGGTCCTGGACGGCATCATGGGGCTGCGTGTGTCGGAAGAAGACGAGGTGGTTGGTCTGGATATCAGCCAGCACGGAGAAGACGGATACATTTTTCAGTAGCGATCTGCGGCTGTTCCCGGCTGCGGCGGTTTTGTTCTGCGGGGGCATCGCCAGTGCGTCCTCCGAACAGTACACTGCTCTTTTCCGCCGGCAGCGGCCAATGGTCTCCCAGGACAGGAAGCACGGACCGATGAAAAAAATTGAAGCCATCATTCGGCATTTCAAACTCGAAGACGTCAAAAGTGCCATCACGGAAGTCGGGATTCACGGAATGACGGTGACCGAAGTTCGGGGATTCGGACGTCAGAAGGGGCACAAGGAAACGTACCGCGGTGCGGAATACATCGTGGATTTCATGCCCAAGGTGAAGCTGGAAGTCGTCGTGGCGGACGCTGATGCAGAAAAACTGGTCGACGCTGTGGTGCGGGCGGCGCGCACCGGCCAGGTGGGAGACGGCAAGATTTTCGTGTCCAGCGTGGATCAGGTCGTTCGGATCCGCACCGGAGAACAGGACGATCAGGCGCTGTAACGCTGCGGCGGCAGGGCGGGTCAGCCGGGTGGACGGATCAGCGGCCCGCCGGTTTCCATCACGGGGCAGTGCGGAGCGGCGGCATGCGACACACGATCGGCATCATTCTGGGCGGCGGCAAGGGGACGCGGCTGCTGCCCCTGACGGAAAAGCGATCCAAGCCGGCCGTGCCCATCGGCGGAAAGTACCGTCTCATCGACGTGCCGATTTCCAACTGTCTGCACAGCACGCTGAACCGCATTTATGTTCTGACTCAGTTCAATTCCGTCAGTCTGCACCGGCACATCCGGCAGACCTACAGCTTCGACGTGTTTAGCGGCGGGTTCGTGGAAGTCCTTCCCGCTCAGCAGACACTCGACCGGGAAACCTGGTATCAGGGTACAGCCGATGCCGTGCGGCAGCAGCTGCGTTTTCTGAAGGAACCGGGCATTCGGTATGTCCTGATTCTTTCGGGAGATCAGCTGTACCGCATGGACTATCGGGACATGCTGAACACGCATCTGGCCGCCCGTGCCGATGTGACGATTTCCACTGTTCCGGTGAATGCGGATGCCGCCCGCGGTTTCGGCATCATGAAACTGGATCCCACCGGCCGCGTGACGGGATTCGTGGAAAAGCCGCAGTCGGATGCCGACCTGCAGGCGGTGCGGACACCGGCGGCGTGGATCGATGAGCGTGGAATCGCATCCCGGGGACGCGAATATCTGGCCAGCATGGGCATCTATCTGTTCAGCCGGGATCTGCTGGTCAGTCTGCTGGAATCCACGACGCACGACGATTTCGGACGCGACATTTTCCCCATGGCCATCGGCAGTCATCAGGTGCAGACGCATCTGTTCGACGGCTACTGGGAGGACATCGGCACCATTCGCGCCTTCTACGAAGCCAATCTCATGCTGGCTCAGCGGCAGCCGCCCTTCACACTGGCTCATCGCAAATGGCCGATCTACACGCGGCCGCGCTTTCTGCCGTCGTCCCGTTTCGACGGATGTCATATCACCAGCAGCCTGGTGGCAGACGGATGTTTCATCGGACCGGAGGCTCAGGTGGCCAGCAGCGTCATCGGCCTGCGCTGTCAGGTAGGCGAACGTGTGCAGATCCGCAGGTCGGTGATCATGGGAGCCGATTTTTACGAAGAAGATGCGGAAACCGGCAGGGAGCCTCCGGGAGTGGGCGCCGGTGCCGTCATTGAAGGGGCGCTGATCGACAAGAATGTGGTGATCGGTGCCGGAGCCCGCCTTGTGGCGTCCGAAGCCCCGTCCCGGGACGGCGATTTCGGCCGTGTCTGCATGCGCGACGGAATTGCCGTCGTTCGCCGGGGGGCTCAGATTCCGGAAAACTGGACGCTGGGTGATCCGGACTGACGCCGACTGCAGAACCAGTGACCGCAGAACCGCTGCGAACGCGGATGCGGATGTTTCGGACACTGTTTCCTGTCGGTCTTTCTGTCGGTCAGATCGATGCCCGTGTCGGTCGTATGTCGGTGGCGGGCAGGGGACTCGGCGGATCCGACGGCCGTTCGGGCACGGTGTTCATTCATCGGAAACATCGGAAAACTTCTGCTGCGGCGTCTTTCGGCGGACCAGCGAACGGCCGATCAGGACGGCGACGGCCAGGCAGCACAGCAGGGCAAACAGGTCTCCGACCTGCAGGTACACCGTGTTCCGGCCGTCCAGCGCGATCTGTCCTGTGAGCACGGCGGAACAGTTCCGGTACCAGCGTCCTGTTCGGGGGTCGATCATTCCCTCGCACTCCCGAAACTCCCCGTCGAATCCGTCGGACGATGTCATCAGCAGAAAGTGATCCGGATCGCGGATGCGGCCGCTGGAATCGATGAACGCCGAAATTCCTCCGTTGACGGCGCGCACCATCGGCCGCCGCGTTTCGATGCAGCGAAACAGTGATGTGATCAGGTGCTGGTCGAGTCCGCAGGATCCGCGAAACCACGCATCATTGGTCAGATTGACCAGCACGTCCGGCGGGCCGCCGCTGTCTGACGAGCGAACGATACGGCGGATCACACGGGGCACCGTGTCTTCGAAACAGATCGCCGGGCCGTAGCGGACGCCCTGTGCAGAAAAGATGCGGGGGCGTCGGCCGGCCGTCAGTTCCGGCATGCCGGGAGGCCTCAGGGAAGCCAGGAAAGGGAAGACCGTTTTCAGCGGTGTGTATTCGCCGAAGACCACCAGATGCATTTTGTCGTAACGTCCCACGTACCGCCGATCGGGATCTGTCAGGACCGCGGAATTGAATTCGCGGATGCCGTGTTCCGTGGCGGTACGGGTGACCACTCCGACCAGCATGGGGACTCCCGCTTCCTGACTGCGCGTGATGAGATGTTCGCGGGTCTGGTGTCCCTGGCGAAAAAACTTCAGAACGGCCGGCGTCTGATCGGGCGGTGCGTAATGCGCCGCCGTCACCAGCGATTCGATCTGTTCTTCCGTCAGTTCCGGGTCTTCGATCCAGTCGGCCATCGGCCACATCGTTTCCGGCCACACGATCAGGTCCGGCTGCAGGCGGGCGGCCCGCCGCGTCAGCATGTCATGGATGTAGACGATTCTGCGGGATCGGCGAGGATCGTGCTTTTCATCCGGTGAAAAATTGCCCTGGATCAGAGCGATGACCGGACCGTCGTTCTGCGCCGGAGACTGCTGACGGAATGTTCCGTAGATGTGAGCGGCCAGAATGAGACTCACACAGACGACCGCTCCTGCAGCGGGCCGGCGCCATCGTTGCCCGGAGCTGTCTGCATCTTCGTCAACTCCTTCAGCAGCGGCCGTCGGAAACGCATCCGCCACGACCGCCGCACTCATTGCGGTCAGGAAAGAAATTCCGTAAACGCCGGTGATGTCGGCGATCTGAATGAGTTCGATCCAGCGGTACTGGGAATGGCCCAGGTAGTACCACGAAAAACCGGTCAGCAGCCAGGCCCGCAGAAATTCCAGAGCCGTCCAGACCAGGGGGACGGCCAGCCACACAGGGCATCCGGCCCGGACCGTCCGGCGGCTGATCACCAGAAACGCAGGGATGTACAGGCCCAGATAAAACCCCAGTGCCGCCAGGGCCGCGTACATGACCGGATGTCCCAGGCGAATCCACTGGACCGTGGCCACCCCCCAGATCCAGCCGATCACCAGGACCGCCAGAAGCTGGCGTCCTGTGAGGACCGGCCGGCGAACAATCAGGCTCAAAGGCGTCAGAGCCACCCAGGCCAGGGGAGCCAGTTCCAGAGGCGTGAAACTCAGCCACAGCAGCAGCAGCGACAGCCCGGACAGACTCAGCACGGGACGCAGCGGAACCTTCGGCCGCGAAACGATACGGCCGCTGCGAATGATGGCATCGATTTCTTCGGCGGAGGAGCGGACAGGTGAGGGAGTCACATCCGTGGACCCTTCAGATGCGAGTCTGTCGCAGTGAACGAAAAGGGGAAACGTCGGTCCGGACGGACATCAGGGCCGATCCGGGACGACGGGGTTCCAGGAACAGTAGTAGAACGCCCGGGGAACTGCAGCATCCATCAGCTGTTCCAGAATGCCGGGCGGTGTCCGTGTGGTTCCCAGAAGCAGGTCCATCAGAGTCGGCGGCGATGCGTATTCCACGACGGCATAATCCGACAGGCCGATTTTCTGTGCCAGCGATTCGACCGCATCTTCCGAGAATCCGGTTTCGTCGATCAGGCCGTTTTCCAGCGCCTGTGCAGCGGTGTACACCTGCCCGGTGGCCAGAGCGCGAACGGCGTCCCGGTCCAGCGTCCGGCGGTTTTCGGCAATGACATCCAGAAACCGTTCGAAGGAATCGGAAATGATGGCGTTCCAGACTTCCCGTTCGTCGTCCCGCAGATCGCGAAACGGATTCAGACTGCCTTTCAGCGGACCGGTGGCCAGTGGTTCCGCTTTCACACCGATTTTTTGAGCCAGTTCGGCCGCGTTGTAGCGGGGAATGATGACTCCGATGGATCCCGTCCAGGTGGTGGGTTCCGCAAAGATTTTTGCGTCCGGGCCGGCCCCCATGGCCAGGTACAGCCCGCCGGAAGCGGCGATGCGCTTCATGGCCACGTATACGGGTTTTTCCTGGCGGAGTTTCTGCAGTTCGTGATAAAGCTGATGGCTGTCGGCGACCAGACCGCCCGGACTGTCGATTTCCACAACGACACCGCGCACCGCTTCGTCATCGGCCGCGTGGCGGATCTGACGGATCCAGCGTTCGGTGGCCGGCGGCATGATGGTGCCCGATACGCTGATGACGGCCAGACGGTCGGCGGCGTAGGCGTTGCCGTCCCGATGAATCTGCCGCACGGAACCTGTTGCCCCCGCTTCCAGTGCCAGAGCCACCAGCAGAAACACGTTCATCATCACGGAGGTGCCCAGCATCAGGACGAGCACAAGACGAAAAAATCGGCTGCGCCAGGATCCTTCCAGACGAACCACAACAGGTTCCCGGGAACCACCGGAAAGGACTCTGGCAGAGAAATCGGTTGGTTGGTTCATGGCAGTCGACGTATCCGGAGGCCGTTCGATGCGGCCCCTGATGTGAAAACAGGCAGTCTGGTTCAGGTTTTCGGATCGCCCGGATTATAGCTTTCCTGACAGTCCAGTGTTCTGCACCGGGCCAAAAACTGCTGTCTCCCGAAAGATCCGGACAATCAGAACGGTCGATACAGTCTGCGAGGGCGTCGGCCTGGCGGCCGGAATGTGGAGCAACGCGTGTTTCCGTCATCAGTGTCGGACGCCGGTCGAAACTGTGCTGAGGAATCCGGGATGCTGATACGACGTGGACTGCTGACAATCACTGTGATCGCGTGCCTGCTGCCGCCAGCGATGGCTGACGATTCTCGCTCCGGGACAACGGTGATTCAGGAACTGCAGCGGCTGTTTCGTCAGTCCGGTCAGCCGATGCCGTCTTTCCGGACGCAGGACCTGCCATACGCCACGTCCCCTCAGATGCACCGCGTGCGTCGACGGGACGAATCGGCCGGCGCGCCGGACGACGGGACTCATCAAACCCGATCATCCGGAAAAAAGAAAAAGCCGGGGCTGTTTCGAAAACTGTTTTCGAAGTTTCGGCGTGATCAAAACGATGCCAGAGGGTCTGCGCCGCAGGCAGATCGTGTCGCGGTCGTGGTCCGCGACACCCGGGAATATACCGCGGCGCCGAATCGGCATCCGAATTCCGGAGTGTCGGCGGCGACCGGTCGTCCGACGCATGGGGCGTCCGTGTCGGAACGGCCATCCCGGCACCACCATTCTCACGGGACTTCCGGATCCGCTGACCGTCTGACCGTCCGTCCGGCAGCGGCTGCCGGACGGCAGGATTCCGCCTACGGATTTCCCGGACACCGTTCGCGGTCTGAGAGCACGTGGGCTGAGGATTTCGACATTCCCTTTGAGGAGACTCCGGAATCGGAATCGCAGATGCTCGACCTGGACGCCGTGGCCGAAATTCCGGACATTCCTGGACCGGACGATGAGTTCACGGAAGGGGCCGTCCAGGAAACACGCCCGATGTCATCCGCGGACGTGCCGGAGTCCAGTCCGTTCACCGGCGCCCGGGTGGATGTGTCTGAGGAGTTTTCGGACGAAACCGTTCAGGAAGCGCCGCGGACGGCGACAGTGCCGGACAGCAGCGATTTCGCTGCCTTCGTGGAATCCGATGCCGAAGACCGTTCCGGTTCGTCTCTGTCAGTCCCGTCGCCGGAATCAGCCGCTGGAGCAGAAGACTTCGGCGGTTCCGATGGTGTGGGGGTCGCGGTGCTGCACAGCACTGTCGGCGGGCGATTTTCCGGAAGCGCGGAGATCCCCGGACAGGGCTTTCCCGGCCGCGGACTGGCACCCGATTCTGCTGCAGAAGGATCGTCCGGCAGTCGGCGGGCGTCTGAACGTCTGCTGACACGCGAAGAAAAGATAGAAGCCCGTCGCCATCTTTCGGGTTTTCTGGGTTTCTGCCCGGTGGTGCTGCGGGATGAACAGGATCTCGCGGATGCCGACGAACAGTATCAGGCTGTCTATGGTCTGAAAACGTACTGGTTCAGTTCGCGGGAAGCGCGGCAGAAATTCGTGGAGAATCCGACCCGCTATGTGCCGGTGGCGGGGGGAGCCGACGTGGTGCTGCTGACGCGTTCGGGAGAACGCCGGGCCGGTTCCATCCGCCATGCCCTGTGGTACCACGAACGTCTGTACCTGTTTCATTCTGAAGAGACGAAGCACATTTTCGCGGAATCTCCGGCGCTGTTCGCCGGTCAGTACTGACGGCTGCTGACGGCCGATCGCGGTGACGTCAGCCGACAAGTTCGGCGATCGGCTGCACGCTGTCATCGATCACGCGCCGCGGGACGCCTCGGAAATCGAACAGTCGATCAGAGTCCAGGCGGATTCCCAGGTTGTGATAAATCGTGGCGAACACTTCCTGGAAGGAAACCGGTCGATCGGCTGCTTCCGCCCCGATCCGGTCCGTGGCACCGATCACCTGTCCGGTCTTCATGCCTCCGCCGGCCAGCAGGGCGGCACAGACACTCGGCCAGTGATCGCGACCGGCTTTGTCGTTGATGCGGGGCGTCCGCCCGAATTCGCCCCAGACCACGACCGTGACGTCCTGGTCGAGGCCGCGTTCGTGGAGGTCTTCGATCAGGGCGCTCAGTCCCTGGTCGAACGCCGGCATCTCCTGACGCCCCAGCCCAAAACAGTTTCCATGCCAGTCCCAGAATCCGTAGTTGACGGTGACCACCCGGGCACCGGCTTCGATGAGGCGGCGGGCGGCCAGGAAGTTCTGCGGGCAGGCCGGAGCGGCATCGCCGCGCGGCCGGTTTTCGTCGCCGGTGCCGTATCGCCTCAGTGTGGCGGGTGATTCCTGGGAGATATCCAGAGCGTTGAACAGTTCCGGCGATGTCAGAATCCCCATGGCCTGATCGGTAAAGGTATCCATGCCGGTCATGGTTCCGGACGCATCGGCGGAGCGGCGAAACCGGTCGAAGGCGGCCAGAAGTCGACGGCGCTCCAGCAGACGTTCGGCTGTGATGCCCTGCAGAATCAGATCGCCCCGACCGGGCCCTTTCGGAGCGAAGGCCGCATGTCGGCTTCCCAGAAATCCGGGCCCCGGTTCGATATAAGGGCGGTGTTTCGTGTCATAACACAGGCTGACGAACGGCGGTGTTCCAGGATGCACGGGCCCCTGGTAGTGGCTGACGACCGAACCGAAATGCGGCCAGCCGCCGGCCGCCTGTTTCGGGTCGCGGTGTCCGGTCATGCACTGACCGGAATCGTGCGCATTGCGGGCATCGGTCAGCGACCGGATGATGGCCACTTTGTCCATGTTGCGGGCGATGCCCGGCAGCAGTTCGCCGATGCGGATCCCGGCCACGGCCGTGTCGATCGCTTCGAATTCCCCCCGCATTTCCCGGGGAGCGTCGGTCTTGATGTCGTACATGTCCTGGTGCGGCGGCCCCCCGCACAGGTAGATCATGATGATCGATTTGTGTCCTGGGGACGCCGGCCGACTCTGTTCGGCCTTCAGAAGCTGAGGAAGGGACAGGCCGGCCAGTCCCAGCGAGCCGATGTGCAGCGCATCGCGGCGACGCAGGCCACTGCACAGACGCTGACGGGACGACGGGCGGGAAACGACAGACAACACCAGGAGGACTCCGAAAACAGTCCCGACAGGAAGGAACGGGCAGCAGGCAGGCAGCGAAGGAGCGGCAGTCAGTTTAGAAAGGGGCCGGCCGGCTTTCCAGATCACGCTGTCTGATTGCCGGATGTCCCCGGCCGGGACACCCGGATGCCGGCTGCAGGCAGAAATCGGTTACGACGCCGGTTCCGGACTGTCGGCCGACGGTTCCGGCCGGCCGGGGCGCAGGCCGAGCAGGGCGAAGGTGGCGATGAAGGCCACGGCCATTCCCAGAAACGGACTGAGCAGCGCAATGGCCGTTCCTCCCAGAAGCACGACGCCTCGTTCCGTCGCATGCCGGGGAATGGCCATCGCCACATAGGCACACGCGAATCCGGTGAGGATCAGGGTCAGGGCCAGGGCGATCGGCATGAAAGGCCGCAGGCCCGTGACGATCGGCAGATAGAAAAACAGGACGGGCACACCGAACAGGTAGTAGGAGGAAATGCCGGAAAACAGGGAGTCCATCGCCTGCCGTCCTTCCGCCCAGCGACGGACGATGATGACATGCACCCCCGTCCACAGGGAACCCTGTGTGGGAAAAAACGGTGCGATGACAGCCATGATGGCATTGCGGATCCCGGTGCTCAGATGAGTCCGCGTCGAATTGAATTCCACCTTTTCGTCGGGACGCGCCGGAATGGATTCCCGCAGGACTTCCGTTCCCGTGACGATGTCGCCGAACAGGATGATGTAACCGGCGAAGGCCAGAGCGATCACGTCGGTGTTCATCATGAGTTCCAGGGGCAGGCCCAGAACCAGAGGCGACACTTTGGCATGCAGCGCCGCGAATGGAGGCGTCATGAAGCCGTTCTGAATGATGCTGGCACCGGACGCGTCGGTGAAACTCAGTTCGCCAACGGCCACACCCACGATTCCGGCCACCACGAATCCCGGAAGCAGGCCGAGCGATGCGAGCCGGGCCAGCCAGGGCCATTTCTGTTTGTATCGCTGCACCGGAACCGAAAAGGACAGCAGCAGACACAGCCCCATGGCCAGCGACATCGACCAGGGCATCACGAACAGTTCGGTGGACGCGGTGTCCAGGAACACCCGTTTGAAGGCCGAAATGGCCGCTCCCATAATGATGGCGCTTTTCAGTGGTCCTGGCAGCCAGTCCACCAGAATGCGTCCCAGACCGGTGGCACCCAGCAGCAGCAGAATGAGGGCCAGGTCCATGGACAGAGCCGTCATGACCTGGAATTTTTCCTGCGGCGATGCGAATGCCTGGGGGCTCAGAACAAACTGCAGGGCCAGCGGCAGGGCCGGAGTGATCCAGCCGGGAGCAAACGGTTCGCCGAACAGGATGGGGCCGGAACTGATCAGAAACGACCAGTAGAACGACATGAGGACGGCTTCTTCGAACGTCAGAGCGAACTGGTCCGTGAGGACAGGGACCAGGGCCAGTCCGGTGGCGGCGGCCACCAGAAGCCCCTGCAGGACCTCGGGGAGCTCGAATCCGGTATGGACGAAGGGAATCCGCATTGTGAACGGTCCCCACGAAATTCCCGGCTGGACGTCTCCGTCCTGTCGCTGAATCGGCATGAGCCTGTTTCCGGTGATAGATAATGCGCTGCAGGCCGGGGATCATATCAGAGACACAGTCTGTTGCACGTCCGCTGCCGCCGGCCTTCGTCGCCGCGGTTTGGTTCGCTGATCCAGGCGTCGGCGGGGGAGGAATGCGGAGGACCGAAGGGGCGTTTGAAGAAGGGTTTTCAGGAGACAGTTTCGTTGCGGACTTTTATCGGTTTTTCCGTCGATTCCGATGCCCGTCTCAGCCGTGTCATCGATCTTCTGGATCAGATCGGACCACCGGTCCGCCGATCCCGGTCTGACGGGCTGCACGTCACGGTGAGATTTCTGGGAGATCTGTCTGACCACCTTCTGCCATCGGTGATCGATGTTCTTGAGGATGTGGCGGAGCGGTTTCCGGAGCTGCCAGGCCGGCTGAGGGGGCTGGGCGTGTTTCCGGAAGGCGGCCGCCCGGCTGTGGTCTGGGCCGGTGTGGACATGCGGGGGCTGGCGGACCTGCACCGGCAGACCGAACAGCGGCTGGAACCGCTGGGCTGGCCGGCAGAACCCCGTCCCTTCCGCCCTCATGTGACACTGGCCCGCATCGGGCGGCGCCGCCGTGTGCCGGAAGACCTGCCGCTGTTGCTGCACAGATATGCGGAGGCAGACTTCGGCGGCTGTCGACTGAACGAACTGGTGCTGTTCGAATCGGTCCGTTCGGACCGGGGGGCGGTGTACCGGCCCCTGCACCGCGTGCGGCTCAGCGGAGCCGGACCGGTGCCGTGACGGCACGGTCCGGCGGCGGCCTTTTGCGGACGGAATCCTATTGTCCCGTACGGGCCCGCAGTTCTTCCCAGAACTCGTCGACGTTGTCGGCCGTGATCCGGCGGGGCGGGATATCGATGTATTTCGATTCGGGAATCACACTGTCGTCGCCGCGAATCACGGCCGCCAGGATGCGTACGGATTCATAGCCGTAACGGTACGGATTCTGGACGACGGTTCCGATGCAGTGTCCGTCTTTGATGGCCTGCAGCGTGACGTCGTTTTCGTCGAATCCGATGAGGCTGATTTTTCCGAGCTGGTCGGACTTGCGCAAAGCCTGATACAGGGCCGGAGGGTTGTAGCCGAACAGTCCCACCATGGCTCCGATGTCCGGCCAGGTATTCAGAGCATCTTCGGCTTTGGCCAGAGCGACCTCGGGTTTGCCCTGATCCGTGAGCGTGGCGATGATCGTGTACCGGTCTCCCGCGATTTCTCCGTCGGCCGGGTCCCAGGCGTCCGGCTGTTCCCGGTACCAGGCGGCATCGCGGTCACGATCCATCAGTTCGTCGATCACTCCCTGCCGACGGTATTTGCTGTTGTCCTGTTCCAGCCGCCCGATCGCAATGACGACTTTTCCTCCGTCCGGAAGGGCTTCCCGAACAAGCTGCCCGCACATCCGTCCGGCCACATAGTTGTCCATTCCGATGTACACCAGCCGATTCGATCCGGGAGCATCGGAATCGTGCGTAACCAGGGGCACTCGTGCGGCAATGGAATTCAGCCAGTCGACCTGATTGTCCGCATCCAGCGGACTGATGGCCACTCCCTGAACGCCTGTTGTCAGCAGATCTTCGACCTTTTGTTTCTGCACGACAGCCGTCGCTTCCTGCGGCATCACCACGTGGACATTCGCGGAAAATTCCTTTCCGGCATCCAGAGCACCGGTTTCGGCGATTCGCCAGAAATCGGCGATCTGGTTGGTGACGAAGGCAATGGAAACCGGTGCTGTCGACGCATCGCCGCCGTCGGCAGGCGATGCGGTCGTTCCGGATGGCGGACCGGCATTTTCCTGAGCACAGCCGGCAAAACAGGAAACCGCCAGCAGCAGCGAAAGACCGTAGACGAACGGGGGGCGGACGGACATCAGTCGGGTTCCCGAATTTCAGATATTGTCAGTCAGGCGGAGGCAGAATCGTCGCAGACAGACCGGCCCCGGTTGCCAGGTCCAGGGTGGCTGGCAGCCGCGAAAGCGGGAACGCGTTCGAACGAACGACTTTCTGCCGCCAGGCCGATTCCTGTCGTGCCGGAACACCTTACGGTCCGTCTGCCGGGAGTTCAATTCCGGCCGAAATGTTCCGGGGAGCCGGGGGCGGAAGAAGCAGAATGCGGCCGTTCCTGCCGACGCAGCCGGCAGATTTCGGGTGGTGGTTCCGTGATGCCGGAACCTGGTGATTCTGCCGGCATGCGCAGGCCGATCCCGCCATTGTGGAGGATTCCGGGGAGCACTATAGTCCGGCGTCTCCGGCGGTGTGAGAAACGCTGGGGGCTGTCTGCTGTTTCCATCCGGGTTGATCTGTCCGGACCTGTTTGTCGGGCCGTTCGATGACTGTCATGCGTTCTTTTCGCGACGATACACAGTTCATGCGGCTGGTGCGCCGGGAACCGGATGTCGATCTGGTCACGGCGGCTCTGGAAATCGCCCGCGATGAACAGCCGGGACTGGATTTCGGGCCAACCGAACGGATTCTGAAATCGTCCGTCGCATCGCTCACCCGTCCGGTGGCGATGGCCGGGGACGATCTGTCCGAACTGCATCTTTTGATTCAGCACGTCACGGAAGAACTCAGGCTGCGCGGGGAAGAACGCTGCTACAGCGATCCGGATGCCAGTTATCTGAACCGCGTTCTGGAAACCGGCCGCGGGCTGCCGATCACGCTGTCGGTCGTGTATCTGGCCATCGCCCGCGAACTGGGCATGCCTCTGGAAGGTGTCGCGGCTCCGTCGCACTTCGTCATGAAGCTGACCGGCGATACGGGAACTGTTTATGTCGATCCGTTTCGCGGCGGTTTCATCATGGATGAGATCGAGTGTGTCGAGTGGCTGCACGAAATCACGGAGCTGCCGGCCGCCGAGATCTATCCGGCTCTCAGGCCGGTCAGCGAACGCACCATCATCCTGCGAATGCTGAACAATCTGAAATCACTGTTCGGAGCCCGGGAGAACTGGACCTCTGCCTGGCGGGTGCAGCGGCGTCTGGCGCTGCTGCGTCCCGGTTCCTGGCGGGAGCAGCGTGATCTGGCCATTCTGACTCTGCGGGCGGGCCGGCCGGGAGAAGCGGCACGGCTGCTGGAACAGTGTGTGCACGTCTGCAGCGGCAGCGAACGGCCGGTGCTGGAACATCATCTGCGGGAGGCCCGCCGGCAGATTCCTCTGTGCAACTGACGAGTCTGCGGCGGACTGTTTCACCGGGACAGCCTGACCCGGGGCGGCGATCTGGTGATCGGTCTGTGCGGCAGTCGGTTCCGGCGAATCGGAGACGGACGCGATGGGAATTCCGATTCATCTGGCTCTTTCCACCTGTCCCAACGACACCTTCGCATTTCATGGCCTGATGACGCGTCAGGTCGACTGGCGGGGACTGGAATTTTCCTTCGAACTGCTCGACATCCAGGAACTGAACCGGCGGCTGTTCGCCGGTGATTTCGATGTGGCCAAGGCCAGTTTTTTCGCCGCACTGAAACTCAGCCGCGACACGGTCGTGCTTCCTGTCGGTGCGGCGCTCGGGTACGGCGTGGGGCCTCTGCTGCTGGCTGCTGAACCGGACACACGTCCGTGTGAACAGAGGCAGCTCACGCTGTGTCCTGGAGAAGACACAACGGCGGCGATGCTGTTCCGGCTGTTCTATCAGGGAACGACGCGGCTGGACCACGTGGTGTTTTCGGAAATCATGCCGCGGCTGCAGCAGCGACAGGCGGATTTCGGAGTCTGCATCCACGAAGGGCGGTTCACGTGGAAACAGGCCGGTCTGTCGCTGGTGGAGGATCTGGGAACCCGCTGGGAACAGCAGACCGGGTGCCCTCTGCCGCTGGGCGGTCTTCTGGCGCGGAGGACGCTGCCGGCCGATGTGATGGCCCGCGTGCGGGATGCGATTCGCGATTCGATTCTGACGGCGCAGGACGATCCGGATGGAGCGCTGCCGACCATGCGCCGCTGCGCCCAGGAATTCGACGATGTCGTCCTCATGCAGCACGTGGATCTGTACGTCAATGAATGGACGATCGATCTGGGATCTGTCGGTCAGAAAGCTTTGCAGGAACTGTCCCGGCAGGCTGTGTCCGCCGGACTCGCGCCGCCGCAGCATTCTCTGAAGGTGTGGTCCGATTCCCGGTAGGGGCCCGGTTCGCCCGTCCCGCGTGCCGGTTCTGTCGGTTCCGTGTGTGCCTCCAGCACGACAGGGGGCATGGCGCATCGCTGCCGATGTCGCGGGTCACCGCCCGGTTTTTTCTGCAAAGAACCACGTCGTTGTAGACAGCGGAGCCTGTTCAGTCGGAAGATCTGCAGCGGCGGCTGCTTTTCCACGCCCATTGTCGCGGCATCGCCCCGCCGTGACGCGGGCGGGCATTTTTTCTCGTCCCCTTTCCCCTGGCTCTGCCCGAAAAACTTGAATTTTGTCCAACAACACGACGAAGGACATTTGACCGAACCAGTCTGCCCCGGTATTCTCCACCAATATCGCCTGCCAGGTTTCACTGGTATGGGCGGTTCCTGTGGGTCTCGCACCCATCTGTCTGCTTCCATCTCTCACAGCCTCCCAGCGACGGTAGACCGCACATATGCGACCTGTTCAGCAACGGAATTCTGCAATTTGTCTCATGTTTCTTGCCTGTTTCTGTCTGGCCGGCTGCGGTCCGGAAGAACGCACGTTCGAACGCCAGGAAACGTTTCCTGTGGTCGGCAAGGTCACGCTGGACGGCAAGCCCGTGAAACTTCCTCAGCAGATTCACGTCCGCTGCGTGAAGATTGGCGAAAAACTGATTGCGGAAGGTGAGCTGGTCGCCGTGGCGACGGCCGTCGCGGGACCTGATGGCACATTCAAGCTGTCGAAGTACGAAAGCGGCGATGGCGTCCCGGTCGGACAGTACAAGCTTCTTTTCAAGGTTTGTCCTGCAAACCTTTTGGGGGGGGGGCGTCCTGGTAAAGATATTCTCGAAGGCAAGTACGCCGACCTGGAATCGTCGGAATGGACGGTGACGGTGACGGGTGACGAGACGGAACCCATTGATGTTGGAACTATCGATCTGAAATCCGACTCGGACGAATGATGTCGGGTGCAGTTCGTTTTCTTGTTCGTTTGGTGTCCTTTTTTCCTGTTAGAGGAGGAAAACAATGCGTTTGAACAAGCGTAGTAACCGCGGGTTTACGCTCATCGAGCTGCTCGTGGTGATCGCGATCATCGCGATCCTGATTTCGCTGCTGCTGCCGGCTGTGCAGCAGGCGCGTGAGGCGGCTCGCCGCACTCAGTGTCGGAACAACATGAAGCAGCTCGGTCTGGCCTTCCACAACTACCACGATGTCTACCTGGAATTTGCTCGCAGTACATCGGGCATTCTCGTGGGTACGCCCGCTCCGAGTTTCCTGACGGTCGCGAATGGGACGTCATGGTGTACGGCCATCCTGCCGTTCATCGAACAGTCCAACATTTACGACAGCCTCGACCTGACCGTCGACCTTCTGGACAACACAATTGCCAGCAATGCGGCCTACAACAACATCATTCCCGCGTTCCTGTGTCCGTCCGCTCCGGGTTCTGTCCAGACCGCTACAGTGGCTGTTCCTATGGGAACAGATGTAGGGCTGGGGCTTCCGACAACGTCTGCGTGGAATCAGACGAGTGGTCGTGTTGACTACGAAGCGGCCAGCGGTGTCCGAGGCGACTTCTCGAACCTTTATGCGTACTGCGCCACCTGCAACAACCAGGGCTACACGTCCGGCGGCGGCGATCGGCACGGTGTGGTCGGATGGGCGCTCGTTGTGCTTGACAACACGGCGCTGAACGACATGCCGGAAGCGTCTAAGATTCGCAACTGCACGGACGGAACGTCCAACACGATTCTGCTGGGTGAACTGGCCAGCCGGAACACGCTGTACAACGGACGGACAGAAGTGACGGCGGCCAACATCGCGTCGTTCCCGAACTCTGCTACGGACCTGACGATCGTGACTGTTGGGCTGAATGGGGCTGGATGGGGCTCCACCCTGCGTGAGAACTGGATCAACGGACGGGCCTTCGATGGTGGAAATCCGTCGGATGGTGGTCCGTGTTCTGTGAACTGCTCCAACGCTCTGAGCGCCGGATGGTACTCATGGCATCCGGGCGGGGCAACGATCGCTCTGGCCGATGGATCTGTACGGTTCATCAGCGAGAACATCGGCGGTTTCGCTCACGCGGCCCTCATCACCGCTGCCAAGGGTGAAGTGAATCCGGAATTCTGATTGCGGCATTGCTGAAATCGGAAAGTTCCGACGGACAACGAATGAGTCCGGACGCTGTGAAGCGTCCGGACTTTTTTTGTGGGCCATCGGAGAGACGAAAAAGGGCGGCACCAAATCGGAGGAAGTGGGGAGGGGAGATGGGTTGACTGTTGCGGAGGCAGAAGTGTGGATGCAGGATGGCAGAACAGCGGCTCGGCCGAATGGTGGAGCCGAATGGTCTGAAAATGAGATTGCTGCAGAGGGACAAGATGACGCAGATCGCGGTGAGAGAATGGGTGCTTCAGTGTGCGTGCTGGGGGATGGTGCTGGCTGGGAGATGGATGCCGGCCATAGCAGCAGAAGAAGCGCCGAAGACGACAAAGTATCTCATTGTTCATGCCGACGATGCGGGGATGTCGCATTCGGTGAATCGGGCCACGATCGATGCGCTCCAGGAAGGCCTCGTCACTTCCGCGAGCATCATGGTGCCGTGTGCCTGGTTCAAGGAATTCGCCGCCTGGGCCAGTGAACATCCGGAATACGACTACGGAATCCACCTGACGCTGACGTCGGAATGGGAATATTATCGGTGGGGTCCGGTGGCCGACCCGTCGGAAGTGCCCAGCCTCATCGACCCGGAAGGGTACCTCTGGGACAATGTGCCTCTGGTGGCCGCGAACGTGCGGGCGGAGGAAGCGGAAAAGGAACTGCGGGCCCAGATCGATCGGGCGCTGAAATTCGGAGTGCCCCTGAGTCACCTGGACACGCACATGGGATCTCTGCTGGCTCGCCCCGATCTGGTGGAAGTCTACGCCCGGCTGGCTCTGGACTACAATCTGCCGATTCTGTTCGTGCGGGACGTGGACGGCCGACTGGCGAAGGAGTATCCGGCTGTGGCCGAACGGGCGGCGGAAATCACGAAAGAACTGGACGCCCGCGGGCTGCCGCTGCTGGACGGCGTGCTGCAGTTCTACGGAGGAACGTCTCATCAGCAGCGGCTGGAAACGTACAACACGGCTTTGAGAAATCTGCGGCCGGGTGTGACGGAGCTGATCATTCACTGCGGGTATGCCGATGAGGAACTGCGGGCGATCACCAGCAGTGCCGAACGGCGCGACGGCGACCGCCGGATTTTCACGTCGGAAGCGATGCGGGAACTGCTTCGCAGCGAAGGAATCCGGCTGACGACGTGGAAGGAACTGGACGAAAAAACCGATCCGCGCTGATGGGCGCACCGCGGAAGCGGCGCCGCAGCGGTGGAACGAAAACGGACGTCCAGGAACGGGGCTGACTGCGGGACGTCCGGACGCTGTGTCAGTGGCGCTCTGTCCTGTCAGTGACGCTCTGTGAGCTGCTGCCGGAGGCGGTGCAGTTCCTGCATGGCCTGCAGCGGCGTCATGTTGTCCACTTCCATGCGGCGGATTTCGTCGAGCAGCGGATCTTCCGGCAGTTCGAACAGGCTGAGCTGACGTTCTTTCTGTTCCCGCGTCTGCCGGTGCGGGACGCGGGGGCGACCGTCCTCGCTGAGATGGTCGGATTCCAGTGTTTCCAGAATGGCGGCGGCGCGTTCCGTGACGGACGCGGGAATCCCTGCCAGGCGGGCCACGTGGATGCCGTAGCTGCGTCCGGCGGCTCCGGGAACGATTCGGTGCAGAAAGATCACATCGTCGTCTTTTTCCTGAACGGCCACATTCCAGTTCGAAGCGTGTGTCAGGGTCTGTGTGAGGACCGTGAGTTCGTGATAGTGCGTTGCGAACATGGTGCGGCAGCGGATTTCATCGTGAAGATATTCCGTGATGCTCCACGCCAGAGAAATCCCGTCGTAGGTGCTCGTGCCGCGGCCGATTTCGTCCAGAATCACCAGGCTGCGTTCGCTGGCGCTGTTCAGAATGCGGGCTGTTTCCGTCATTTCCACCATGAACGTGCTCTGGCCTTTGCCGAGTTCGTCGCTGGCGCCGACGCGGGCGAAGACGCGATCGGCCACTCCGACGGTGGCTGACGAAGCCGGCACGAAGGAACCGATCTGAGCCATGATGGTGATCAGGGCGGCCTGACGGATGTACGTGCTTTTGCCCGCCATGTTGGGGCCCGTGATGATCTGCACGCGTCCTGCGGACTGTCCGTCATCGTCTGTCGTCATCAGAATGTCGTTGGGGACGAACTGGCCGGCCGGCAGCAGTCGGTCCAGCACCGGATGCCGTCCCTGACGGATGTTGAGAACCGGTTCTTCGGTGAGCTGTGGACGGCAGTAGCCGGCGGTTTCCGCCAGGGCCGCCAGAGCAGTGAGGACGTCGATTTCCGCCAGGGCGTCGGCTGTTGTCAGCAGGCGGGAAACATGTTCGGCCACCTGCCGCCGCAGGCAGCCGAACAGTTCCAGTTCCAGAGCCTTGCTCTGTTCTTCGGCCCGCAGCACTTTGTCTTCGTATTCCTTGAGTTCCGGGGTGATGAACCGTTCCTGATTCTTGAGTGTCTGTTTGCGAATGTAGTCGTCCGGAACCTTGTCCAGATGGGCGACGGTGACTTCCAGGTAGTATCCGAAAACCCGGTTGAAGCCGATTTTGAGGCTGGGGATTCCGGTCCGCTC
Source organism: Planctomycetaceae bacterium (assembly GCA_015485495.1). GTDB lineage: Bacteria > Planctomycetota > Planctomycetia > Planctomycetales > Planctomycetaceae > S139-18. The sequence continues at coordinate 20,098 of WFTL01000087.1, forward strand.
GATTTCCGATGCCTGATAGGCGGCGATCCACTGTTTGCCTCCCTGGGCCAGGTCGCGCAGTTCATCCAGCGTCGGATCGAATCCCGGCCGGATGATGCCGCCATCGGCCGTGCCGGCCGGCGGATCGGGCATGAGTGCCTGATCGATGGCTGCTCGGACGTCGTCGCACAGGTCGACTCGATCGTTCAGAATCTGCAGGTTCCGGGACCGGCATTCCGTGAGACGGTTTTTCAGAGACGGCAGCTGTCGGAGTGTTGCGGACAGTCCGGCCAGATCGCGGGGACTGCAGCGGCCGGTGGCCACCCGGGATGTCAGGCGCTGCAGATCGTGGATCTGTTTCAGCGTGTCCTGCAGGTCATCGCGCAGAGCCATGTTCTGAACGAATTCGTCGACACTGTCCAGACGTTCGGTGATCGTCTTCGGGTCGGTCAGAGGATTCGACAGCCAGTCCGCCAGCAGTCGGGCTCCCATCGGCGTGCGGGTCTGATCCATGATCCCCAGCAGGCTGTGGTCGCGCTTCCCGTCCCGCATCGTGCGGGTCAGTTCGAGGCTGCGGCGGGTGGCTTCGTCGATGGTCATGAACTGTCGGTGCCGCCAGGTTTCCAGCCGTGTGATGTGTCCCAGTGCCGACCGCTGGGTTTCCCGCACGTACTCCAGCAGCACACCGGCGGCTGTGACGCCCGCGGACTGTTCGTCGATGTCGAATCCTTCCAGAGACTGTGTGCCGAAGTGGTCTCGCAGCAGACGCCGTGTTTCATCGTAGGAAAAACACCAGGCCGGCCGCGTGGTGAGCACCGGTCCGCCGGATGCGGCCGTTCCGAAGGGGGAGTCGGTGCTGTTGTCCTGTTCGGGGACGAGACATTCAGCCGGGCCGATCCGTGCCAGTTCGTCCTGCAGGCGGGCCGGAGGAATTTCTGCCGTGAGGAAGCGGCCGGTCGACAGTTCCAGCCAGGCCAGTCCCAGCACGGTTCCGGACGGTGCCACGCAGGCGATGAAGTTGCTGGCGCGCGGGTCGAGCAGTTCGTCTTCTGTCAGTGTTCCGGGAGTCACCACGCGGGTCACTTCCCGGCGCACCATTCCTTTGGCCTTTTTCGGGTCTTCCACCTGATCGCAGATGGCCACGCGGAATCCCGCCTGAATCAGTTTCTGCAGATAACTGTCGAGCTGATGGTAGGGGAAGCCGGCCATGGCCACCGGGTTGTCGGAGTTCTTATCCCGGCTGGTCAGGGTCAGGCCCAGCACCTGGGACGCGATTTCGGCGTCGTTGTAGAACAGTTCGTAGAAGTCTCCCATGCGAAACAGCAGCAGCGCGCCAGGGTGGTCGGCTTTGACCTCCTGGTAACGTTCCATCATGGGAGACAGTCGAGCCATGGGATGCCGATTGTGGATTCCGGTTCAGAGTGCCGTGACAAACGGAGATGCAGACGGTTTCCGGTGTGCGGGCCGTCCGGAAACCGGATGGCGGCGATCCGGAGCCGGGGCTGCGCCGAACGCGTCTGCTGTGCGTTACGGAGTCTTTTCGTCGGGAAACAGCATGCTGACACTGGTTCGGTCGTGAATGGACCGAATGGCCTGAGCAAAAAGGGGAGCCACAGAAATGATTTCGATCTTATCGCATAAAGGTTCCATGAAATTTTCGATGGTATCCGTCATGAACAGGCGGCGGATGAGGCTGTTCTGAATCCGCGCGGCGGCTCCTGGAGACAGGACCCCGTGCGATACGGCGGCGTAGATGTCGCGGGCGCCCCGTTCGCGGAGAACTTCGGCCATGCAGCACAGGGATCCGCCGGTGATCGTGAAGTCGTCCACCATCAGGACATTCCTGCCGTCCACTTCCCCGATCACTTCCAGAATCTCAGCCTGTTCGCTGTGATCCGGTCGGATCTTGTTGCCGATCACGACCGGAACGTTGAGCAGGTTGGCGTAGGCGGCGGCGGACTTGGCGAAACCGGCGTCCGGGCTGCAGACGACCAGGTTGTCGATGTGCTGCCGCCGGATATGGTCGCAGATGACCGCGCGGGCATACAGGTGATCCACCGGCACGCTGAAAAAACCCTGAATCTGCGGACTGTGCAGATCCATCGTGAGCACCCGGTCTGCTCCGGCCGCTTCGATCGCGTCCGCACACACACGGGCCCGAATGGACACCCGCGGTTCGTCCTTCTTGTCGCCCTTGGCATAGCTGAAATAGGGGATGACGGCAGTGATATGCTGAGCACTTGCGCGGCGGAGGGCGTCGATCCAGAACAGCAGTTCGACGAAATTGTCGTTCACGGGATTGTGAACCCCCTGGACGATGAACGTGTCCCGCCCGCGTACGTTTTCGCGAATGCGAACGAACACATTGCCTTCGCTGAATACAAGCGATTCGCAGGGCGTGAGCTGCACATCCAGTTCCCGGGCAATCGCCTGGGCGAACAGCGGGTTTCCCGATCCGGCCAGAATCGCCAGATCTCCCTGCGGAGCCTGGAACTGGTGGATCCGCGGGCCGGGGCGGCGTGATGACGAAGGGGGATCCTGATTCATGATGACAGGAAATCTGAATGACACTCAGAGGCGTGAGGGTTCCAGGGGCGGCTGATTCGGCCGTCCCGCCGCATGCCGCGGCAGACAGGAAGCGACAGTCACCGGGGAGAGTAGCGATTCGACCCGAAACCGGCCAGGCTGTCGGTGCTTTCCCGCTGAGGGATCCGCTTCGCGGGAATACGCAGGATTTGTCCGGCGACCGGCGGTGTCGGCCAGGAAAACCGTTTTAGAATGACGGCCTGTTCTGCGTGGATGATTTCTTCCGATTCGAAAGAACTGCTCGAATGACGCATCGCATCTGGAATCTGTCTGCCGGCCCGGCCATCCTGCCGGAAAGCGTTCTGCAGGAAGCTCAGGAGGCTCTGCTGTCGCTGGGGGACACCGGGGTGGGAATCTGTGAACATTCTCACCGCGGTGCTGCATTCGTCCAGGTGGCCGAAGAAGCCGAAGCCCTGTGCCGGGAACTGGCCGGAATTCCGGACAGTTACCGGGTTCTGTTTCTGCAGGGCGGGGCATCCATGCAGTTCGCCATGGTGCCGCTGAACCTGCTGACACCTGATGCCACGGCCGATTACATCGTCACGGGGGCCTGGTCGAAGAAGGCCGTCAGTGAAGCCCGGCGCTGCGGGCAGGTGCATGTGGCATCCAGCGGCGAAGAATCGAACTTCAGCCGTCTGCCCCGGACGCACTCCTGGAGTTCGCATCCCCGGTATGTGCATTTCACATCCAACAACACGATTTTCGGGACCCAGTTCGCATCCGAACCGGAAGGGATTCCCGAAGACGCGTTTCTGGTATGCGATGCCAGCAGCGACATTTTCAGCCGGCCGATCGATGTGTCGAAATACGGACTGATCTACGCCGGGGCGCAGAAGAATCTGGGGCCCAGCGGTGTGACTCTGGTGATTGTCCGGAATGATCTGGTGGAATCCGGCCGGGAGGATCTGCCGGCGATCCTGCAGTATCGGACCCACGCGGCTGCCGGATCGATGTACAACACGCCGCCGACATTCGGAATCTACCTGATGATGCTGGTGTTTCGATGGATTCGCGATCAGGGCGGGCTGTCGGGAATGGAACAGCGCAATCGCCGCAAAGCGGCCCGGCTGTATGAAGCCATCGACTGCAGTTCTCTGTTTCAGGCCACCGCTCACCCGGACTGCCGGTCCATGATGAATGTGACGTTCGTGACGGGAGATGCGGATCGGGATGAAGCGTTCGTTGCGGAAGCGACGGCGGCCGGATTCAATGCCATCCGCGGGCACCGCAGCGTGGGCGGGATGCGGGCCAGCCTGTACAACGCGTTTCCTTCAGAAGGCGTGGATGCTTTGATCGAGTTCATGGAAGATTTCGAACGGCGTCAGTAGCCGCACGCTTCTGCCGAACGCCTGGCTGTTTGAGCATCCGGATCGCGCGCTCCCCGGGGACCGATGCGTCGGACGATTTCCAGGGGAACCGTGTGGCTGCGATCCGCTGAAAGGCGACCGATGACTGTCCCTGAAAGTTTCGAAGATCTGGCGGCCTCCCGTCGGGAGTGGATCGAAACCGTTCTGCGCCCCTGGTGCCGGCAGGCCGGTCTGAAGCAGCTTCGCCTGCTTGCGATGGAATGGCAGGACTTCGCCGGGCGGGCGGATCCGGATGCCACGCTGTGGACCTGGGCCTGGGAACGGTTTCCGGACATTGTTCATGAGAATCTGCCTGGGGTGAACGAAACACACGAAGTCACCGTCACTCTGGAGGACGGGACAGCGGTCACGGGGTTTCCGGACGGCCGCCGAAGCCGCCAGGGATATCTGGTCCTGACCGGACGGCACGCCGATTACGGTCCGTATCCCATCGACCAGATCGTCGCCGTCCGCCGGCAGACGTCCGACTGAACAGTCCGGCGACGGCTGCCGGCCGGCGATTCAGGCGGGACGATTCAGGCGAAAAATCGCGGAACGGTACAGTTTCAGGCGGTTGAGCCAGAACAGCACCAGGACCCACAGGGTCAGCAGGCCGTATTTCAGGCTGCGTCGAAAATTGATGCTGGAGGCTTCCTGGAAATAGCGGACAGGCACCGGAATGTCGGCCAGCCGGAATCCGGCGCTGACCGCCTGTGCCAGAAACTGCGTGTCGAACACGAAATCATCCGAGTTGTTCTGCCAGGGAACCGTTTCCAGAACTTCCCGGCGGTAAGCACGGAATCCGCTGTGAAAGTCGCCCAGGTTCTGTCCCAGAGCGATGTTTTCGACGACCGTCAGGAATCGGTTGGCGATGTATTTCCACACGGGCATGCCTCCCTGCAACGCTTCGGCCCGGCTGCGGATTCGAGATCCCAGAATGACGTCGCAGTTGTCCAGACGGATCAGTTCGGCCGCCACGGGGATGACCCGGCTGTCGTACTGATAATCCGGGTGGATCATCACGACGATGTCGGCGCCTCGTTCCAGAGCGTGCGTGTAGCAGGTTTTCTGATTGCCTCCGTATCCGGTGTTCC
>WFTL01000088.1 GCA_015485495.1 Planctomycetaceae bacterium
CCCCGGCGGGACGCTTTCCGTCGAACAGAAATCATCCGGAAACGTGCATCTGGCCGGACCGGCTGATATCTGCTTCACGGGACAGTTCGCCGTCCCGCCGGACACTTCCCCCGCAGGCACACGATCATCCCCGCATCAGACAGTTTCGCACCGGACCGTGAAATCCCCATGAAACAGCCTCCATCGACCGATTACGTCCCGGCTCTCGGATATCACTGGCTGACTCCGTTTTACGATGTGGTGATCGGTGCGACAACGCGTGAACGCACCTTCAAACAGGCACTCATTCACCAGGCCGATATCCGGCCGAATCACCGGGTTCTCGATCTGGCCTGTGGAACAGGAACACTGGCCGTGTGGGTCGGTCGCCGTCATCCCGAAGCTGACATCACGGGAGTGGACGGGGATCCGGCCGTGCTGGCCCTGGCCGCGCGCAAGGCCCGCCGTGCCGGTGTGACAGTTCAGTTCGATCAGGCACTGTCGTTCGATCTGCCATATCCGGACGGTCTCTTCGACCGGGCGGTGTCCAGCCTGTTTTTTCATCACCTGTCCTGGGAAGGCAAACAGCGAACCGCCGGAGAACTGTTTCGCGTTCTCAGACCCGGTGCCGAACTGCATGTCGCCGACTGGGGACCTGCCGGCAGCCTTCTGATGCGAGGACTGTTTCTGTCCATCCAGATGCTCGATGGCTTCCGGAATACACGCGACAATGTCACAGGACGCCTGATTCCTCTGTTTCAGCACGCCGGATTCGACCAGGTGCAGCAGCGACAGTCGTTCAGTACAATGTACGGCACCATGGTGCTGTACAGTGCTGTCCGGCCCGGCTGATGCTCTCCCTCTTCCCGAAAGGTCTGTCCGCTGCCCGGTCCCTCCGCATCCTGCTTTCGCACGTTTCACGACCATGGTGTGACGTTTCAGTATCCCGCCGACTGGACACTCGATTCGTCCGCCGATGACGGCCGTCTGGCCGTGTCTGCAGCAGCCGATGATTCCTGTTTCTGGTCGCTGCACATCCTGCCGGACTGTCCGGCTCCGGACGACGTGGTGGCGTCCTGCATCGCCGCGTTCGAAGAAGAATACGACGATGTCGAATGCACGCGTCTGGAAACGCACCTGGCCGAAATGCCGGCAACAGCCAGGGAAATCAGTTTTTCCTGCTTCGAACTGCTCAATACAGCGTGTGTCCTGAGTGTCCGGACGTCCGAACAGACTCTGCTGGTGCTGTGGCAGGGAACGGATCACGAACTGCCGCAGCAGCGACCGCTGTTCGCCCATATGACCGAATCCGTGCGACTGGACGCTCTGCAGGACTCCGGAACAGAACAGGACGCCTGAACGTCAGCCGACCGCGGACTCCTCTGGTCGGACCGGCTGTTCAGAAGGCGCCGGTGATTTCGCCCCCCTGACGCGTGCCCAGAGCCCGCCACACGTCCGCATCGATGTTGTCTGAAACAGTCTGTCCGGATCCGTCCATCAGCAGGATCTGAACGGAACCGTCATGCCAGCTCCGCGACGTGATCGCCGCCCAGGTCGTGCGCGTCGCATGAGTGCCTTCGCGGTACGACACGAAATCGATGTCGTATTCGGCACCGTCGAAGACATACGGCACACGTCTGTTGGGAGGAAAGGTCGTCGTGAATCCGCTCTGATGGCACAGCCCGTCTGCCCATTCGGTGTGGCCCGTGTTCTGCATGAGATCCGGCCCCATGTTGATGTCTCCAGGCGCTGCGGTATACGACTGAACAAAAGCCGGATCAGACGGCACCGCCGGTCCCGGATCCACTGTTGTGTTGCGCAGGTACGGCGTGTACGCCTTCACTTCGGCCGCCATGATCGTATTGCTGGTCCCGTCCCGGAAATGAGCCATCGTCAGACTGCTGTTCGGGTGGAATGCTCCGTCTCCGCCGGTTCCGTTCTGAGGGTCCCAGATCTTCCATGTCCCCATGTTCACCGCATAACTGGCCGGGTAGTCCCGGGGCACCCCGGCTGACGTAACGCGGGTCACATCGTGGACCTCACTGGGGCACAGAAACACGCCCACGCGCGTGGCGGCCACATTGAGCTGGGCATTGTACGGCAGCGCCCAGTCGACCAGATCCTGCAGCCCCGCCTGTTCCACGAACGGGAGAATCCGGGCCCGAACCGACCACTGACCTCCCACGGGAGTCGACACACCGGGAACCACGCAGTAGCTCGGTGGCAGCCGGTTGTGCACGTCCAGGTAATTGTGCATCGCCAGACCGAACTGCCGCAGATTGTTCCGGCACGATGTGCGGCGCGCCGCTTCCCGGGCACGCTGCACCCCGGGCAGCAGCAGACCGGTCAGAATCGCCGTCACCGCAACGACCACAAGCAGCTCGATCAGCGTGAATCCCTTCCGTCCCGGAACACGGCCGGACATCGCTCGAATGCCCTGCCGGAATGAGTCCTCTGCCATTCTGATTCTCCTTCCCTTCGATCGGGATCGGACACCGAATGCCCACACGGCACCCTGCCCGATTTGTACCCATTGCTACACTCCACCACTTGTATCATGAGCTACACATGGCGCCAAACCCCGCTGAACACGCACCGCCGCAG
>WFTL01000089.1 GCA_015485495.1 Planctomycetaceae bacterium
GTCTTCCCGGCCGCCAGCATCGCATCCGCTTCCCGAAGCTTCCGGATGATCTGCTCCGGCGTGTGTCGTTTTCGTTTCATGACAGTCTCCTTGCCCGATTGGGCGCTAGAGACTCTCATACCACCTGGACCAGTTTTTGGGGAGCATGCCACGGCCAACGCCACGATCACCCGGATCAGGACGGCCGACGACATCACCGACAGGAACCACCTGCTGCCGCTGGAAGAACTTTACGCCGACCTGAAAGACTGCCGCGCCGCAACGAAGCTGCTGATCGTCGACGCCTGCCGCAACGACCCCACGCAGCCCGGTGTGTTTCGCCCCGGCCTGGCCAGCGCCACACTGCCCCGTGTCCCCCCGCCGCCCGGCATCGAATTCGTCCGCATCCCCGCCGGCAGCTTCATGATGGGTGGCGATCAAACCCCTGCCGAAATTGCTCGAATCGCAGATATGGATTCCGAATTCTTCGCCGACGAACAGCCCGTCCACCGCGTCGCGATCACCCGGCCGTTCTACGCCGGCAAATACGAAGTCACGATCGGCCAGGTGCTCAGGTGGCTCAACGCCCCCGGCGTGCGTTTCGACGAAAAGTGGATCGACCTCGACAGCGACTGGTGCCCGATCAGACGCTCCGGCAACCGGTTTGTGCTCAATACGTCCGCGAAAAACAGCCTGGGCGAATCGGAACAGCAGCCGATGGTGACGATTTCGTGGTACGGCGCGAAAGCCTTCTGCGACTGGTGTTCGCAGCAGGATCCGCACTTCCGGTACCGCCTGCCGACCGAGGCGGAATGGGAGTACATGGCCCGCGCCGGCAGCACCACGGCGTTTCCGTGGGGCGATTCGCTCAACGGCCGCGAAGCCAACGTCAACGGCGATTTTCCGTACGGCACGCAAACCAAAGGCCCGTATCTAAACAGGACAACGAAGGTGGGCTGGTACCGTCCGAACGCGTGGGGCTTGTATGATACGGTGGGCAACGTGTGGGAGTGGTGCGAAAATTCGTATGATTCGAAGGCGTACGCGGGTCGTGGCGACGTGACGCGCGGTCCGGTGGTGGAGAAAGGCTCGGGGTGGTCTTGCGTGTTGCGTGGCGGGTCGTGGATCAGCTTCGCGATCCGCGCCCGTTCGGCGTTCCGCTACTACCTCACGCCCGACAACCGCAACGACAACGTTGGTTTTCGCGTCGTTGCTGAGTGAGTTTCTTCCCAGTCATCACTCATTCCTGATGCCGGTTCTGCAGTGCGTCGCCCGACGCGCAGGCACGACCGGCCCGTGACAAGTGGATGACACGGTTCGTCTCCAGGTTCCCGGACGTTGAGATTTGAGATTTGAGATTTGAGATTTGAAACCTGAGATTCGAGATCTGACGGTTCACCGGGAGCCGAATCGGCGATGGGGAAACCGGGGCTGGTAGCAGACGCGAACGTCCCGGTTTCCCTGCCGGGTCGAGATGTCAGATTTGAAATCTGCGGTCTCAGATGTCACAGTTGAGATCTGAAATCTGATATTTGAGATCTCAGAATTCAGATCTCTGATTTCAACTTCCGGTTTCCTTCAGTCTCAGGATCGTCCCCGTGAAGTATGACCGCTTTGAAGACCTCCCCGTCTGGCAGGCGGCAGCGGATCTGGCGGCGGAGATGTTCTCCTGGACCAGTCAGGCGGTTTTTCGAGGGAAAGGCGATCTGGCAAATCAGCTCCAGCGCGCGGCCCTGTCGGTCAGCAACAACATCGCTGAAGGCTTCGAACGCGGAACCACAAACGAACTGATCACGTTTCTGTACTACGCCCGGGGGTCTGCAGGCGAAGTCCGGTCGATGCTGTGTGTCATGGACCGCATGCCGGAGTTTGTGGAGTTGGCTGCGAAGATTCAGGAGTTCCGCCGGCTTGCAGAGTCAATCTCACGCCAGATTCGCGGCTGGACGAACAGCCTGCAGAATTCCGAGATCAAAGGCCAGCGGCACCTGAACGATCGCACGCGTGCGGCTTTCGAACAGCAGCAGCGCAGCGCCGCGTTTCGTGAACGACTGGAAATGCTGCGGGGGGAAGCGGAAAGGCGACGAAAACGCGAACGGGCCGAAGCTGCTGACACCGCAGATGCAGAATCTGCCGGACCGGGCGACACGGACCGGCTGTGACCGGCAGAGCGGCCAGCCGGTGGAGGGCGGGATCTGAGATCTGAGATTAGAAATTTGAAATTTGAAATTTGAAATTTGAAATCTCAGACAGCCTGAGGGGGCCCCGTTTTCTGTACCAGGCGTTATGAGAGTGCGGGTGGGTAAAGAATTCCGCGCGACGTCTGTGCGGAGTCTCTCCTGCCGGACACGTGGCTGCAGAACCACCCACAGCGCAGATGGACCACCGCCGGACGCCGCGAAAAAAACAACACAGGAAGAACAATCTGTCGTTCAGGACCGCCAACACACGCTGCTGCGGGATCGGCGTCGCGCCGCTCCCTCATCCGGCCTGCACGCTGTCGTTCGCCGTGCGCATACACAGACACGTCAGCAGCGAACCGTGACGTCTCTTCAGACGAAACGCCGACAACGCGCCCGCTCTCCGGTCCCCGGCCGGAACAGACGGTCTTCCGGTCGCAGAGCCGTCGCTTCTTACTCCGCTGCAGTCACGCGTCCGGTTCGGCTGCCGCAGACTCTGCAGAAGAATCGGCGGAATTCGTCCACGGACGCACCTTCACGAAACCGCTGATCCCCACGATGACGGCCGCCAGCAGCAGAAGAAGGCCCAGCCAGCGGCGCGGCTGATCTCGGAATTTCTGACTTCCCGGACGACGGCCGACCAGGACGGACGCCAGAAAAAAGACGCCCAGGGCCAGCAGGATTTTTGTCCCCACCAGAGCATGATACAGTCCGTCGCCCCGGTGACGCGGCAGAGCCAGCATGAAATTATAAAACCCGCTCACCAGAAAAATCACAATGCCCGGATGCACGATGCGCCGCCAGCGGACCCGGATTCGTTCGTGCAGTTCTTCCGGCTGATCCTGAAGCACCGGCTGCAGAACCAGCCAGATGAAAGCGCTGCCGCCTGTCAGCACGATGGCACAGCCGATGTGGGCCCAGCGGGAAATCACAGGAAGAATCAGATCACTGTCCATCACAGGCCTCACGTCTGCGGAATCGAAACAGGAACCATTGAGCCACCGCGCCACTGCGGTCGCAGGCGGTCACTCCATCTCCGCGGCGGCCTGTTCGCGGGCTGCCGCATCGCCGTTTTCATCCTGAATGTACGATTTTTCTTTGTAGAAATATCCCACCGGAACGAACAAAACGGCCGTGACGGCCAGCACTCCGACCCAGAACAGAAAATAGTCGGCACCTTCCAGCAGATCCTGGCCGCCCACCGTGATGGATGAAGACATTTCCGTTTCCGGAATGTCTCCCCGCTTCCGCTGAACTTCCGCCCGGCCTTCTTCTCCCTTCACGGCAATGATGCGTTTTTCCAGCCAGGTGTATTCGTCGCTCTGCTGATCGGCCGTCTGCTGCCGGGCCCGACTGACCGTTCCGGTCAGAATGACGTCCCACATCGTCTGGGGCGTTTCATCGGCGCCCATGGAGATCACTCGAAACACATCGATCGTCACCTGATCGTACTTCAAAGGCCGGCCATGAGAATCCCGCAGATCGGCCAGCAGGGCCTGACCGGCTTCATCGGACGGCAGCATCCCCTGCGATGCATCTTCGGCCGATGCGAAGAACGCCGTGCGGATGCGTTCGAAAGCTTCCTGCAGCACCCGGCTGTCCGCGGTTTCCACGGCCGTCAGCCGGCGGTCCGCATCGAACCGCATGACGACATCGTCGGCCGTGTCCGGCTGTCCGTCCGGACCCATGATGCGCACTGTCAGATGCGAACCGTTCTCGGGATCACGACGGGCGATGTATCGGTAAGGACCGACGGATGCCGCTTCGGAAATCTTCAGATCCCCCGCAGCCGCTTCGATCTGCCGGATGCCCGGCACCTGAATCTGTGAATTGACGATTCCTGTGAACAGATTGCCCAGAGACACCGAAAACAGCCACACCGCCATGATGACCGACTTCATTTTTTTCGGAGCCTGGGTGTAGGAGAATTCGAGTCCCGTGATGGAAATCATCACTTCTCCCGACGACAGCAGCAGATAGGCCCACAACTGCCAGGCAATGGACGGCACGTGTCCGCGGTCGATGAGCTGCTGAGCCGCCATCACCACCGCGAACGACGCCAGCGTCAGAAAAAAGCCGATGGACATGCGGCGAATGGCGGTCAGAGGAAACACGCGGTCGATGAGCGGATAGATGACGAACTGGAACAGGGGAATCAGAATCATGATCAGGACGGGATTGACGACCTGAATCTGAGATTCCAGCCAGTCGATGCCCAGAAACCGACGGTTCATGTTCTGCGCCTGGAGCACCCACGATGATCCGGTCTGATCGAACACTCCCCAGAACACCGCCACGAACAGATAGATGATGCACAGCTTCGCCAGAGCCGTCAGACCTTCCCGGCTGAATGTTTCTTCGAAAAAACGCCGTCCCCCCGGCGGCACGTGAACGAATCGGTTGCGCCCCAGCCAGAACAGCAGCGTGGCCATGGCCATCAGGACTCCCGGAACACCGAATGCCACGTGCGGCCCGTACCACTTCAGCAGCAGCGGCGTGATCATCGTGGAAATCGTCGATCCGAAGTTGATGGAAAAATAGAACCACTGGAACACTTTCGTCATCAGGTGGCTGTTGCGGCGCCCGAACTGGTCGCCCACATGAGCGGACACGCAGGGTTTGATGCCGCCGCTGCCCACTGCAATCAGGCCCAGGCCGATCAGCAGCCAGGCCGACGGCGACAGCCCCGCTCCGCCCATCAGTGCCAGAGCCGCATGCCCCAGACAGTAGACGATCGACAGCCACAGAATCGTGCGGTACTTGCCGACAAAGATGTCCGACAGCAGCGATCCGAAAACGGGAAACAGATATGTTGCCGTGACGAACAGATGGTAGTACTGACGGGCCTGCGCATCGCTCATCGGCGTGCCGATTTCCCCGTCGACCATCAGGTGCAGGTACTTCGTCATGAACACGACGAGAATCGTTCTCATGCCGTAGTAACTGAACCGTTCGGCCGCTTCATTTCCGATGATGAAGGGAATGCCGGGAGGCAGACGGTCGGTGTCATGGGGGGTCTGACGGTATTCAGCCATGAATCGGACTCAATGCCTTCACAGATGGACCTTCACAGACGGGCCTTCAGGCCGTCCGAACGGTTCCGCAATTCCGGAAACAGTCGGCTGCGGCGGATCGCGGCACACGCAGCCTATTTCAGCGGCCACGAATTACCAAACGACTCCCGCTGCCGCTCTGAAAGCTGCTGAATTCCGGACCGCCCCAGCCGCAGCAGTTCCTGCAGCACCGCTTCATCGAATGGTTCCCCCTCCGCCGTTCCCTGGACTTCGATGAAACGTCCGCTGCCGGTCATGATCACGTTCATGTCGACATCGGCGGAACTGTCTTCGGCGTAATCCAGATCCAGCACCGGCCGGCCTTCAACGACACCCGCACTGACAGCCGCGACGCTGTCTTTCAGAACGGGCCGCGGGGTTTCCAGCGTCAGAACCGCTTCGCACAGCGCCAGGAACCCGCCCGTGATGCTCAGCGTTCGTGTCCCGCCGTCCGCCTGCAGCACATCGCAGTCGATGACGATCGTCCGCTCTCCCAGAGCTTCGAAATCGACCACAGCCCGCAGGCTGCGTCCGATGAGACGCTGGATTTCCGTGGTGCGTCCGTCCACTCGTTTCCGGTCCCGAGGTTTGCGGGGCGTCGTGCTGCCCGGCAGCATGCTGTATTCGGCCGTCACCCAGCCGGGCACGGGGGCGTTGTCGTCCTGAGGCCGGCGCCATCCCGGAACGGACTGTTCCACACTGGCTGTGCACAGAACCATCGTCTGCCCGGCCTGAATGAGCACACTGGCGGCTGCCGTCTGAACAAATCCTCGCTGAATTGTCACAGGACGCAGCTCATCTGCGTCACGTCCGTCATGGCGCGTCGTCACAGGGTCTCCTTCCTGACCGCTTCGGTCCGCATTCGGCCTTCGATCGGTTCGATCGGTACACGGCCGGAGTACCGATCTGTTCCGGACGAAGTTTTCGATCTGGCGCGGGCAGATCCGTCTGTCTCTGCCGCGCGTGTGCGGCCTGAATACCGCATCCTGCGGCACACCCGCAATACGGAATCCAATCTGCGTCCTGGAAATCGTTCCGCGCTTCTGCAGCCGGCGTCCGACAGGGGTTCCGCCGGCCGGGCCCGGGAACACAGCCCCCTGGCGTCACGAATCCAGAAACGACCGCAGTTCGGTCAGATGCCGAATCACGGTTGTCCGGCCCGGCCGTTCCGCCACGGAATCCGCCCCACCGGACTGTTCCTCACCGCCCTGCCGTTCCGGAACATAAGCAAACACCTGCATCCCGGCAGCCAGACCGGCCTGAATTCCGAATCCGCTGTCTTCCACCACGGCACACCGATGCGGCGGAACTCCCAAAGCGGTGGCCGCATGAAGGAACAGGTCGGGAGACGGCTTCCACGACTGAATGTCCCAGGCACTGAACACGCGGTCCGGTGTGAAAAACCGATCCAGCCCGGTCGTCTGCAGGCACACATCGATCTTTGTCATCGGGGCGTTGGACGCCACACAGACAGGCCGATCCATTCCGGCCAGCACTTCGGCCGCTCCGTCTGTCGCCCGCAGTTCCCGACGCAGCAGATCGATCTGACGAGCACGGAAGCGGTCGACGAAATCGTCCGGCAGCGGCCGGCCGAGACGATCTTCCATGTCCTCAAGAACCACCGTCAGTTCATTACCGGAATGATCGCGCAGCATCTGTTCGTAAGAAACCGCCAGCCCCAGTTCCCCGACGCATTCGACCAGCAGGCGCATGCTGAGTCGTTCGCTGTCGACGAGTGTCCCGTCGCAGTCGAAGATCACCGCATCGATTCCGGCGAACGGCGGTGACCGGCCCGGAAGTGTTTCCCGATGCTCCGCAGAAACAGAACGGTCATCCGGCATCCGCGTCGCCTTCCGTCGGCCGCAGCAGCGGCCGGCAGTACTGAAACAGGTTCAGATCGATCAGTTCGTGTTCCAGCGCTTCCTGATCTGAGGATGCCAGGGAATCGCGTACGAGGGCGATGAGGATTTCTGCGAACCGCTCCCGGGCCCGATGTACCAGGACCCGCACGTTTCCGGGACTGATTGTTTTGCCCAGTTGTTCCCCGACTCGTTCCGCCAGTTCCGGCGATCGCAGTTCGGGATGCTGCGAACGGGTTTTCAGCACCGTGTGCCAGGCCTTTCCGGACGTTTCTTCATCCTGTCGAAGCTGCTCCCAGGCCTGTCCCAGCAGGCTGTCGCGCCACGATGTCTGGAACTGTTCTTCCAGGTCTGTGGTCGCGTCATCACGGCCGGCCAGCAGACTTTCGTGTTCCAGTGCGGCGGCGGCGTACTTTTTCCGCCGCCTTCCGAAATCGGCCACCAGATGAAAGATGACGGTCTTGATGTAACTGCGAAACCGGCCTTTTTCCGGGGACACGCCGGAAAAATCGCCGCGCACAAACCGCAGTGAAAATTCCTGAAACACTTCGTCCACGGCGTCCTGATCCCGCAGGCAGGCCGTCAGGTAACGCCGAATGGCACCGCCGTATCGTTCGATGAGCCGGGCGCGGGCGGCCGCTGTTTCTTCCGACGGCTCCGCATGCGCCTGACGAACGACGGACCACAGCGTTTCAATCTGACTCAGACGTGCATCCGCCATGATACGACTCCCCGGAAACCGCCGGCAAGACAGCACGCAGCCAGGTCGATTCACGCCGATTCGGGCCGCTTCTTCCCGATCCGTGTCAGCCACTGTGGCGAAAACGTTCGGCGGCTGCAACTGCCAGCTCATCGCACCGTTCGTTTTCCGGGTGTCCCGTGTGTCCCCGCACCACTGTGAAACGGACATCGTGCTGCTGCAGCAGCCGATCCAGCTTCTGCCAGCGATCCGCATTTTTGACGGGAACGAGTTTCTTTCCCTGCCGGCGTTTCCAGCCGTTCCGTTTCCAGCCGCTCAGCCACGAACGGCAGCCGTCGGCCACATAACGGCTGTCCGTGACGATTTCCACCCGGGACCGCCGCGACAGCCGGGACAGGCCTTCGATGACGGCCTGAAGTTCCATCTGATTGTTGGTTGTGCGGCGTTCTCCGCCGCTGAATTCCCGTTCGGTGCCGCTGGCCGGATGCCGCAGAATACAGGCCCAGCCGCCCGGGCCGGGATTCCCGCGGCAGGCTCCGTCGGTGAACAGCCGCACGAACGGCAGCGACGTTTCTTCAGACATGGCGGCTGTCCGCCGGAACCGGCCGCCGTGCGGCCTCCGCAATCCGTTTCGACCCGCGCAGCATCCACACGCTCCCCGAACGACCGCCAGTTCCGAGCATTTCGACGCGCTCAGCGTTCGCGGTAGACGATGCGGCCGCGATTGAGATCGTACGGAGACACTTCGACGACAACGCGGTCGCCCGGCACGATGCGGATGAAATGTTTCCGCATCTTGCCGGCCACGTGAGCCATGACCCGATGGCCGTTTTCGAGTTCCACGCGAAACTGCGTGTTGGCCAGGGCTTCGATCACGTTGCCTTCGACCTGAATTGCTTCTTCCTTCGCCATGTTCTACCGATGAACTGAAGAGGACCACGCCGCAGAAAATCTGAGGGCCGTTCGCGGAACGCCGGGCAGCCGGCCATGCAACGGAGACGGGCAGGAAAACGCGGCTGAATTCTGCCGTTCCGCGAACAGGGCAGACCGAATCACTCGCGGCCTGCCACAGCAGAGACAGACGATCCGGACCGGACCGGCCTGTCTGGCATGATCGGCAGATTCTGGCAGAATGCGGCCGACATGCTCACTGATGCATACTCGCAGCCGGCTCCCGGAAACTCAAGCCGGTTTTTCGTTTCCTCCTCCGGCCGGCCGGGAAGCCGGATGCTCTCTCCCGGTCCGCATCCACATTCTCCGCGGCGGATCGGCAGAATCTGCCGCATCAGACGGAAACCCGGCCTTCATGATCCACCCGTATTCTCAGATTCCGGAGATCGCTGACGGCACATGCCGCACCGGACTGATCCGTGTCCCCACGGAACAGGATGTCCCGTTTTCCGACCGCGTGCGGGCTCTGGTCGACACACCCGAATTCCGGCGTCTGTCACGCATCACGCAGCTGGCGCTGACGTCCCGTATCTATCCTGGAGCCACGCACACGCGGTTCGAACATGCCCTGGGCGTGTTCGACAACGCGCTGTCGTGCCTGAGACAGCTGGGGCGGGATGAGCGATTCGCTGCCACGGTGACTCCGCACGATGCCGAAGTCCTCATGGCGGCCGCTTTGCTGCACGACATCGGACACTGGCCCTTCTGCCATCCCATCGAAGACATGGCCCTGCCCGACATGCCTCCGCACGAATCCTGGGCCGAACAGTTTCTGCAGCCGGATTCCGAGCTGGCCTGCGTTCTGCAGCGCGACTGGAACATCGATCCCCAGGAAGTCCTCGACCTGCTGTCGAAACGCAGCGGCGATCCGGCGTCCCGGCTGAGGCGATCGATTCTGTCCGGCCCGGTCGACATCGACAAGATGGACTACCTGCAGCGCGACAGCCGACACTGCGGAGTCCCCTATGGGTGCAACTTCGATCGCAGCCGCCTCATCAGTTCGCTCATCGTCAATCGAACGGGCGACGGACTGGCCATCACGTCCAAAGGACGCACCGCCGCGGAAATGATGGTCTTCGCCCGCTACGTCATGTTCAGTGAAGTGTACTGGCACCACGCCGTTCGTTCGGCCACGGCCATGTTCGCCCGGGCCTTTTTCGAAACCCGCAGCCATCTGAACCTTCCGGAACTGTTCCGGATGGATGAACCGCAGATGATCCACACGCTGTGCGAAGCGGCCGATGCAGAAACCCGGCGGCTGACCGACGGCATCTTCGGTCCCCGCCGAAAACTGTACAAGCGGCTCGTCGAATACAGCGTGTTCAGTCAGCCCGAACTGTACCTGTCGCTGCGGCGCCGATCCTGCGAGGACCTCGTACGCTGTT
The DNA here is from genome assembly GCA_015485495.1 of Planctomycetaceae bacterium. Classification (GTDB taxonomy): domain Bacteria; phylum Planctomycetota; class Planctomycetia; order Planctomycetales; family Planctomycetaceae; genus S139-18. The sequence goes on from WFTL01000089.1 coordinate 10,105, forward strand.
CCGACCGCCTGGCCGAACTGATGGATCAGCGGACCGATGTCCCCGTCCGCCGTCTGGATGTTCTCATCGATGCCCCGCCCGTCCATCGGGAAGTGGAATTCCGCATCGACGTTTATGATCGCGGATCCGAAAGCTGGATGCCGCTGCAGCAGGTGTCCCCCATCGTTCAGGCCATGTCGACAACGCAGTTCGACGACTGCGTCAAACGTGTCCGCATCTTCGTGGCCGAACACCTGCTGCCGTCTTTGAAAGCGCTGTCGGACCTGGACGACCTGGTCCGCACCGCTGCGGACGAAACGGAGTCCTGACAAAGGCAGATTCTCCCGTCACGTCTCAGCGGACAGCGCAGACAGCCTGTCTGACCTGGCACAGATTCCGTGTCCCTGGAAACCGGGCCGGTTCACGGCGCCCTTCAGACACCCGACATCAATCGGGACAGTTCCCGGTACACTCCCCAGCCGCCCACGATGAACATGGCCACGCACGAAAGCACCAGGGCCGCATCCCACAGCCGGCCGGGATGCAGCCGGATGTCCGTTTCTTTCCAGCGAAAATACAGAGCGCTCAGCCCCAGCACCGGCAGCAGCAGACTCTGACAGATTCCCGAAATCATGATCAGCAGCAGCGGGGAGCGGACCACCAGAAAAATCACGACGCACACCACCGGCAACGCAAACGACAGCGCGCGGACGAGCGTCTGTCTCTGCCGGGAATCCGGACGAGGATCCGTCAGTCCGGCCACGCCCGTGAAGTCCGCGAAGATCCGCGCATTGGACGCATTGGCCACCAGGTAGGTCGAATACAGCACGGAGACCGCTCCGGCCAGCAGCAGCAGCCGCCCCCACGTCCCGAAGACCGGGACGTAACTTTCTGCCAGCGTTGCGACCAGGCGGGAATTGTCGGGGGTCCGCCCATCGCGGTGCAGCACGGCAGCTCCCATCAGGAAAAACGCGGCCGTGGACAGCGTGTAGATGATCATCGATGTGAAGGCATCGTACCGCATCACACGGATCCAGCCGGCGGCCCGCTGCAGCCAGGCATCGGAAGGCTCCCGCGGACCGGCCGCGCGGGCGTAGCCTTTTTCCAGACACCAGTACGGGTACATGACCAGTTCCGACGCTCCCACGCCGATGATGCCGAAGGTCGCCAGGGCCGTGACCACGGCGTCCGAAGTGTCCGGCAGTCCGAACGACAGCCCTTTCACGAAATCCGCCTTCGAAAGAGCGTACCCGGTGGTCTGCAGAGCCACCACGTTGCCGATGGTGAGGAAGGTGAACGACACCACCAGGGCTACAGAAAAATTCTGAATCAGATGATAGCGGCCGAAGAACAGAATCACGGCGGTGAATGCACCGATCATCACGGCCCAGATGCGGTCATCCCAGGTGCCAGGAGACGTCATGGATTCCAGCACGGCCTTCTGCCGTGCGTGTTCTTCCGGATCGTGCCGACAGACAATGACCCGCTGAGCCTGTTCGAGAAGGGCCGCGCGGCGGGCGAAATCGAGTTCATTGAGCTGCGCATCCACCCAGGACAGATGACGGGACCGGGCATCCTGCTGCCGCACAGCCACCCGACGCACAATGTCGGAAGCGGCCGGACACCGCATGGTCTCCTGGTAGTCTCCCGTGATCGGGATCGTGATGGCCGCCGCCTGACTGACCCCTCCGACGATGCCGCCAAGCTGACCGACCGTCGTGACCGCCATCACGGCCCACAGCAGCACGACCCAGTTCAGCCGACCGACGCGGGGACCGGGGACCCGGCTGAGTGCGGTGAGGGTGGTTTCGCCGCTGCTGATGGAAAAGCGGCCCAGTTCCAGCTGCACGAACACCTTCACCATGCATCCGACCAGAATGAGCCATAACAGACCGATGCCCGCCGTTGCGCCGGTGCGCGTGGTCATGATCAGTTCGCCGGACCCGACGATGTTGGCCGCGATGATCAGTCCCGGACCGATCTGCCGCAGAATGCCGCCGACGGACCGAGGCGGTTCTTCCACATCGGCCGCCCGCCGCAGATCCTGACAGGCCGCCTGTCCGGCCGTCCGTCCGGCCCCCTCCGTGCCACGGGCCCCGTCCTGTTCATCGGCCGCTGACATTTCCTCAGACATGGACTGGCTGACTCCCTCGTTCATATTTTCGCCCTGGCACGCCATGACGACTTCGCAGCATAACCGGACGGCATCGACAACGCACGGCTCCTGGTGTGTTCGCTGAAACCCGACCAGCACCTTCTCGCATCGCCCATTCGTCCTCATTCCTGCCCCCCCTCCGCCCGGCGCGTCTGCCTGGGTCGTCTGTCGCAGAGGGAAGAAGTTTTTTCGGCGGTGCGTTGACTCCGGTTTCAGAGTCTCATGAGATCCGTCTGCGTCTCAGGTTCCCTTCGCCGGAATTCCCCGAACAGCAGTCTCGACCGCATCCGGCCTCCCGCGATACGATGCCTCTTTCCCGCCGGCGGCCCGACTCCGGTCGCTTCCCGGCGGCTGCGGCCACGGTCCCGGTTGATTCGGCCGGCGTCTGCCATCACACTTCGCCGCATTCCGCTCTGAACGGTTCGGCCCTCCGTTCGGCCGCCGGCGACGGCCTTCTGGATTCACAAAACACCATGGACACGCGGTTCATTCGCAATTTCAGCATCGTGGCGCACATCGACCACGGAAAAAGCACGCTGGCCGATCAGCTTCTGCTCAAAAGCGGCACCATCACGGAACGGGAGTTCCGCGAACAGATTCTGGATGATCTGGAAATCGAACGGGACCGGGGAATCACCGTCAAAGCGCGATCTGTCACGATCAACTACACGCTGGACGGACAGGACTACGAACTCAACCTGATCGACACCCCCGGACATGTGGACTTCCACTATGAAGTGAATCGCAGTCTGGCTGCCTGCGAAGGGGCCCTGCTGCTGGTGGATGCGTTCCAGGGCGTCCAGGCGCAGACCGTGGCCAATGCCTACGCGGCCATCGAAACGGACCTGGAAATCATCCCGGTGGTCAACAAGATCGACCTGCCCGTCACGCGGATCGATGAAGTTCTGGAAGAAGTGGAAACGGTTCTGGGACTGGATGCATCCGAAGCCCTTCAGGTCAGTGCCCGCACCGGGAAAAACATCGACGACGTGTTCGAAGCCATCATTCGCCGGATTCCTGCTCCCGGAGGAAACGCTCAGGCCCCTCTTCGGGCGCTGGTGTTCGACGCCAAGTATGACCGGTACCGCGGCGTCATCACGTATGTCCGCATGGTGGACGGAGTGATTCGCCGGGGCGATACCGTCCGTTTCATGCGGGAAGCTCTGCAGAGCGAGGTGATTGAGATCGGGCAGTTCCGTCCCGATCTGACTCCCTGCGACGAACTGGGACCGGGGCAGGTCGGTTACATCCTCACCGGAATCAAGGATCTCAGCCGCATCACGGTCGGCGACACGGTCACTCAGGCCTCCCGGCCGGCTGCCGAACCGCTTCCCGGCTACAAGAAGCCGACGCAGATGGTCTTCTGCGGCATGTATCCGATCGACGCGACCGATTTCGAAAACCTGCGGGATGAGCTGCAGAAACTGGCTCTGAACGATTCGAGTTTTTCGTTTCAGCCGGAAACCAGCGATGCGCTGGGCTTCGGATTCCGCTGCGGGTTCCTGGGGCTCCTGCACATGGAAATCATTCAGCAGCGGCTGGAACGTGAACAGAACATGGATCTCATCCAGACGGCTCCCAACGTCACCTATGAACTGCTGCTGCGGACCGGAGAAACACGGATCATCGACAATCCGCAGGAAGTCCCCGATTCCGGTGTCATCGAAGAGTTCCGGGAACCGATCGCTCTGGTCACGTTCATCGTTCCGTCCGAGAACGTGGGGACTCTGATGCAGCTGTGCCAGGACAGGCGGGGCATTTACCGGAACACGGAATATCTGGGTCCTCAGCGTGCTCAGCTGACCTACGAACTGCCTCTGAGCGAAATCGTGTACGACATGTACGACCGGCTCAAAAGCGTCACGCGGGGCTACGGCACCATGGACTACGACGTGATCGGGTTCCGCCCGGCCGATCTGGTCAAAATGGATATTCTCGTCAAAGGCAGCCGCGTGGATGCTCTGTCGACGATCGTGCATCGTTCCGATGCCGAACGGCGGGGGCGTGCCCTGGTCAAACGCCTCAAAAAAGAAATCACGCGGCACCAGTTCGAAATCGCCATCCAGGCGGCCATCGGCACGCGGGTCATCGCCCGTGAAACGATTTCCGCTTTGAGAAAAAACGTGACGGCGAAGTGTTACGGAGGCGACATCACCCGCAAACGCAAGCTGCTGCAGAAACAGAAAGAAGGCAAGAAACGGATGAAGCAGTTCGGCGCCGTGGAAATCCCGCAAAAAGCCTTTCTGTCCGTGCTGGAAGCCGGTCACGATGACTAACGGCTGTCGATTTCCTGCAGCACAGCGTGCAGATCCTTCGGCGTTGCGGCGGACAGCAGCCGCAGCCGGCCGGCCTGGTCGCCGGCCAGTGCCACCAGACGGCTGAGCAGATCGGCATGCTGCATCCGCTCAGCAGCCGGCGACAGAGTCAGAAACACCAGCCGCGTCCGACCCTCATCCCCCTGTGCGAAACGGATTCCCTGCGGGGCAATGCCGACCGCACCTGCAAAATGGTTCACATCCGATGTCTGCAGGTGCGGAAACGCCAGACCGTTCGCCGCTGTTTCTGCGTGTTGTTCGCGTTCCAGAATCCGACGGATGATCCCCTCGGCATGCTGCCGGTCGATCCGTTCCTCCCTGGCCAGACGACGAACCAGCAGGCTGACCACGGACGATTTCCCCGTTCCCGACCGAATCACTTCCATGCAGTTCGGGCGAAAGACGTCAGCCAGCAGCACTCCCGAAGGGCTGTCGGAACCGGTCGAAGAAGAATGAGAGGACCAGGCGGGCATCGTTGGCATCGCAGAACTCCGGATTCGTCGGAATTCGAACGTGCAAACCACATGCCATGCCACCGGAAAGCAGCCGGGCTGCCGGCATCCGGACCGCGGCGGCAGGAAAACCTACTGCAGATTGTAGCGGTTCATTTTGTAATGCAGTGTGCGCACGCTGATCCCCAGAGCGCGGGCGGTCTGTTCCCGATGGCAGCCGTTGGCCTTCAGAGCTTCGCGAATCGCCTTCTTTTCCGCCGCTTCCGCGACTTCCGCCAGAGTGCGACCTTCTGTCGACTCTTCACGACCGGCCGATTCCGTCAGTTCGTCCGGCAGATCATCGGCTGTGATGCACTCGCCGGGGACGGTGACCACGAGACGTTCCATCATATTCCGAAGCTGCCTCACATTTCCGGGCCAGTCCGCACCGACCAGCCGCTCCAGGGCCCCCGCGTCCACGGTTTTCACCGGCCGCCGATGCCGCGTGCAGAAATGATTCAGGTAGTGATCCACGAGCAGCGGGATGTCGTCCCGGCGCTGTCTCAAAGGAGGCACACGGATGGGGACGATGTTCAGTCGATAATACAGATCTTCTCGAAATTCGCCGTTTCGAACGAGCTGATCGACGGGACGGTTGGTGGCTGACACGATCCGGGCATCCGATGTCAGCAGTTCCTCGCCTCCCACCCGGAAGAACTGACCTGTTTCCAGAACACGCAGCAGATCGACCTGGCTTTTCGCCGGAATCTCCGTGATTTCATCCAGAAACAGTGTGCCGGATTCCGCCTGTTCGAAACAGCCGGGCTTCTGTCGAACGGCACCGGTGAATGCTCCCGGGACATGGCCGAACAGCTCGCTTTCCAGCAGAGATTCCGGCAGCGCGCCCAGGTTCACAGCCACGAAGGGGCCGGACGCCCGGTCGCTCAGGTCATGAATGGCCCGGGCGATCAGTTCCTTGCCGGTTCCGCTTTCTCCCTGAATCAGCACCGTGGCATCCGTTCCCGCCACCTGACGCACCTGATCCAGCACACTTCGCAGCGCCGGAGAACTTCCGACCAGCCCGCTCACCTCACCGACATCCGCCAGACGGTTGCGGAGCAGGCGGTTTTCGGACTGCAGCCGGTGATGTTCTATGGCCCGGGACACCTGTTCCCGAATGAGATTCAGATCGACCGGTTTGGTAATGAAATCGAACGCTCCCCGCCGCATGGCTTCCACCGCTGTCTCCACGGTTCCATGGGCGGTGATCACGATGGCCGTGGTGTCCGGATATTTCTGACGGACCAGCGACACCAGATCCAGACCGTCCCGGTCTCCCGGCAGCCGCACGTCAGCAATCAGAAGCTGAAACGAATCTTCGTCGAAACAGTCCAGAGCCTCATTGACCGATCCGGCCACCCGCACGTCCGCCAGTTTTTCCAGGCCTTTGGCCAGCCCGGAGCGGATGTTCGGTTCGTCATCCACGATCAGGATGCGAAACGCATCTTCCACGGAAGAATCATTCGTTGTCATTCTCACGGACTTCCGGATGGCGAGGCAGTGTCACGCGAAACACGGTTCCGCAGTCGGAAGAACGGAAATCCAGACTGCCATTGTGCTGGCGAACGATTTTGTCGCACAGAGCCAGACCCAGCCCGGTTCCGCTGCTTTTCGTCGTAAAATACGGGTCCAGAACGCGATCCATCTGATCTTCCGGAATCCCGCAGCCCGTGTCGGCGACTTCGATTTCCACCGTCTGATCGGACGCGGTGGCCGTCACGGTGAGTCGGCCGCCGTCGGGCATGGCATCCATCGCATTGACCAGCAGGTTGAGCAAGACCTGTTCCAGTCGCACGCGGTCGGCGGAAACTGTCAGTGGTCCGTCCGGCAGACACACCTCAGCCGTCACGTTCTGCTGCCCGGCCTGAGGCTGAATGAGGCGGATCTGGCGGCGGATGAGATCCTTCAGGTCGACGGTGTCCCGATTCAGCCGGCCGATGGAAGCAAAGTCGCGGAATCCCTCCAGAACACCGCCCACACGAGCCACCTCAGTCCGAATGACGCCCAGCATTCGGTTGATGTCATCCCCGGGATTCGTTTCTTCGAGCTGTTCTTCCAGCAGCTGGACATGCAGCGACAGAGCCGCCAGGGGATTCTTGATTTCGTGATGCAGCCCGGCTGCCAGCGACCCCAGTCCCATGTACCGTTCCATGCGACGCATGCGTTCTTCGGCCAGAACCCGGTCCGTCACGTCGCGCAACTGCAGAACCAGGCCGATTTCCCGGCCCTCATTGTTCGTCAGCGGCTGGCAGTACCCCCGCAGCGTGCGGCGGCTGCCGCGGAGCACCGTCTGAAAATCCCGGACCGGATCCTCCGATCGGTCCCGTATCCAGTCCTGCCGAAACGTGTCCAGAGGCAGTTCAGCCGAAAGTTCTGCCAGGGGCCGCCCCACGCATTCTCCGTCCGGTTCCAGAAGCTCCAGCCCCCTCCGATTGATGCTGGTCACCGTGCCGGCGGAATCTGTCGTGATCACCGCCTGATCCATGCTGCTCAGAATGTCACCCGTCAGAGCCTTGATATCGCGGAGCGATTCCTGAGACGAACGGTAGGCTCTCCACAGGAGCACCACGGCGAAGCCCGTCACCACAAGATTCAGCACGACCAGAGCCGTCAGGCGAAACTGCCACCGCAGCTCCCCGGCCAGCTCCTCGGCAGAATCCGCAGCTTCCCGGGGCAACTGGCGGATGAGCTGTTCCACGATTTCCTGCTCCCGCAGAAAATCGATCATCACCCAGACCGTCACGCCGAGCGCGGCGGTACTCAGAATCAGCAGACCGGCGACGGCCGCTCGGTACGTCTGATCGGTTTCGGATGGACGAACGCGAAACACAGTGTCCCCGCCAGGGAATTGTTCGGCCCGGACACCCTGACAGCCCCCCTGCCACGTTGCAGGCAACCGCCTGCTGCCGATCCGGCATGCCGGAAGAAACATCATTGCATGACAGACTCAGGCAAACAATCCAGCCGGACTTCGGTATCCCCCTTTCCCACACCATGGTTCCCACGTCACTCCTTCAGAAACCCCGAACCGGTTCTTCATCCGACTGACGTGCTCCGGAAATTCCCGCCGTCCGTCGCGGTGGGCGGTCGACTCCATCAGATTTCCGACACATTTTCTCCGCCACTCCGATGCGGCAGCCTGCCGACTCCCTCTGCCTGCACAAACCTGCAGACACTCTGCATTTTTATGCATGATATTCAGCCAGAAGCGGACACTCACGCGTGCCGATCCGGAAGCCGCTTTTCGATCCGCTCCGTCGGAATCAGCCCCGACCGCTCTGATGTCTGCGGGCACGCCGGGAGATCGTCCGCTTCGATGGGCTCCACGGACGATCGTCCGGTTCAACCTGAAAAACGCCCGCGTCCCTACGGTTTGCGTGGTGTTCGCCGGGAGCGGCTCTGAACGCCGGTCTGCGACGGACGGCGATCAGCGGACCTGCTTCCTTTGGAAGAACGCCTTCCTTCCGAAGAACGCTTCGCGGAAGGGCGGCGAGACGAGATGCCGGAACGGCTGGTGTAGGCATTTTCCCGGTCGCGCATGCGATCGGCGGAAAAGTCGTCCGGTGTCACCACGTCGCACAGATTTTCGGGACAGACGATCAGTCCGTCGTCGGGATTCGGATTCAGCGGGAAAAACTGCTTGTAGGTATCCATGCCGCGAACACCGTGTGCATAGGAATAGGTGGTCATGACACGGACATTCGATTCGGCCTCGAACACGCTCCGAATCACGGCCATCTTCGTATTCATCCTGGCCAGCACGGTGGTGAATTCCTGCCAGGTGGCGATGGGAGTGTCCAGTTCGATGTTGATGTGGACGAGCGGATGGCGGGGCAGCCGGCGGCGGTCGGCCACGCTGTCGATCACATGTCTGGCGACGCGGATGGCCTGACGGTCATTGCCGCTGCCCGGCTTGACCAGCAGCATGTTGTTGTGCTTCGTGGCCGCTTCGAACCCGTTTCCGTAACCGATCAGCCGTTCGTCGTGGCCCACTCGGTGATCCAGCGCATCCGGATCTTCTTCCAGCAGCAGCAGCTGATGGCTCTGATCCAGGGCATAGGCCACGTTCCACGCCATCAGGTACGCCAGAAAACCGGCCAGAGACTTCGGCAGCCTGTCGGCTCGACGAAGTGCTTCTCCGATCGCATCCGCCGCCGCCCGGCTGACGACAGACCGCAGATCGCCTCCGTCCGAACAGACTCTGTTGAACTGCTTCAGCAGATGAGCTTCCAGCGCGATTTTCACACGGGGACTGGCCACGGCTTCTGCCGGCGTTCCGGAGAACAGCGCCCGCAGGGTCCGGCCCTGAATCGATTCATGAGCTTCCGGATCATCAATCGGGCTGTCCAGAAACTCCCGGGAAAACACCTGAGACGGAGCCATCCAGCGATTGCGTGCCATCAGTTCCTCGGCATTGAACAGCTCCTCGCCGCCGGGAAGGTGCAGTTCCATGGCCCCGGTATCGGTGTTGGTCATGGCCGCCAGGGTGTACAGTCGATCTGCATCGGGAGTGCCGTACAGAGCGTTTTCAACGTCGAGTGCCTGGTCGATCACTCCCTGCAAAGCCCGGCGATCGGTGTTTTCCTTACGGTCGTGCGGTTTCGCATAGGCGGCACAGGAACCGCTCAGTGTCGATCGGTGCGCAGCCGTGATGAACATGGCCGGCCGGCCGGGAGTCCGGCAGGCGGCCCGAATCATCCTCACACGGATAGGAAGCCAGAAATCCGTGTTGTTGGGGTCCACGATGGCCCGGTTGCCGTCGCTTCTTTGATTATCCACTGTGGTGGGCGGACACCCCTTGTGATCGGTCGTGTTGGTCCGGCCGTCCATGCACTTGCGGAGAACGATTTCCGGCGCCTCCCGGCGGAACTGGTCGATGGTCGAGGCCATTTCCCGAAGCAGGGCCGCGTTGCTCCGGTTTTCTGCCAGGTACTCCGTGAAATACGCCCTGGCGAATTCATCCGCTCCCAGCGTGCCTGCTATGTTCTGAAGCTGTTTGGTCTTCATGCCTGATCACTTCCCACTGGCCGCATTCCGCACACAGCCTCTGCTTCCCGCAAACGGTTCCCTTCCGTTCCGAAGGGCCCTGTCCCCGGACCGCCCGGAGGCTCTGAAGCCAGATACAGGAATGGCCGGGCGGTTCTGCTGCTATCGTATCTCACGAGACCAGCCGTCGCGGAATCATTTCTCCGAAACAGACCGGAGACCGCACACAGCCGACATCGGAAAATCCTGATGAATCCGCTCCATCGGAGCACCGGTCCGCTGTGACTGTGCATAATCCTGCACATCAGGTGCAGTCATCTGCAGGCCAGGGAGGAGTCGGATTCGGCTTTCATCGGTCCGGGATCCGTTCCGAGAAATGATTGGGGCCGGTCGGAAGGCGGACTTTTTGTTTCGCGCCGCCTTGTGCCGGTCCTGGGCAGTGTCCCTGTCACGGCGATGGCACGCCCGTTGCTTCCCGAATCCGCCTGCATCGCCGATCTCAGCAGCGACAGTCTGCCGATCGCCGACTGAAACACACTCACCGTACCGGTTTTCCGGACAGCTTTTCCGGATGCCCCTGCAGCACACCGGAATCATCCGGCTTTCATGAATGGCGTCGATCTCGCGGCGCAGGATCCCGCCCGTGACAGCAACATCCGTATCGACCGCATCAGAAGCCGGCCGGCCCATCGAACCGGCAGGGGCATCTGCGCCCGGCGACGCAGAAGCGATTGAAAGAATCCTGGATGCCGTTCAGCACGCCGCGCACTTCCTTCCGGCTCAGGGACCGATCGAGGTTTTCGTTCATCACAACACGCTGCATGCGTTCGAGCATCTTCCGTTTCATGAAGCCGTTTCGGCAGCGCAGGAAATGTTCGGGGCGGAGCCGTACTTCACGGAGAAGCAGTTTCGTGATCTGCTGATGGAAGAACGAATTCTTCCTGAAGACCTGAAGGCGGTGATCGACGACGACCTCGGAGAACGCGGTGACGAGATGATCGGTGGGCTGGCATCCCGCCGGAACATCCGGCTGACCATGCTGCAGCACAGCGTTCAGGCGGGATCCGACGCGGAACTGCGATGGCAGATCGCCGAATCGGACGCGCTGCGTCGTTTCCGTGACGATGTTCCTTATCGCATTCGCGAACAGCTTCTGGACAGAACCCGCGAATGGATGAGCAACCCTTCTTCGCTGACGGCCGCTGACGTACGGGACGACATCGGACGCAGGTACGGCTGGAGGCTGGAGCACTGGCGGGAAGATCGCTGGGAAACCGTGCTTCTTCATGCGCTGTGGCGCATCTGCCTGAGCGGTGTGAGAGAGGTGCTTCAGATCCGCAGCGAAGACACGCCTTCGATCCCCCTGCGGCCGCGGGACATTCTGCTGCAGGCGACCGGAGACGACCCGGACCGCTATTCCAACACGCTTCTGATCCGCTTCTGCGCCGCCTTCCTCGATCAGGGCTATGCCGACTGGAACCTTCCGGATCGCGAGCAGGGACTGTTCCGTTCGTTCATTTCCATTTACCGGCATTCCAAAGGGCCGTTCGACCGGTGGATGCGCAATCTGCGAGCGGAGCTGCGGGCCCTGTGGAAATCGCGGATCACACCGGAACAGTCGATTCTCGACTCGCTCAGACTTCTGGGAGTGGCTCCCGAAGAATTCGACCGCTTCATTACCGAATCGCTTCTCGCCCTGCGCGGATGGGCCGGAATGGTGTGGCAGATGGAATCATCGGCCGACTGGGCAGCGCGGCCGGCCCCGCCGGGATCTCTGCTCGAATTTCTCGCCATCCGTCTCATTCTGGACCATCAGGCCGTTCTTTTCTTCGGCGAAGAGTATCTCGGCTGCAACAGCAGTGCGACGGAAGTCATCGAACGCGCAAAGAAGCGGATTCGCCCTGCCGCCCATGCCGACAGTGAGCGCCGTGCGTTCGAAATTTTTCAGCTCGCTCAGCTTTCCGGGTGGCATCCGCAGCAGCTTCTGACGCTCAGCCGCAGACAGTGGGCGTCACTGGTCCGTGAAGTGGAAACATTTTCCCACCTGGAACGCCGCCGATTGTTTCAGGAGGCCTATGAACGGCGTTACCGAATTCAGGCTCTGGATGCCTTCGCCATCCATTCGTCCCGCTGCCGAAAACGATCGCACGGATGTCCTGACACAGCGCCGGTGCCGGAAGCGGATGCTGCCTCGGCCGAGGCGGTTCGGGAAGACGATTCGACCTCGACCGGGTCGGACACTTCGTTTCCGGCCGCTGCTCCGGACGGATCCCCGCCCCGCCCCCTGTTCCAGATCGTGTGCTGCATCGACGAACGGGAAGAATCGTTTCGGCGTCACCTGGAAGAAGTCGTTCCGGAATGCGAAACACTGGGAGCTGCCGGATTTTTTGGCGTGGCGATGAACTACCGGGGCATCGGAGAAGCGCACTTTCGCCCTCTGTGCCCGGTGAATATCCGGCCCGATCACTATGTCCGCGAAGACGTCCCGTACCCGCTGAGAGAACTGGAACGGCGGCGGTCGTATGCCAGAAGGCGTGTTGGAGAAGCCACGCTTCTGGTCCATACCCGAAGCCGCACGTTTTTCGGAGGCATCCTGACGGGGCTGGCCGGATCGCTGGCGATGGTTCCCATGGTCGCTCGGGTTCTCTGGCCGCGGCTGACAGCCAGGATCCGTGCGGTCGTCGGTCGGGTGGTTCAGCCGCCGCCGATGACACAGCTGGAAATCGAACGGTACCTGGAACCGCCGGGAGCGGACAACGGTCATACCGGATACACGACCGAGGAAATGACGGACATTGTCGAAGGTCTGCTCACAGGGATGGGACTTTCGACCGTGTTTTCGCGCATCGTGGTCATCTGCGGACACGGTTCTTCGAGCTGGAACAATCCGCATGAAGCCGCTCATGACTGCGGGGCATGCGGCGGTGGACGCGGCGGGCCGAACGCACGGGCATTCGCCCGCATGGCCAACGACTGGCGGGTTCGGGCCCGGCTGGCATCCCGCGGTATTTCCATTCCGGACGACACGACGTTTCTGGCCGCTTATCACAACACATGCGACGACAGCATGACCTGGTACGACCTGGAACTCCTGCCGGCCTCGCACCGGAACGACTTCGAAAAAATCCGCGGGTTCGTGGATGAAGCACGCATGCTGAGTGCTCATGAACGATGCCGCCGTTTCCATTCGGCTTCTCTCAGTCTGACTCCGGCCGAAGCACTGGAACACGTTGAGAATCGTTCGGAGGATCTGTCGCAGACCCGGCCGGAATACGGACACGCCACCAACGCTCTGTGCGTGGTCGGACGGCGCGACTGGAGCCGCGGTCTGTTTCTCGATCGCCGCGCGTTCCTCACATCGTACGACCCGAAACAGGATGACGCCCGCGGGACCGTTCTGGAACGGCTGCTGCAGGCAGTGATTCCGGTGTGTGCAGGTATCAATCTCGAATACTATTTTTCGCTGGTCGATCCGGTCCGGTACGGGTGCGGCACAAAACTTCCGCACAACATTTCCGGCCTGCTGGGAGTCATGAACGGCGCTTTCAGCGACCTGCAGCCGGGACTGCCCTGGCAGATGGTCGAAATCCACGAAGCCGTTCGTCTGCTGTTCATCATCGAAGCGGCGCCGCAGACCGTTCTGGACATCGTCGATCGCAGCGAAGCGATCGCCCGTCTGGTTCAGGGAGCATGGGTTCAGGTGGCCGTGATCGATCCTGATACGTCGGAAATCCATCTGTTTCGCGAAGGACGATTCCAGCGATACGAACCGACGACCGACCATCTGCCGACCGTGGACAGGTCCGCCCGGTGGTATGCCGGTCACCGTGAACATCTGGGATTCGCAACCGTGTCAGAGGCTCTCAGATGACGACACCGACCGCCACAGCACCGACTGCGATGCAGGACGAACCGACACCGCCCGTTCACCCCTGTCCCGGGGCCCGCGCCGCGGTGACGTGTGCCGGTCATTCCGGCAGTTGCGGTTCCGGAATGCGCCGCATCGCCGAACGTCGCGGGCAAACGCACCCTGTCGATTCCTTTCAGGATGAATGTCTGTCCCGATGATGACTCAGCCGGAACTCCTGCACATCCTGGGTGTGGCGACTGTCGCCGCACCGGCATTTCTGCTGCTGGCCCTGGGCGGTCTGTGGCTGGCCGGTATTCCCGTCCGTGAGCGGACATCAGCTCATCTCACGCATGCGTCCGTGATGACCGGCCTGCTGGCAGCGGCAGGCATTCTGGTTCTGATGCTGACAACCGGTATACGGAACGTTCCGATTGAACTTGGCAACTGGGTGGAAATCCCGGAGGAACATTTCCATTTCCACCTCAAATTCGCCTTCGACCGACTCAGCGTTCCCTTTGTCATCCTGTCCTTCGTGCTGTGCGGCACGGTGGGAGCATTCGCCAATGTGTACCTGCACCGGGAACCGGGATATCGTCGATTCTTCCTGTTCTATGCCGTCTTTCTCCTGGGGATGACCGTTTCATCGCTGGCCGCGACCATCGAAACGCTGTTTCTCGGCTGGGAGCTGGTCGGAATTTCATCGGCTCTGCTGGTTGCCTTCTTTCACGACCGAACCGCTCCTGTTCGAAACGGGCAGCGTGTCTGGAGCGTCTATCGGTTCGCCGATGCCGCGTTTCTGATCGCTGCTCTGACGATGCATCATCTGACCGGATCCGGAGACTTCGACGGACTCATGGGAACCGGCCCGTGGCCGGACAGCACGGCATCGATCAGTTCCCGGCATGCCCTGTTTGTCGGTCTTCTTCTGCTGACGGCGGCAGCGGGAAAAAGCGGCATGATCCCGTTTTCCGGATGGCTTCCGCGGGCGATGGAAGGTCCCACTCCATCCAGCGCCATCTTCTACGGTGCTCTGTCTGTTCATCTGGGAGCCTATCTGCTGCTGCGAGTCAGTCCTGTTCTGGCAGCGTCCGTACCGCTGCAGATCTGCGTGATTCTGATCGGCGGAATGTCGGCCGTGTTCGGTGCCGTTGCTTCCCGCGTTCAGTCGGACGTCAAGAGCGCTCTGGCATTTGCTTCACTGACTCAGGTCGGCATCATTGTCGTGGAAATCGGTCTGGGGCTGCATTATGTGCCGCTGATCCACATGATCGGTCACGCCTGCCTGAGGACACTGCAGCTTCTGCGGGCTCCTTCGCTGCTGCGCGACCATCACACCCTGCAGAACGCCATTGGCGGACTCCATGCGCAGCACAACGGCGGGCCGCTGTCGGACATTCTGAGTCCGCATCAGAGAAACTGGCTGTACCGATTCGCCCTCGAACGCGGCTACCTCGATGCGTTCCTGGATGAATTCATCGTCCGTCCCTTCACACGTCTTTTCCGATACACCGATTTTCTGGAACGCCGCTGGACAGAATTCCTCAGCGGAAGCGACTCGCGGCAGTCCGTCTCCGAGGCCTTCTCCGATCAGTCGGTGGACGATCTGGGATGAACGATACGGGAATCTCCATCGATGTCTGATACGGCCTCTGTTCGAACAACGTCCGCACGAACACACCGTTTCGTGTGCAGAAGCTCCGGACATCGTGAACACCGCGGACCTTCCGCCTTTCGCAATCTTTTTTCGATTTCACTGTCATGACGGAACTGCATCTGCCCTGGCTGGAGTGTTCGATCCTGATTCCGCTGGTCACAGCCGCCGGCGTCCGCCGCATCAGCGAACAGGATGCGGCCCGACGAATCAGCACGGCCGTCTGTCTGGTCACGCTGCTGTGTACGCTGGGTGCCTGGGCAGATTTCAGCACCCTGCATTCATCCGCTGCGTCCGATCCATGGGACGTTCTTTCTTTGCTGTTTCACCGGCCCATGCTGGTGGTCGACGCCCTCAGCGCTCCGCTCCTTCCGCTGGCAGGCCTGCTGTATCTGCTCACCGTGGCGACCACCAGCCGCACCAAGGTCAATCGCTTCTCATTCACCTGGACCCTCATTTCGGAAGCCGTCCTGCTGGCCACGCTGAGCTGCCGTGATCCGTGGATTCTGACGTTCCTGCTGAGTGCTGCCACAATTCCGCCATGGATGGAATTTCGGATGCGCAGCCGGCCGACCCGAATCTATGTGCTGCACATGGGCCTGTTTGTTGTGCTGCTTGTCACAGGCGTCTGGCTGACCTATGCCGATCCGTCCCCTGCCGGGCCGTCTGTCATCGGAACGGGCCTCATCGGAATGGCGGCCCTGCTGCGCAGCGGCGTCGTTCCTCTGCACTGCTGGATCACGGACCTGTTCGAAAATGTTTCGTTCGGCACGGCGCTGCTGTTTCTGACTCCGATGACCGGTGCGTACGCTGTGATCCGTCTGGTCCTTCCGGTCGCGCCGGACCGGATGCTCCAGACCATCGCCGTCCTGTCGCTGACCACGGCCGTGTATGCTGCCGGCATGGCACTGGTTCAGACTGAATCACGACGCTTTTTCTGTTATCTGTTTCTGAGCCATTCCTCACTGGTGCTCGCCGGCCTCCAGGTCGTCACCCCCATCGGACTGACCGGGGCTCTGTGCGTATGGCTGTCCGTGGGACTGTCCCTGCTCGGGTTTGGGCTGACACTTCGCAGCGTCGAGGCGCGCACGGGACGGCTTTCTCTGAACCGTTATCACGGACTGATTGAACACACGCCCGTCCTGGCAGCCCTGTTTCTTCTGACGGGGCTGTCGTCCATCGGATTCCCCGGAACCGTGGGGTTCGTCGGGACGGAACTGCTTGTCGAAGGCGCGGCCGGAGTTTCCGCAATGGTCGGTCTGGCACCTGTCGTGGCAGCCATGCTGAACGGAATCGCCGTTCTGCACGCGTGGTTTCGGGTCTTCACGGGAACCCGCCGCGAAACAACCGCGTCCATGGAATGCCGCGTCAGTGAGCGGCTCAGCGGAGTCGCTCTGATCGCACTGATCATCGCCGGCGGCCTGTTCCCGCAGCCGGGGGTGTCATCACGGTACCAGGCAGCCGTGGAGCTCATGAACAGCCGCCACGAATCGCCACAGACACCGTCCGCTCAGGTGTCCCTGCAGACGGCATCGTTCCAGACCGTGCCAGGGAAACCGCTTGGCCCGACAGACCACAGCGGCCCCGCAATACGTCACTGATCTCCGGATGGTTTCATGAATCGTTTCCCTGCTCGCCGGCCGGAAGGGTGTTGCAGACCGCCTGCAGAAACCTGCAGGGGGCGTCCTGCACTGCTGAGAAACCGCCGCCACCATTACCAGGAAAAACAGATGCAGTCCGGTAAAACCCGGGGCGTGGTGACCGATTCGCCGCTCCGACGACTCAATCGCTTCAGTCTGCAGATCCGTGGCACGCACGTTGCAAACTGAACGGGCACGTCGTCGCCGGAATTCCGTCACAGGACAGAGCCTCCGGCGAACTGCCAGGGACGTCATCGGGCAGCTTCAGGCTCCCGTTTCCAGCCTGTCCCGACCCACTGTTTTGCAGCCGGATTCGATCCGACCGGCTCCTCACCGCCCCGGTACGAAACTGAAAACAATCGATAAGGACAGCCCTGATGAGTGAACCTGCTGCAGCCGATGCCGCCGCAATTGACCTCCAGGAAAAACCGACGAACGGTCTGCGCGGACTGAAACACTGGATGTACGACCTGCGGTCCGGGTTCATGGTGGCCATGATTTCGCTGCCGTTTTCAATGGGGATCGCGATCACATCGGGGGCCCCGCCGATCACGGGCGTGATCTCCGCCATCATCGCCGGATTTCTGCTGCCGTTCCTGGGCGGGTCCTATGTCACCATCAGCGGTCCGGCAGCCGGTCTGGCTCCGGCGCTGTTTTCCGGAATGATCGCTCTGGCCACGGCGGAAATCGGCAAGCAGGCGGCGGCAGGCAAAACGACTCAGGAACTGCTGGAAATCGGCTACCCTCTGGTTCTGGTCGCGATCTGCATCGCCGGGGTCGCCCAGGTGATCCTTGCCCGTCTCAAAGTCGCCCGTCTGTCGGCCATTTTTCCGGCAGCGGCGATCGAAGGGATGCTGGCGGCCATCGGCCTGATCATCATGGTCAAGCAGCTCCCGCTGCTTTTCGGAGTCGACTTCGAAGAGCACGAATTCTGGGGCATGATCTTCGAAGCTCCCCACCACGTCGGACATATCTACACGCCCGCCATGGTGACCGGCGTGGGATGCATCGTGGCACTGTTCGTTCTGAATTCGCTGCCCTTCCGTTTTCTGAAAGTCATGCCGCCGCCCGTGTGGGTCTTCATCTTCGGCAGCATCATCTCTCAGGCCGTTTTTCACATTCCGAACGGACAGTTCACTCCGGAACAGCGGGAAGCCCACGAACTGATGAAACGACAGCTCGCACCGGAACAGCGGGCGACACTCATCAAACTCGATGAGGAACTGGAAGCCGATCTGGAACGAACCGACCTGACGCCCGATGAGCGGCAGGCGATCGCTGAGCTCCACGAAAAGATTGAGCAGGATCTCCGAAACGGCGAATTCACGCCCGAACAGGAAGAAGCCATCGCCCGACTGCAGCGGGAACTGACCCCTGAACAGATCAAAGCCTACGAAGAACTCCCCCATCTGGGATACTGCATCTACATTCCGGAAGATCCGCTGGGAGGCATCCACGTGCCGCACTTCGACCGGATCATCAACTACCCGCATACCTGGCCGGTTCTGTTCTACGTGGTGTTCGTGCTGCTGCTCATCGACGCGACGGAATCACTGGCAACCATTGTGGCCGTCGACAAGCTCGACCCGTTCAAACGACGGTCGGATCCGGACAAAACGCTTCAGGCCATGGGCTGCTGCAACCTGGCATCCAGTGTCGTCGGCGGACTGACCATCATTCCAGGAATCGTCAAAAGCACGGCCAACATCATTGGCGGCGGACGGACTCTGTGGGCCAACTTCTTCAACGCGATCATGCTGCTCATGTTCATGTTCGTGGCCCGCGACTGGATCAATCACGTTCCGCTTGCCGTTCTGGCCGCCATTCTGATCTTCATCGGCTGGAAACTGTGCGGACCGAAAGTCTGGAAGCACACGGCCGCCATCGGCATCGAACAGCTCGGAGTCTTCGTGATCACGCTGATCGTCACTGTTTCCACCGATCTTCTGATCGGGATCGGTGTGGGTGTCCTGGTCAAACTGCTGATGGACGTGTCTCTGATCGGACTGGCCAATCGACTGAGCGGCCGGGTGCGGCATCTGACCATCTGGCAGCGAATCCGGGAAATCTTCTACAACCCGGTCACTCGCAAAGAATCGACGAACGGCACGTATCACGTCTATTTCGAACGTCCCCTGCACTGCTTCAATCTGCTGCATGTGATTCGTGAGCTGCAGAATGTCCCCGAAGGAACGGAAACGCTGTGCCTGCACTTCACACCTCTGGCCAACGTGATCGACCACACCGCCGCCGAAACCGTGCTGCACTATCTGGAAGACTACAAACTGAACGGAGTGCGGGTGGAAATGGAAGGCTGGGAGAATTTCACTCCCCTGTCGGAACACGAATCGGCCATCCGCATCGCGCTGGCAGACAGCGGCCGCAACGGCTCACCGGGCGTCGTCTGATCATCGTGTCGGCCCCCGGGCACGCCATCCGGACCGAATCATTCCGAAGATCGCGATTGTGCTGCTGAGTCGTTCACCAGCAGAGTCACGAGATTCTGCAGCCACGCGGTGAACGGCCCGGACACGGCCGCGGCCGTCTGCGTGACATCGGTGTGCCGGACCGGTCCGGCACACCGTCCGGCCGCGGCGTTGGTCAGACAGGAAATCCCCACAACATCCATTCCCAGACGGTGTCCCAGCACCGCTTCCGGAACGGTGCTCATGCCGACCGCATCCGCTCCCAGGCGTTCCAGCATCCGCACTTCCGCCGGCGTTTCGTAATTCGGACCGCTCATCATCGCATAACAGCCCCGCTGGATGGGCAGGGGCGTCCGAATCGACGCAGCCGCCACCAGAAGCCGTTCATTCCAAACAGGCCCCGTTCCTCCGAATCGGCAGCGCTCCGTTTCCACGTTCAGCGGCGACAGGTCGACCAGCGTGATGTGATCGTCGATGAGCATGAATGATCCCGGCTGCATCGACTCCGCGATGGCTCCGGCCGCATTCGTGAGAATCAGTTGCCGCACCCCCAGTGCGTGCAGCAGCCGGATGGAAAAGGTCACTTCCTGCAGCGACCTGCCTTCGTAGCCGTGGCAGCGTCCCTGCATCCAGATGCAGTCCGGACCGCTGGTTGTTCCGGCAATCAGCCGTCCGGCATGATCGGGCACTCCGGGAACCGGCATTCCCGGAATATCCCGATAATCCACGGCACACGCCCCCCGTGCCAGCGCCTGTTCCGCCGCTTCCTGCAGCCCCGATCCCAGAACCACGCCGACACGGCAGTCCGGCGTCCTCCCGTGGAAAGCCCATCGCCCGCGAACGGCCGCCGCAGCCTGCTCGGCCGCGGCCGACTGCCCGGCTGTCAGCCGGCCGCCGCCCACCCCATCCGACGCTGTGCGCAGGGAAACATGAAACATTCGCAGTCGCTCCGCCGGCAGCCGAAAACAGGCGCCGCATAGTCTGCTGCCGTCCCCGTCCGCTGCCGTCTGTTCCAGGCCAGGCAATCTACTGAACGGAACGTCTTCCTTCCATCCCCGCTGTGCGGAATGCTCCGCCGCGAAATCTCAGACGTCCGCCTGCTGCCGCATCCTGTTCACGATCGCTGGTTGCCGCCTGGACGGACGACTGCCATACTTCGCCCGCGTCGGCGGACCCACAGCCGCCGGCTGTCGTTCCACCGGTGAACCGGAGTGTTCTCCAGACCGCCGTTGTCTCCGGTGGATCCCGTGTCTGTTTCCTGAACCTGCTGTTCTGCCGTATGTCCGGTCAGCCGGAATCTTCTGCCGCCGCCTCACCGCTGGATACACCGGTGCAGTTCGTCCCGGGAGTCGGTCCCGGACGCGCCCGGCTGCTGGCGCGGCTGAACATCAGAACCGTCGCCGATCTGCTGTATCACGTTCCGCATTCATGCAGCGACTTCAGCCGCATCCGGCCGGTGCCCCGGCTGGTGGAGGATGCCGAACAGTCCGTTGTGGGCCGCGTGGTCGAACGGGATTCGCGGCGGCTGTCTCGCGGACGGTCGCTGGTTGCCGTTCTTCTGGACTGCGACGGGCATTTTGTTCGATCGACCTGGTTCAACCAGCCGTGGATGTTCGGCCGGTTTCGCGAGGGAGACCGGGTTCTGTTCAGCGGCGTCCCCCGCCGGCGTGACGGCCGCTGGGAATTCAGCAGTCCCACGGTGCACTGGATCACGGATGAGGACGACCCGGAAACGGCCGCCGGAGTGCTGCCGAAGTATGCGCTCACAGAGGGCATTTCGATGTCTCAGATGAGACGCATGACGCGGTCGGCGGTCGAACAGTTCGCGGAGTATGTCGTCGATCCCCTGCCCGAGGATTTTCGTACTCACCATCGTCTGCCCGAACTGTCCGAAGCGCTGTGCATGCTGCATCGGCCGGACAGCGTCGATGCTTTTCGCAGAGCCCGCCATCGGCTGATTCTCGATGACCTGCTGGAATTTCAGCTCGCGCTGGGACTGCGGCGGCGGCAGTGGAGCCGGGAATCGCGGAGCCGACCGATCCCTGTGTCCAGGCTGGTGGATTCCCGAATCCGCCGGCTGTTCGATTTCCGTTTCACCGACGGCCAGAATGCGGCCATCGAAACGATCGTGGCGGACATCGCCCGGCCGGTGGCCATGCATCGCCTGCTGCAGGCCGATGTGGGTGCCGGCAAAACGGCGGTGGCCGTGTACGCCATGCTGGCCGCCGTCGCTGCCGGCTGCCAGACAGTCCTCATGGCCCCCACAGAAGTTCTGGCCAGCCAGCACTGGGAAACACTGGATGCGCTGCTGCGTAACAGCCGGGTGCGCCGCGGCCTGCTTGTCGGCGGGCTGCCGGCTGCCCGCCGTCGGCAGCTTCTTCACGAAATCGCTTCCGGTGAATGCCAGCTCATCGTTGGCACGCAGGCTGTCATTCAGGATGCCGTCGAGTTCCGGCACCTGGCTCTGGCGGTCATCGACGAACAGCATCGTTTCGGCGTGCGGCAGAGAGCCCGGTTCGGCCGCAGCGGCCGGATCGCGCCGCACGTCCTGGTGATGACGGCCACTCCCATTCCCCGCAGCCTGTGTCTGACCCGATTCGGCGACCTGGATGTGTCCGTCATTCGTGACGTGCCGCCCGGTCGTCAGCGGGTCATCACGTCGCTTGTTTCCGATGCCGCTCAGCGCAGTCAGGCCTGGACATTCCTTCGCCGTCACATCGCCAAAGGACGCCAGGCCTACGTGGTGTGCCCACGGGTGGAAGGCCAGGACAGCGACGATGACGCCGCTGCGGAAACCCTGTTTCAGCAGCTGGCATCCGGAGAACTGCAGGGGCTGCGTCTCGGACTGCTGCACGGGCGGATGGATCGGCAGCAGCGTCACGAAGTGATGAGTCGGTTTCATGATCACGATCTGGACGTCCTGGTCAGCACCACGGTGATCGAAGTGGGTATCAACGTTCCCAACGCCACACTGATGGTCGTGCAGCAGGCCGAACGGTTCGGTCTGGCCCAGCTCCATCAGCTCCGGGGCCGGATCTGTCGAGGCCGTTTTCAGGGCTATTGTTTTCTGTTTTCCGAATCGGATTCTTCGGAAGCGGCCGCCCGCCTGCAGGCTCTGGTGGAATCTGCTGACGGTTTCGAACTGGCGGAAAAAGATGCGGCCCTGCGGGGGCCCGGCGATGTTCTGGGAACACGTCAGAGCGGGGCGCTGCCGCTGCGCTGCGCCCACCCTGTGCGCGATCTGGCCATCCTGACCTCGGCCCGAAAAATGGCATTCGACCTGATCCGCACGGGTGAATTCGACCGGCCGCCCTGCGCAGCACTCAAAGCCGCCGTTCTGGATCGTTTCGCCGATGTGCTCGATCTGCCGCGAACCGGATAACCGGATTGGCGTGCTCCCCAAAAACTGGTCCAGGTGGTATGAGAGTCTCAAGAGCCCAATCGGGCAAGGAGACTGTCATGAAGTATGCGCACGGCGAACTGCAGGCAAGAGCCGAAACACATGTGTCAGCGGCGGCTTCGTCGAGCATCGAGACTGGTCCCGTCCGATGAAAAGGGGACTCTCACGGAGGCTCAGAGCCACAGAGGTCCGGCGTCCGACACGCCGGATCAGATGGCCA
>WFTL01000090.1 GCA_015485495.1 Planctomycetaceae bacterium
CTGTCGCTGTTTCATGTGGTCAGCTATCAGACGTCTGCGGATGATGTCGACGGACTGTTTGAAACGGTTGCCTGTCATCTGGAACCGGGTGGTCTGTTCGTGTTCGATGTCTGGTACGGGCCGGCGGTTCTTTTTTTGCGCCCGCAGGTGCGCGTGCGGCGGATCGAGGATGATCGAATCTCAGTGGTCCGCATTGCCGAACCGACGCTGGACGAAAATGCCTGTCTGGTCGATGTGGATTACACGGTGTTCGTGACCGACCGCCGTACGGGGGCCGTGGAACAGTTTCAGGAACGGCACCGCATGCGGTACTTTTTCCGGCCGGAACTGGAACGGATCGCGGCCGCCCACGGACTGCACATCGTCCACAGTGAGGAATGGATGACGGGGAAGCCGCCGTCGCAGAATACCTGGGGTGTGTGTTTCGTTGCCGCCCGATCCTGACCGATCGCCGACCGATTTCGGAGTCCCGTGCTTTCATGATTCCCGTCAACGTGCCTCGCCTGGCCGGCAACGAACTGAAATACCTCACCGAGTGCATCGAAACCGGATGGATCAGCAGTGAAGGTCCGTTCGTGCACCGTTTCGAAGAACAGTTCGCTCAAAGTGTGCAGCGGCGGTTCGGAATCGCCTGCTCCAGCGGCAGCGGTGCTCTGGACATCGCCGTCGCCGCCGCCGGCATCGGGCCCGGTGACGAGGTCATTCTGCCGGCCTTCACCATCATCTCTCCGGCGGCATCCGTCGTCCGGGCCGGTGCCGTGCCGGTTCTGATCGATTCCGATCTGTCCACCTGGAACATGGATGTGCGACAGATCGAAGACAGCATCACCGACCGCACGCGGGCCATTCTGGTGGTTCATATCTACGGTCTGCCGGTCGATCTGGATCCGGTCCTGGAGACTGCTCGTCGGCACGGGCTGACTGTGATTGAGGATGCGGCGGAAATGCACGGCCAGACGTATCGCGGCCGGCCCTGCGGGAGTTTCGGACACCTCAGCACCTTCAGCTTTTATGCCAACAAGCACATCACCTGCGGGGAAGGAGGCATGGTCGTTACCGACGACGAAGATCTGGCCGATCGATGCCGGGAATACCGGAATCTGTGTTTTCAGAAAGAACGCCGCTTCGTCCACGAACGGCTCGGCTGGAACTACCGCATGACCAATATCCAGGCGGCCGTGGGACTGGCCCAGCTTGAACAGCTTTCCGACCATATCCGTGCCAAACGCGAACTGGGCCGTGCTTATGCAGAAGAACTGGCCGGCATCGACGGACTGATTCTGCCGCCGGCCTCCGCCGATTATGCCGAAAACATCTACTGGGTGTTCGGGGTCCTGTGTTCCGCGGCAGCGCGGCTGTCGGCGGAGGAACTGACCCGGCAGCTCGGTCAGCGCCACATCGGCACGCGCCCCTTTTTCTGGCCGATGCACCGGCAGCCCGTTTTTCTGAAGCAGGGTCTGTTTGCCGGACAGTCCTTTCCCGGTGCCGAATATCTGGCCGATCACGGCCTGTATCTTCCTTCCGGGCTGGGGACCACACTCGACGATGTCCGTACCGTCACCCGTCATGTCCGTGAACTGCTGGGGTAAAGGACCAGGACATGGTTTCCGAGCCTGCCGACAGGCGTCCCCGCGCCGGAATCGTTTTCTGGGAAACCTATCTGGGCTGCGCTCCCAGTCTGATCAGTGCCGCCCGGGCCTTCAGCCATCATGGCTGGGCAGTCGATTTTCTGATGCGGTCTTCAGACGACCGTTTCGTCCGGCCGCCGGACTTCGGGCCGCACGTACGCATTCTGTATGTGGACCGGCCCTCCGGAGACTCAGGGCACCCTGCCGCGTCGCGGAGCACCGAAGACAGGGACGCATCTTCCCGTTCCCGTCGGCCGGCTGACAGCGTTCTTCGATCGGTTCTGCGCAGGGTGCTGCCGGACAGCCTGCGCCGCGGTCTGGGCAGGACGGGAGCCTGCCTGACGGACCGGATTCACCGCCTGCGTCCGTCTCACCTGTTCCGGCTGTCGCGGTTTGTCCGTGGAGTCCGCCGCGCTGTGGAACAGAACCAGTATGCGTGCCTGATCGGTGTCGACATGTACGGTCTGGGCACGGCCTTCCGGGCGGCCCGGCCGTGCAATCTTCCGGTGCTGTACTGGTCGCTCGAAATCCAGTTCGAAAGCGATTTTTCCGACCGCCGCTCGCTGGCGTGGAAACGTGAAGAAAAACAGGGCCACCAGAACGCTCTGGCCCTCATTATTCAGGACCGGGAACGCGCTGAAGCGCTGATCCGTGAAAACGACGCGGCCGACTGTCCGGTGCTTCTGGTGCCGAATTCCCCGCGGGGGATCCGTGGCGATCGACCGCCGTCGCGGCTGCTGCACGATCGGCTCAGTCTGCCGCCCGAAAAGACGATTGTGCTGCATGCCGGTTCCGTGTGCGAAGGGATGAGATCGCATGATCTGGCACGGGCCGCTGCAGACTGGCCGGACGACCGGATTCTCGTGTTTCACAGCCACACCAGTCTGAACCGCCATGATGAGTATGCTCAGGCCGTGACCGCTCTGGGAGACGGTCATGTGGTCCTGTCATCGGTGCCCGTGGATTATGACGACCTGGACGATCTGTTCGCGTCGGCCGCTGTGGGTCTGGTCATTTATGACAGCACACTGGGCCCCAACTTTCAGCTGCTCGCCGGAGCGTCCGGCAAACTGGCTCATTACCTGCGCTGCGGAGTGCCGGTGGTCTGTATCGACAATCCGAGTATCGGCCGCGTGCTGTCGCGGTGGCAGTGCGGCGTGTCTGTGAAGGAACCGGCGGAAGTCGGAACGGCCGTCCAGACGATTCTGGATCGGTATGACGAATTCCATCGCAATGCGCTGAAATGCTTTCAGGAAGCGTATGAGTTCGATCGGCACTTCCAGAAGGTGCTCGACGTGATCGAACAGCAGTGCTCTGTTCAGCAGGAACCCGGAAATGCGTGACGTGCCTTCTCCTCCGCCTGGCCGAACCGGCTGGCCCTGGACCGCTGAACATGCTGTGTCCCGGGAAGAATCGTGCGGCGACCTGCCCCGCATCACTGTGGTGACGCCCAGTTTCAATCAGGCGGAGTTTCTGGAAGAAACGATTCGATCGGTTCTGCTGCAGAACTATCCGAACCTGCAGTACATCGTGGCCGACGGCGGCAGCACAGACGGCAGCTCCGAGATTCTCGATCGATACCGCGACGCTGTCGACGTGATCATTCAGGAACCGGACCGCGGGCAGTCCGATGCCATCAGCAAAGCTCTTCGTCTGGCCGACGGGAAGTTTTTCAACTGGATCAATTCGGACGATCTGCTGAAACCAGGGGTTCTGCAGGAGGTCGGTTCGTGTTTTCCGGCCGATGCCGATCTGTACACGGTCGATGTGGAAGTGTTTCAGGAGGGTGCTGAATCTTACGTGATGAAGAATGAAAACCTGTCCGCCCGCCGCATTCTGCGGGCCGATCCGTATTCGTTCAGCCAGCCGGGCCTGTGGTTTCGTCTGTCGCATCTGCGGGAATGCGGCGGCATCGATACGGAACTGCAGTACGGATTCGACTGGGATCTGCTCATTCGGTACCTGGCCCGGTTTCCGCGCGTCCGCTATTCGCGAACCGTGGGCGCCGCGTTTCGAATCCACGGATCGTCCAAAACGGCTGTGGAATCGTCGCGTGAACAGCAGGATGCCAACCGGTTCCGTCAGGAATCGCTGCGGACTCGCGACAAGCTGGAAGCGATGCTGGAGCCGCGTCTGGCGGCGGCTTCGCGGCTGGGCCGTCTGCGGGAACCGTGGAACGCCCGGCTCATCGCCATTCTGGATGACCTGGATCGATCGCCCGCGTCGGCTGTTGCGGAAATCATCCGGGATGCATTCCGGCAGCCCCGCGTGCGCCTGTCGCGGCGGACGCTGGGAGCGGTGGTGCGACTGCTGTCCCGCTATGTGCGGTCGCGTTCGTCACTGGGACGTTCGTCACCGGGACCGTCTCCGACAGCCCCTCCCACGGAACCACATGACCTTTCGTAAACAATTTGTTTGTCCGTGAAGATAAAACAGATCGAGATGTCCTGCACAGAGTCATCTGTCGCCCGGCGACGGCATCGCTGACTCGAACGGGACATGTTTTTGTGTCAGCGGCGCAGATACCAGACACAGAGCCACGCCAGCAGCGGAAACAGAACGAAGATCAGCATGGCCGTCGTCAGCGTCGATCGTGTGTTGTCCGGCCAGCGGCCCATGGTTCCGAATTCCTTCTTTCCGTTCTCGGATAAAAGCCTGTCCGGCGGCAGTCGCCGGTGGTCACCTGGGAATCAGTCTGACCATCTGAAGACCGCTTCACAATCCGCAGACCCTGCCCGGTCCACAGGATTCTCAGATCTTCATCCGACCAGACTTCGTAACCGCGGGACGGATCGCCGATCACGTGCCTGCCGGCAAAGTTTCCGAAATAGACAACCGAATGAGCCATCCCGGGAATCCAGCCGCCCTCCCGCACATACTGCGGCCGCTGACGGGCCGCTCGGCGGTCAAGTCGGCAGCACAGCAGCAGCGGATAGGGTCCGGCCAGAGCCGGCAGGTCTTCGATGGCGGATTCGAAGAACACCGGGCGGTACGGCGTGTTCAGCAGTTTCGTCGCAAGACCATGATACAGCCCCAGCCAGGTTGTTCCGTTGCGCGTCAGACACAGGCGGGCCATTTCCTGTTCACTGGCCGGGATTCCCAGAGCCACAAGGATCGTTGCCGACGAAGCGGCCGAACACGTCGACGGATGCGTCTGGCGGCAGACGAACCACGGCAGGGGCGGCTGCGGGGGATCCCACTGGTCGCCGCATTCCGGTGGTTCGATCGGGATGAAATACATCACGGACCACACACCACCGATCACGATCAGAACCATCATCACGGTTCGCCGAACGGCCAGAGTACGGGAACCGGTCAGGGGATCGTCGGATTCCGCATCTGCCGAACCTGTCGGGGCGTTCGGTTCTGCCGGCGTTCCCGAACCGGAAACGGATTCGTCGACTCTTCCGCCCATCCGCACCCAGACCACGGCCGCCAGTCCGGCCAGCAGCAGCGGAAACCAGTTCGACAGCACAATGACGGAGGGGAGCGGAATCCACCGGACGATCCACAACTGTCCCCACACGAACTTCAGATAGGCGGCGGTGAGAAGAACCAGTCCCACAGCCACGGCATCCAGAGCCCGCGGAGACAGTCCGTTCAGCAGACGCCGCCCGGTCAGAAAAACGGCGACTGAAAGGAACCCGATCAGTCCGAGGGCCAGTCGAATGTCGTGCATCAGCGCCGTTCGCGTTCTGACGGGGAGGCGGTGCGTCCGATCGAAGGCAGAACCGTTCTTCTGCCGCGAACTACAGCGTCCGATCGATTTCCCGCATCACCACGGACGTCAGTTCTTTCTTCTTGAGTTCTTCGAAGGTTCCCTGCAGTTCTTCCACCGTCCGTTCCACGAAGGCGATCACCGCATCGGTCGGGCTGCGTTCAATGAGGGCCTGGGCGGCTTCTTTGCTTTTCGTATGAATGATCAGAAACCGCAGATCATCGTCCGAGAGGCTGTCCACCTTTTTGAGAGCCGCTTTCACGGCCGCCGAGCGGGCCTTTGGAACATGCTGGACCAGTTCGCGAAGTTCTTCCACGCTGAGCCGGCGTGAAAACAGACTGCGGATCGCCACCCGGGACAGCAAAGGGACGAACCGTGCCAGATAGATGAGATCCCCGTTCGTCGGCCCTGGGCGGCTGTCCAGCAGGCGCTGCCACAGCTCCCGGGCGCGCGCCTTCCTGCGGGGATCCGTCTGGTTCGACGGCGATTCGGCTGCAGATTCTGACACGAATGGCCTTTCCTGTTGCGCCGGAGACGCAGTTCCGTATGGCGGCCCGCCCGGAGGACGGATTCTCAACGAAAGCCCGGTTCCGTCAAGGACTGAATCGGCCGACGGTCCCACAAACAAAGCTTTCACACGGCAGACAGCCGTTCTTCCGGAACCGGTTTCGGCATCTTCCGACCGCGCAGGCCGATGTCTCAGCGGGCCGTAAGAAACTCGAGGAGATCCGCCATTTCCTGCACCGACACGTCCTTTTCGATGCCTTCGGGCATCAGCGATACATCGCCCGTGATGATTTCGTCCACGTCCTGCCGGGCGATGGTCTGCTGCCGGCCTTCCGGAAGTCGCAGCACAACGGCTCCGTCCGATTCTTCTTCCAGAAGACCGCTGAACGTTCTCCCGTCCGTGGTCACCACGGTGCAGGTGGCAAACCGCGGTTCCACTTTCGCATTGGGGTCCAGAATGTCGAACAGAATGGCCGACCGCGATCGGTTGCGCACATCCGAAATGTCGGGTCCGACCCGAAACCCGGTCGTGCCCACTCGGTGGCACCGGGCACAGACACGCTGAAACACCCGAGCCCCGGCATCTGCAGAACCGGAACGTGTCAGCGCCTCTTTATACTGTTCGATCACTTCCCGCCGATTCCCGGATACGGCACCCCCCAGCAGACGTTCGGCGGCGGCCCGGATGTCCGGATCACGGGATTTCAGCAGCAGCACGCGCTGATCGACACTCAACAGAGACGGACTCGCACGGCCGGATTCCATCGCTGCCAGCAGAACGCGTGTCATGTCCTTCCGTCGCAGCAGAAACGTCAGAGCTGTGCTGCGGACCGCCGGCCGCAGCCCGGGCCAGTGATCGGTGATCAGCCCGGCTGCCGCTTCCGAAGGCCACTGTGACAGAACAGCGATCGCAGCATCCTGAACCGATTCGCTCTGGTCGCTCTCCAGAAGCTCACTGAGAACAGCGGCCGCTTCAGGGAAAGAACGAAACTTCAGCAGGCCGATGGACGCAAGACGATCGGTCAGGCCGGCCGACGAATCCGTGCAGCGCCGCCGGGCTTCCTGAAGAACGGCTGTCAGCAGCCGCAGCTCCGGTTCCAGTTCGGACGGCGGCTGCTTCAGCAGAGTCTGCAGCGACACACGCCCCAGCGCCCCCCGATGTCTCCGCAGTCCGTCTCCCAGACCTCCGATCAAAGCGGCCTGCCACCACACGGCTTCTTTCTGGTCCGATTTCAGAAGTGACAGCACCGACCGCAGTTCCCGGAGATCTCCGCGTGCTCCGCATACCGACGCCAGCCGGCTGATCAGCCGCACATCGGCCACTGTTCCTGATGAACGAAAATCCGCATCGGCAAGAAGTCCCGCCAGCACGTTGCCGGAACAGCCGGCAACGGATGTCAGCAGTCCCCGGGCAAACCATTCGTCCGCACCGTCGCGCCGCGCCAGCCGGATCAGCGCATCGGCAGTTCCCGGATGGTCCGAATCGCCCAGAGCGACGGCCACCTGGAAACGCACGCGAATATCGGAGCTGTCTGCCAGAGCCAGAACGCGGTCGATCACGCCGGCGTCATGGAAGAACGAAACAGACAGACGGACCGCACTGCAGCGCACGGTGACGTCGTCGTCCTGCAGACCGGCGAGCACATCAGATGCTGTCAGACGATTCAGACCGTCCAGCGTCCACAGCACATGCAGGCGGGAAAAGGGGCTGTCTGCCTGAGTGAGCAGCAACCGCAGCGCCGGTGCCGTTTCAACAGCGTTCTGTTCCACCAGCAGACGCTGTCCGAGCAGTCGGGACCAGGCGTCCGGATGCTGCAGCAGCTTCACACAGTCTTCCGGAGTGTCCGGAGGCTCGAACTGCAGCGGTCGGGATCCGGTGGGGCGAATCCGATAAATGCGGCCCCGGTCGTCTCCGGCTCTCCAGTCGATCCGTGCTGCAATGTCCGGCGGCAGGAACTTCGGGTGTTCCACCCACAGCCGATACATGTCCGCCAGGTAAAGGGCTCCATCCGGCCCGGTGGCCAGGCTGGTGGGGCGAAACCAGGTGTCCGTGGAAGCCAGAAAGTCGGCACGCGGTCGTGCACGTTCCGCTTTCAGCCGCACGCCTTTCGGCTTCACGATCGAACGGGTGACCAGATGTCCGATCGGTTCACAGACGAACACGCTGTCCTGCAGACTGTCCGGCCCCCCGGCGCCCTGCCACGCCGTCACGCCGCAGGCGGCGGTGTGGGTGCCGGCATGAGACAGGTAGTTGCTTTTCATGGCCACCAGCGGATAAACGCGGGTGTCGGCACCGGATTTCCCGACGCTGTACTGCACGCTGCCGGGCACCGCGAACGTATTGCGACGAACAGCCGGCGGCGGCAGCAGTGTGGTGATGATGGGATCCCGATTCGTGCAGAAAAACCGGTGTCCGTAACGATCGATCGTGTTGCCATACTGCCCCCGTCCGGTGTCGGCTTCGAATTCGAGCGTCCGAGGATGAAACCGAAAATCGCGTCGTGGCAGTTCGATGCGCTGCTGCGGCCGCGCGGCGGAAGCCACCAGACCCGGTCCGTATGTCAGGTAGACGTAGTTGTCCATTCCCCACTGCGGGCAGCCGATCTGCATCTGCGGATGGGCCGGAGTGAAGCCGTCGAACAGCACCTTCCGGACGTCCGCCCGGTGGTCTCCGTCGGTGTCCTGCAGGAAGAGGATTTCCGTATGCGCCCCCACCAGCAGTCCGCCTCGATACGGCATGAAACTGTGAGCGAAATTCAGGTGTTCCGCAAAGACATGGCGACGGTCGTAAATCCCGTCACCGTTCGTGTCTTCCAGCATCACGATGCGTGACAGCGGATCCTGCCCGTCCGGAGGACCTTCCGGATAATCACCGTATTCGATCGCATACAGGTCGCCCCGTTCGTCGAAGGCCACCTGAACAGGATCCTTCACGAGCGGTTCCGCCGCCACCAGCTCCACCTGAAAACCCGGTTCGATCTGCAGGCAGGCCAGAGAGTCCTGCGGTGATTTCGGTGGGTCGGTTTCCTGATCGATCCAGTGCCGTCCGCCCCGTTCCTGCTCGATCCGCTGCAGAGATTCCGGTGGTTCCGTCTGTGCCGAAACAACGGAAACCGCGAAACACAAAAAAAACGGGAGACATCTGTCCGGACTGCACATCGCTCCGATCACGGCTGCGGGGCTACGGGGTGGTCGGTTCATGACGGGGATCTGCGAACTGCAGAGCATACAGATCGGCATCGCTGAGAACGAAGCGGAGACGAATCGGCTGTCCCGCCACGGAAGACAGATCGCTGCCTGTCTTCCACATCACGACGCGGTCGATCTCATTGCCGATGATTTCCTGACAGTCATCCAGAGCGAACCCGG
This sequence comes from Planctomycetaceae bacterium, assembly GCA_015485495.1. Classification (GTDB taxonomy): domain Bacteria; phylum Planctomycetota; class Planctomycetia; order Planctomycetales; family Planctomycetaceae; genus S139-18. Next base: position 9,223 of record WFTL01000090.1, read on the forward strand.
GCAGAGGGTTCCCACCCTGGTCCTGAATCTCCACACGGATCCCGCCGCCGGCCGATGTGGCGAAATTCAGGTGCAGGGCGCTCCCGGAAAAGACGAACGGTCGGGTGATCAGCTCTCCGGGAACGGCTCCCGCATGAACAGACGCGAAACCGTCCAGCCGCAGTGTGTACCGTTTCAGGTGAGCGGTCGGCTGGGCATAATCGTGATTCACATAGAACGACAGTTCCGTCGGACCGGTCTGCACCATGTTCAAAGCCGGATAGTTGGCCCGCGACACCCAGTTGCTCAGCCCGATGCCCGGTTTCAGAAATCCTTCCAGAAACGTCCGGTCGTAGACGTCGCCGCCGCGGGATGTCAGAAACACCGAATCGGATGTGTCGCGGTAGTACTTCGGGTCGACATTCAGAGCGCGGGCCTGTTCATCGCTGACCACCTGCCGTCCGGGAAAAAAGCGGGCCGGTGTGGCGATGTACAGATGGGGAGCCCGAAAATAGGGCGACGTCTGGTTCGTGTACAGATGCTCGTCGGGAACCGGCTGCGGGCCGTGGATCCCGTCATCGTGAATCTGCCGCATCAGAACGGCCGGTGTCCACGACCGAAAATCGGGACTGGTGGATCGGGCGATCCGGCGGAAGCGGTCGCCCACCCGAAAATAGCACACATAGCACTGTTCGGACTGCGACCAGAACGCCAGATTCTGAGAATCGAAGCGGAAGCGGTGAGGAAACGGAATGTGGTCCTTCGTCAGAACAGGAGCGTCCTGAAGGCGTTTCCAGCGGATTCCGTCGGCCGATATCCAGGCGAACAGATGTTCTCCCGTGCCGCCGATGGCCTTGTAACGTTCTGCGGACGGGACACCGGGCCGCGTGTCCAGCATCGGGCAGAAATTGTGCGTCACCGGAGCCGCGTTGGCCAGAACGATGTTGTTGCTGCGGCTGCCGTCGTATTCGAACAGGCCGAGAGACGGTTTCGTCCAGTGGATGCCGTCTTCCGATTCGGCCAGGCAGGTGCGTTCGTTCTCATTCCCGTCGTTTCCGGACTGCGCGATGCCTCGGTAGTACAGACGGTATCGGTTTCCGTCCCGGATCACGGTCGTGTACCCGGAAAACGGTCCCTCCCAGGGCCGGTCGAATCTGAGAACGATTTCCTCCTGCCGCGGCTGACTGAGCTGCAGGCGGGCATGGCTGAGTGTGTCAATCAGATACCGATCAACAAACAGTTCCCGCCGCGTTCCGATATCAGGAATGACCGAATCCCGTGCGTGAACCGTCGACCACACAGGCGGAATCAGCAGCAGCCCGACGGCTGTCAGCAGGCATCGAACAGACATCATGAGATGGTTCCTTCAGGTCGAATCGGCCGCGGCCCGGTCTTCGGACTCCGCAGCACTTCGGACAACAGACGTTCTTAGCCGAACCGAAAGGTGAATGCCAGAACGGCCATCCGAATTGTGATTCTGTGTTGTCTGTTCCGGCATCTGTTTCTCAGGGCCCACCCCCGACAGACGGCAGGTGTTCGAAGCTGCCGTCTCCGGGCCGGCACCGGCCGCCCGGCCGCCAGGCCGATACAAATTTCTGACATTCTTCTGACAGGTTTCTGACCACAGAACAGAACGAAGCGCGTCTAATTCCCGTCGGCCGGCAGGTGCCGGCAGGGAACATGGCTCCTGTGTCTGAGCATGAAAGGAACCGGAATGATGAACATCCTTCGTGTGGCAACGGTGCTGGCGGCTCTGTCTGCCGGTCTGCTGAACGTCTGTGTGGCTGATCAGCTTCGTCTGGACATCGCTCCGCTGCGATCCGTTCTGAAGGCGGACGAAAAACAGACCACATGGGTACGCGTGGCGCTGAAAGGTTTTCGAATGGAATCGCCGGAAGAACGGCCGGCGGCCAACGTCGCCATCGTGCTGGACAAATCCGGATCGATGCAGGGAGAGAAGATCGAGCGGGCCCGGGAAGCGGCCATCGACGCGGTGCGCCTTCTGAGTTCCCGGGATATCGTGTCTGTTGTCACCTACGATTCCACCGTTCAGGTGCTCGTTCCGGCCACACGGCTGACGGATCCGGAAGACGTCATCGAAAAAATCCGGTCGATCACCGCCGGGGGCAATACGGCGCTGTTCGGAGGAGTCAGCAAGGGGGCGGCCGAAGTCCGCAAGTTTCTCAGCAGCGACCGCTTCAGCCGCATCATCCTGCTGTCGGACGGCCTGGCCAACGTCGGCCCTTCGGCGCCGGGGGAACTGGGAGATCTGGGCGCTTCCCTGCTGAAGGAAAATATCAGTGTCACCACGCTGGGACTGGGGCTGGGCTACAACGAAGACCTCATGGCTCAGCTTGCTGCCCGCAGCGGCGGCAACCACTATTTCATTGAACAGGCGTCGGAACTGGCCACGATTTTCCGAAACGAGTTCGACGATGTCCTGTCTGTGGTGGCTCAAAAAATCGATGTCACGATCACCGTTCCTGAAGGAATCCGCCCGGTGCGTGTGCTGGGCAACAATGCCGATATTCAGGGACAGCAGATCGTCACCCGCATGGCGGCTGTTTACAGCGAACAAAACCGGTTCGTGGTGATGGAACTGGAACTCCCGCCGTCCGAAGCCGACAGCCGCCTGGATCTGGCATCGGTCGTGGTGACATACACGAACATGCAGACGCACGAAGACGACCGGCTGTCCGGTTCGACGTCCGTCACATTCAGTCATTCCGATGAAGCGATTCAGGCGAGTCTCAATCGGAGCGTCCAGGCGGATGTCGTGAGACTGGTTTCGAGTGAACGCAACAAACTGGCGACAAAGTATCTGGACGAAGGCAATCTGGACATGTGCCGCATCGTGCTGACGGAAAACATGCGTTTTCTGGAAGAGAATTCCGTCCAGCTTCCGGAAGTCCAGGAAGAACTGAAGCTGCTGGCAGATGAAAATCGCCGCATGGTTCAGCAACTGGAAGGCGTTCGGGACAACAAAGACGTGCGGGCCATCAATGCCCGCAAAGGGGCACGTGCCTATCAGATCAATCTGGACTTCCAGCAGCGATCGGTCCCCTGAAATTCCTTTGAGGCCTGTTTCTGTCTGCACGCCACCGGCTGCCGTCGCCACCAGTGGCCGGAATGCGTCGTCTCCTGCCAGCCCCGGCAGAAGGGACGCCCCGCCGGGGGAGCAATCCAGGGTCGATGAACGGAGCGTTTTGGGGGATATGGTTTCGAGAACGACAGAGAGCGTTCTCTCTGTCGTTCTCGCCACCTGACTCGTATGATGGTCGGTCGACTTGGTGTTTCCCGGTTCCGCCACAGCACGATCGGGCATCATGCTCATTCCGCCAGCATGACGCTCCCCGTTTCCCGGACTGTCATGTGACAACCGGACCAGTTTTTGAGCAGCACGCCGGACAGGTCATCTGTGTGACATGAGAAGCGGCGATGAACGAGAAGATCGAAGTCTGTTTGACCGCCTCCGCAGGGTTTGCTGTGATCACAACTCTCGGCTGGTTTTTCTCGTCCAGACCTCGTCTTTTCATTCGTGTGTTCGTGCCGTCCGATGAATTGCCGCGGGCTGCTCGAGCCATTTTGCGGAATCCGCAGTTTTCTCACGGCATGCGTGTCATCGCCATCCTTCAGTATGCCGTCGCAGCAGTCATGGGTGCCGGTGCCCTGGCTGCATGGTCCTGTTCGTGAACGGACTGCGACACAGCCTGTGGACACCGAATCAGGATGATTCTGCATCTTCCGGCATGGAATGCGGGAAGAACGCCCTTCTTCCCATTCCTGTTCCACCTGGCAATGCCGGCAGGACCGGTCCTGGAGCGGAGCGACGCCGGACCAGCGGCATCTGCTGAACATCAGGACGTTCCTGGAAGGAACTTCAGCCATGAGGTGGTCAGCGCTGCGGGACTCCTTTTTCGGATGACCTCCGCAGACGGGAACTGCCCGGCAAAGGCTGAAACGCTGTGTTGATTTCTGTGTTCCGGCGATTTTCTGTGCGCCGTTCAGGACGTTTCAGATAAAATCATTCTTCCGGAACAGCCACCGGCACCAGTTCCCGGCAGGAAGACTGGTTACGTTCAAAGGAGGCCTGATCATGAACAGTCGCTTCGAGAGAATGTTTGTTGCTGTGCTGTCGCGGCATGCGACCTATGCGGAGAAACAGTTGATCAAGACGGGGGAACTGGGAAAGTGCGTCGCGAGCATCATCAAACGCCGTCGCAGGTCGCTGTTGCTCTTTTACGGAACCTTCTTCCTCGCCCTCATGATTCCTGTCGCTGACGGGCTGGCTGACAGGGTTTTCTCGAATCACAGTGAAATATCACCGAACATGATCTTCATGTCCTGTGTGGTGGCCTTCACAGGTCTTTCCAACATTATCTCCACGCAGAGTTCGCTTTTCAGGCTGGAGACGCTTGCTTCAATCTGGATGGTCAGCAGTGCTGAAGATTCGTCTCAGACGATGACCGATGCTGATGCAGAGCTCTCCAGGCTGATCGGTTGCGACCTGTGACCGGTTTGCAGGTCCTGCGCAGATGCATGACGACACGTATCTGCCGGAATGGCGTCGGGGTTGAACTGGAATCCTGTGTTGCCCGGCACACGGCGCGCGACATGTTCCGGACTGTGGACGTCGTACCCATTCAGCTTTCCGGGGGCGTCAGACGGCGGGGCAGGGTTCGGGTCTGCATCAAGGTGGCCAGGACCTGCGGGACGGGACGAGCCGTGGCAGCGGTAACGGCGCGAGCCGTCCGGTCGCCGGGTGAGTGAATTGTGCCAGGCGGAGGGCCTGTACCCTTCCGCTTCTGTTTTGCTCCGCACCGGGGCAAATTGGGGGCACTTCAATTCCATCTGCTCTCCACAGCCTCCGAACGTGCACGGCGAACGACAGTCCGCAGGCCAGATCCCGGAGCGGAGCGACGCCGAACCGGCAGTCCGGAAGACGCTGGTCTGATGCGGTCACACGAACAGTTGCCAGAACCACACGGCGTTGGCTCAGTCAGCGCGATTTCGTGCGGCCGGCGGATCAATGAGAACGAAGGCCCGGAAAACCGGACGGAATGGATGGTTTCGTCCGTCACCGTGCATCACCGTCCATGATGCATCCATCAGAGCCGGTCGGCGCCAGGCGGAATGGTGTCCGGACGCCGAATCGCTGGTCTCAGCGTCCGGCTGCCCGGATTTCTGTGTCTGCGCTGATGCGCTCACGATTCCCGCAGATATTCGGCCGAACCGACGTGTTCTGCCGAACCGGTATTCAGACCGAACAAAACTTCAGCCGATTTGAACAGGGTGGACAGGTCGGTGTTGCTATTTCAGGCAGATCCCGATAGCGTCCTCTGAATGGAGTGGTCTGCCGATTGCGTGTTTTCGCAGAACGGCGGGTCGTTCCCTGTGGTGTGGGTTACCAGTTCCTGACGGCACGCGTGTCGAATCCTGAATTGTCCTGCAGCATGTTTCGGAAGGAGAAACAGGGGCTTTTGTGCCGGTTTCTTCACTTTTTGTTTTTGTCGCGGCCGCTCAGCGGCGCGACGGGTGTTTTTGCAGCTGCAAGGCGCAAGGGTTAGGAATGAGTAAGAACATTTTCGTGGGCAGCCTGGCATGGGCGACCACATCCGAAGGACTGGAACAGGCATTCGCCCGCTACGGTGTTGTCACATCGGCCAAGGTCATCAGCGACCGGGATACGGGCCGTTCCAAAGGCTTCGGATTCGTTGAAATGGACAGCGGCGGCGATGAAGCGATTGCCGCACTGAACGGGTCGGATCTGGACGGCCGTCAGATCGTGGTCAATGAGGCCCGTCCTCGGGAAGATCGGCGGGGCGGTTCCGGACGCGGACGCTACTAGGCAGACGGATCGTCGTCATCAGATCAGAATGGCAGGCCGGGTCGTCAGCGATCCGGCCTGTTTTCGTATGTGGCGGAGCTTTGCATCACTGCCGCCTTCCGACCTGTGACCCGGACGGGAAAACCTGACGATGCCGGAATCGTCCTCATCGATATCCGCCACTGTTTTCGGATGGTCCGGACGCCATACGCTCATTCTGGCGGTGATTGTCCTGGCCACGGCCGGAGTGCTGCACCAGGCCGGCCGCGTGTTGTGGTGTGCCTGCGGACTTGCTGTTCCGTGGTCCTGGGATATCTGGTCGCCGCACAATTCTCAGCATCTGCTGGATCCTTACTTCTTCAGTCACGTCCTGCATGGCCTGCTGTTCTATGCGGCCCTGCACCTGGTGGTCCGGGTTCTGTCGCCGGCGGACCGTTTCTGCATCGCGGTGGTCCTGGAATCCGCATGGGAGATTCTGGAAAATTCGCCGGTCATCATCGACCGGTACCGCGACAACACGATCGCTCTGGGATACACGGGCGATTCCATCGCCAACAGCATCACGGACATTGCTGCCTGTGCCATCGGCTTTCTGCTGGCCTGGCGATTTCCTGTCCGGCGGGCCGTTGCTCTGTTTGCAGTGACGGAAACCGTCATGGCTCTGACGATCCGCGACAACCTGCTGCTGAACATCCTGATGCTCATCTGGCCGCTGGATGCCGTGAAGCAGTGGCAGACCGGTCTGTGATCGGGCGGGTCGGTCGACGCGCCGGAAGCCGAACCCGCTGAAAACGGCGTTCGGACGGACTGCGGCGCTGTTCAGCCGGCGCCAGCCTGCTGTTTCAGACAGATGACGCCTTCTTCCGGACTGGAGGCTGTGGCGTACAGTTTCCGAGGAATCCGGCCTGCCAGCCACGCCTGACGTCCGGCCTGGCAGGCCTGTTTCATGGCGACCGCCATCCGCCGCGGATCATCGGCTCCGGCAATCCCCGTGTTCAGCAGAACTCCGTCGCAGCCCAGTTCCATCGCCAGAGCCACATCACTGGCGGTTCCTACGCCCGCATCGACGATCACCGGATAATCGGGATCGTCTTCCTTGAGATACTCCAGGCAGATCCTGAGATTGTTTCGGTTCAGAATGCCCTGGCCGCTGCCGATCGGACTGCCGGCGGGCATCACGGAGACGGCGCCGGCTTCTTTGAGTCGTCGGGCGGTGATCGGGTCGTCGGATGTGTAGCAGAGCACCTGAAACCCGTCGTCCACGAGTCGGCGGCAGGCATCCACCGTGGCCACCGGGTCCGGCAACAGGGTTCGGGTGTCTCCCAGGACTTCCAGTTTCACCCAGTCGGCACCGGGGTTCTCCAGACCTCGCAGAATTTCCCGTCCCAGTCGCGCCACGCGCACGGCATCTTCCGCTGAAAAACAACCGGCGGTGTTCGGCAGAATCGTGAAGCGACTCAGATCGATGAAGTCGAGAATGTTGCGGCCGCTGGAATCCGTGAGGCGTTCCCGGCGGACGGCAACGGTCACCACGTCGGCGCCGCTGAGTGCCAGGCATTCCTGCATGAGTTCCAGAGACCGGTACTTGCCCGTGCCGACAATCAGCCGCGAGGACAGTTCATGGTTCCCCAGGCGAATCGGTGAATCCGTGGTGACAGATGCCGGATCGGTCATGGTGCTTTCTTTGCTCTGTTTTCAGATCGAACGGATGGTTCCGGGCCTTGACGGCGCGGAGGGAATCCTGTGAAGCGGCCGGCGACAGCCGCACGTGCTGCTGTTCTAACCGCCTCCCACCAGCGTCACGATTTCGATTTCGTCGCCGCTGACAAGCCGAACCGTCCGGTGTTCCTCCCGCGGCAGCAGTTCCTGATTGCGTTCCACCGCGCAGTAGCGAACGTTGATCTGCAGGTCATTCAGCAGATCTGCCACGGTGGTTTCCGGCGGGCATTCGTGGACTTTTCCGTTGACGCGAACCTGAATCATGATGGGGTGTTCGACTGAGATTCCGACCGTGGCAGCAGCCGCTGTTCTGTACAGACCGTGCAGGTCCGGCTGGCCCCGGTCACTATACCGCCTGCCTTCCGACAGAAGAACTCCGACGGGCTCCGGCATCGCTTTTCCGATCAGACGGAACCGGCAGCCGGCTTCTTCCGAGAGGACTTTCGGTCGGCAGAAACGTGGCAGCGGTCCCCAGGAAACGAGCGTCCGGCCTGACGATTCCCGACTCGGTTCGGACCGTGTGACATGCAGACCGGCCTGAGGCCCCTGGAGCGTGAATCGGCGGATTCTGCCGGCCGGGTGATCACTGTGCCGGGTTTCTGCGGGTCAGGTAATCTGTCGGCCGGAAATTTTCTGAACCGCATCCTGAATGGCTGTTCCTGGCCGGTTTCGCTGTGTGGGCGTGTTTCCGCTGGTCGATGAAACGGACAGGCCGGGTCATCGACACGGCGGTGGCTGTTCCACCATTCTGAGTTCTGGGGTCACCATGGAGGGTGATGTGCGAGTTTCCGGTGAAATGACTTCTGGTGATGCAGTCGCCTGGATCGGCGTGGCGTCTCCATCGTCTCCTCATCGACTGGAATCGGTGCGGGCCGGTGTCTTTCACATCGGCCGCGGAGCCGGATGTCATCTGCGGCTGGGCGATGCGTGCATTCCGGAACGCCTGGCATTGATCGTGGCCGATCGTCACAGCGCCCGGGTTTCCTGCCAGAGTTCCTCGCTGCCGCTGCTGCTGAACGGCGAACCGGTTCAGGATGCTCCCCTGCACGACGGAGACATTCTGGAAGCCGGTCCCTATACGCTGATGTTTCGCCGCATTCGCAATGCCGCCCTGGCCGCTCCGGCCGACACCGCCTGTCCTCCGGAACCGGACGGGCTGACGTCCGGACAGCTTGTGCTGGCCCTCGAATCCGAACTGGAAACCGTCCAGGAACTGGAACGGACTCCGGAAGACGGCGTCCGCGAACTGCTTCAGGAACTGGCACAGAAACGCGACCACCGGATTTCCGGCGGTGGCGGGGACAGTTCCCTGTCAGACGCAGATCCCGCGGCCGGCGAACGGCACGTGATTCCCATCGACGACGTGGCCTCCCTGCTGCGCCTGCTCGAAAAGGGCCAGCAGGAACTGCGCCAGCAGCAGCAGCAGATTCTCAGTCAGCTGGCCGTTCTGCAGTGCCAGCAGGACCATCTGACGGCTCTGCTGGACAGTTCATCGGACGATGCGGTCGTTCCGCTGCCGGCAGCGAAGCCGCGTCGGGCCAGCGCCTGAATCCGGCCGGACCGCACGATGTCGGATCAGGCGGCTGCCGCACTGTGCCGTCGTACGAAGGTGTCCGGCAGCCCAGACTGCTGTGCGGGCGATCCTCGTTGTGCTCCTGCAAGATGACGCTTCGCAAACCAGCGAGCCTCCGAAAGCGTCAGGAACTCTTCCACGTTCAGCAGTTCGTCTCGAAGATGGCTGAAAAACGATTCCGCAAAACCATTCTGCCACGGACTGCCCGGTTCAATGTACA
>WFTL01000091.1 GCA_015485495.1 Planctomycetaceae bacterium
CAGGATGCGGACTTCGATGCGGTGCTGGAAGCGTTCGGAAATGCCGAACGCACCGAAGCCGGTTTCGAAATCGCTCGTTACGGAACCTGCCGCTTCGTGCCGGCCACGTGACCGATTCGCTCAGGACACGACCGTCGGGAACCGTCCCCTGGGCACTGCAGTGAAGTGCTGCGGAGGCTCACCAGGCCCCATCACTCATAGGCACTGAACGTCTGTTCAAACAGTTCACAGCCCGTCGCGAACACGGTTTCACCGGCATGGACATCCATCCCGACGGCCTGCAGGGACCGTTCCAGCAGGGCCTGTTCCGGATCATCTTCCGCCAGGTCACGGTCTTCGAACCGCCAGGCCAGATGATTGGCGATGACCAGGCCGTGCGTCAAAGCATCCGCATCGGGCGGCGGATCGTGATGATGCTGCACGGCCTTCACCAGAGATTCTGACAGGTCCCAGTGCTGCGCCACGACGGCGGACACTTCGGCATGGTGGACCCCCAGAACCTGAAACTCTCGTTTCACCGGACTCGGTTCATCACGAACGGCATCCAGAAGCCTGGCCTGCTCGGGATCAAGATGATCAGCCAGCACGAGTTTTCCGATGTCGTGCAGCAGCGCAGCCGTCAGAAGCTGGTCTCCAAACGTCCCTCGACCGATGTTCGTCAGCGCCGTGGCGAAAGACGTCACCGCGACGGTGTGGCGCCAGTAGGAATCTTCGTCCAGTCCGAACGGTGTCAGATCGACTCCCTGCACCGGACGCATGCACGATGCGGAAGCCAGCGCCATCACGGTGCCGCTGCCAAGCCGGACAATGGCCGTCTGCAGAGAATCGGTCGGCGCATATCCGAAAGCCGACGCATTGGCGACCTGCAGCAGACGTCCACCCAGCGTCGAATCGAGCCGCACCGCATCGATGATGTCGTCCATCCGAAAGTCACTGGAACGAAACAGTTCCGTCAGCCTCTGAACCGTCCTCGAAAGAGGCGGCAGTTCGTGAATCGAACGAAGGATCTCATCGTGATGCGACTGATGCATCGAAAGCTCGGCCCTGATCGGATGGAAATCACTGACCGGACGCTGTCGTGTCCTGCAGGTGTTCCTTTTCGATCGACAGGACGCAAACCGATTCTCAGGAGCGATCCGTCAGGTTGTCTCCACAGACCGGAAATACCTCATGGGGATTTCCCCGCTCCTGTTCTGATGGGCGCGCGGCATGCAGATTCCTGCACATCCTGTCCGTGCTGTCCGATGCGCATCACGGCGTACCGCATCCGTCGCACGGAGCCGACAGCATCAGGTCGGCAAAGCAGAATCCCTCGCGGTCCACTCGTTCGCCCGTTCTGACCGGCAGCGGATGCCGGAACATGGGGCCGTCCACGACACAGGTGTGGAACTCTCCGTTCTCCCCGCACCAGTCAACGGTTTCCGGCAGAGCTTCCAGCAGATCCCGATCGAACGTCCGTCCGGCGAACGCAGGAGACAGTTTCTGAGGATCCACACACGTCAGCACAGCCTTCAGACCGCCCCCGGCCATTTCCCGTGCCAGCCGATTCGTCGGTTCTCCCCAGAGTGGAAACAGCGGTGACACGCCGCTTCCTTTCAGAAGCCGAACGCGATAATCGCGGATGTCTTCCAGGAACAGATCCCCAAACGCCAGGTGCGTCACGCCCTGTTCCCGGGCGGAAGCCACGACGCGCTTCATCCGGTCCTCGTAAACCTCGTTGGAGCAGGGCCAGGGCAGAGGAACCACGTGCAGCGGCAGACCGACGGCTTTCGCCTGAGCCTCCAGAATACTCCATCGCGTCCCATGCATCGCCACCCGCTGGTGCGTTGTATTGACAGTCGTCAGCAGACCGGTGACTGAAGTGTGCGGCTCCTGCAGCAGCCGGTGCAGCATCCAGGCACTGTCCTTTCCGGAACTCCAGGACACCCAGACCTGTTGCATCACACTGACAGCCCCGAACCGCCTGTCCATATGTTCCGCTGATCCACCGGCCACGGGCCCGGCAGCCCGGACGGCAGCGGATGCCGATCCGGATGAACAGCGTGGGCCAGGATCTCCAGACTGTCGACCAGTCGCGGCCCGGGACGGCTGAAGTAACAGGATCCATCCACGACGCACACCCGACCGTTTCGCACGGCCGGCAGATCCGGCCATCCGCTGACCGACTGCAGCCGCGGCAGATCCTGCCGCGTTCGCTTCACATCGAACCCGCAGCAGGCCACGACCACCACTTCCGGTCGCCACGCGACGATTTCCGACCAGGCAAGCCGGCGCGACGGCTGACCATCCCGACTGAATCCTTCCGTTCCTCCGGCCAGACGGACCAGCTCCGGATTCCAGTGTCCGCCGGAAAACGGCGGGTGCACCCATTCGAGCAGCAGAGTTCGGGGCCGTTCTTCAATAGCGGCCGTTCGTTCAGCCACTCTCCGAACCCGCTCGGAAAGCTGCCTGATCGCCCGGTCCGCAGCCGATTCCGTCCCCGTAATCTGAGCCAGCTGTTTCAGGGCATCGAACAGTTCAGACAGTGTCTGCGGCTGCAGATTGAGAATCTCCGCCGACCCCGGCATTGAACAGACGGCGTCACGAACGTCGATTTCCGACACCGCACACACGCTGCACAGTGTCTGGGTCACGATGAGATCCGGCCGGAGCGATCGCAGAAGCGATGTGTCCAGACTGTACAGCGATCCGCTGCTCGTGAGCTGATCCCGGACCATCCGATCGATCTGTTCACTGGGCAGGTCGGCAGGCAGGCGGGTGCGCGTGACATGAGGGAGCCTTCGCACGGACTCGGGAAAGTCGCATTCATGCGTGACACCCACGAGCTGCTCTTCGAGGCCCAGGCAGCAGATCATTTCTGTGGCTGCAGGCAGCAGCGACACGATTCTCATCAGACATCACCCGGCCGCCGCAGCCAGGCCGGATTCACGCACTGCCGGCCAGCTTCGTTCCAGAACAGCCAGCCCGCCGAACAGCACGAACGAATAGAGGGCGTCTCCGATGAGCGTGTTGTGGAAAAACGGAATGGCCGCCGTATAACAGGCCGCCAGTCCTTCCCAGGTCTTCGGGTAAAAGGAACCCAGCGCCCAGACCCCGAAGTTCGTCACGACGAAAAAAATGACCGATCCGGCCAGTGTCGCCGCGGTGACGGAAACAACCTGCCGCCGTCCCCTCAAAAGAAACCCCACGCCCACCACCAGCGTGAAACTGAAATAGACGACCGGCAGCAAAGAATGAAACCCCTGTCGCAGGTCTCCGCGCAGCAGACCGATCGCCAGGTCGCTGAGCAGCATGGCCGCCAGGGGCACCAGAAACGCCGTGCGTCGGCGAACGAAACAGGCCCCTCCGAACAGTGCCAAAGCTCCCACAGGCGAAATGTTGGGCGGATGCGGAAGCAGCCGGGAAGCTGCGGCCACCAGAACCATCACCACCAGAACTGTGGAACGCATTTTCAGAATCCCCCTACTTCCTTCTTTGTGCATCACACCCTTTGTACGCCACAGCAGGTGTTCTGATCATCACACCCGGAGTCTTCCAGACAGCCGTCTCGCCGAAACAACCGCATGCCGTCGACCCGGATGTCCTTCAAACGGCCATTGTCATCGGATTCCATCAGCACGGACTGGCACCATTCCGCCATCCGTCTGTCGGAATGGGCAGCAGCCGCCTGAAGACCTGCCTGGCCAGGCGGCGCCGCACAGTATAGCAGACAGGACTTCCCGTGGGATGCTGCCTCCCGGAATTCCCGACAGCCGCACGTTCCGGCAGCACAGCCCCCAGGCCGACAGCTTCCGGACGGGCACCACGATGGAATCTCCTGCGACGGGCTTTGTAAACGTCTTCCGTCCTGTCACACTCCTGTGCTGTCATACTGTTGCACGGTCACACCGAATCGCACGAACACGGAACCGGGACGGATTCTGCCGGCCGGCCCGGAATCTGTTCCGGCTTCCCCGGCCGATACCGGACGCCTGGTGTATCCTGCGTTCGGGATTTCGCGACATGTTTCCGCGTGTTTTCCGTTCTGCCCCGCTGATACCGCCCCCACAATGACCGCCATTTCCGTCTCTGGACTCAGAAAAACCTATCCGGGACGGCCGCCGGTGGAAGCCGTACGGGGCATCGACCTGACGGTTCGACGGGGCGAATGCTTTGGCGTGCTGGGTCCGAACGGAGCCGGAAAGACCACGACGATCGAAATTCTGGAAGGGCTGCTGTCTCCCACAGCCGGCCGCGTGGAAGTGTTCGGCATGTCCTGGGACACGCAGGCCGACGAGATTCGGCAGGTCATCGGGATTTCCCTGCAGGAAACCCGTCTGGCGGAAAAGCTGTCTGTTCTGGAAACCGTCACTCTGTTCCGCAGCTTCTACCGCAACGGGCTGGAACCGCATGAAGCCATTCGGCGGGTTGGCCTGGAAGACAAGACGGATGCCTGGATCCGGGATCTGTCCGGAGGCCAGAAGCAGCGTGTGGCGGTGGCCACCGCACTGATCGGCCGTCCGCAGCTTCTGTTTCTGGACGAACCCACGACCGGTCTGGATCCGGCGTCACGGCGGGATCTGTGGGGAATTCTGACGGACTTCCGCAGCTCCGGCGGCACGATTCTGCTGACGACTCATTACATGGACGAAGCAGAACGCCTGTGTGATCGTGTGGCCATCATCGACCAGGGACGTATTCTGGCTCTGGATTCCCCGCGACAGCTCATTCGGGCCCTGCAGGCAGACCACGTGATCGAACTGCAGGTTCGGCCGGAGGGCTCCGATCTGTCGTTTCTGACTGACCTGGAATCGGTGGAACAGGTGCGCGATGACGGGGAGGCGGTCTGCCTGTCCGTGGCCGAACCCCACATTGCCATTCCCCGGATTCTGGAACAACTGGCCTCCCGCGGCCTGAAACTCACCGGTCTGACAACGCGTCAGGCCAGTCTGGAAGACGTCTTCGTGCAGCTCACCGGCCGCCATCTGAATGACCGGCTTCCGGATCGACCGCCGGACTCCGGCGGCTGAACGTCGGTCATTTCGCTTCCTGTGTGGCCTGTCCGTCTCCGCTGAAATCGGAAATTCCCATCGTGTCTCCGTTCCGTCAGCTTCTGATGTCCCGTATCCGGCTGTTCCTCCGAGAGCCGGCCGCCGTGTTCTGGGTCTACGCATTTCCGCTGGTGATGGTTTTCTCTCTGGGCACCGCATTCCGCAGTCAGCCGGTGGAACGCGTTCTGGTCGATGTGGTCAGAAATTCTCATGCGGCCGAAGCCGCTCAGGCACTGGCGGAAAGCCGTCTGTTCCGGGTCACTATAACCGATCTGCCGGAAGCGCAGCGGCGTCTGCGCATCGGCCGCACGGAGCTGATTGTGGAAAAGCCGCACGCAGACCCGGCCTCCGTGCGGTACACGTTCGATCCGACGCGTCCTGGCAGTCTGGTGGCTCGCAACGCCGCGGACGACATTCTGCAGCGTGCGGCAGGACGGCGGGATGTTCTGGCCGTGACCGACATTCGGTCGATTCAGCCGGGCGGTCGTTACATCGATTTCCTGATTCCCGGACTGATCGGCATGGGCCTGATGGGCGGCGGCATGTGGGGCGTTGGTTTCGCCACGGTCGACCTGCGGATTCGAAAACTGCTGCGCCGTCTTCTGGCCACACCCATGAAACGATCTCACTTTCTGGGAGCCATGATTATCAGCCGGATGCTGTTCACGATCCCGGAAGTTTTCATCATTGTTCTGATTTCCAGGTGGTTTTTCTCTGTTCAGGTGCAGGGGGATCTGTCGGCTCTTTTCGTCGTGATTCTGGGCGGAGCCATTCAGTTTTCGGGCATCGGACTGCTGGTCGCCAGCCGGGCCACGACCCTGGAAACCGTGTCCGGCCTGATGAATGCCGTCATGATCCCCATGTGGATCGCATCCGGAATTTTCTTTTCTCCGGACCGCTTCCCCGACTACCTGCAGCCGGCCATCGCCTGTCTGCCTCTGACACCGCTGATCGCCACGCTCCGTCAGGTCATGCTGGAAGGGGCCGGACTGGCCGACATCACCATCGGTCTGGGGACCATTTTCACCTGGGGAATCGTCACGTTTCTGCTGGCCCTGAAGCTGTTTCGCTGGCAATAGGGTTCTCCGGCCGGTCCCCGATTGACACCCGAACGACCAGCACAATAATCAGTTCGGAATCGTGCGTGTTTCAGAGTGGAGTGCAGGTTGTCGCGGCTGAAGAAAGAAATACCGCTGTATCTGAGCGAAGAGGACCGCCAGGGGCTGCGGGCGGCCGGTCGTTTCAATGCTCAGCTCATGGACTTTCTGCGTCCGCACGTCGTCGCGGGCGTCACTCCCCTGGAACTCGACCGTCTGGCGTGGACCTACACGACCGACCACGGCCACACACCGGCCTGCCTGGGGTACAAGGGGTATCCCAACACCATCTGCACGAGCGTCAACGACGTGGTGTGCCATGGCATCCCCAATGATGTCCCCCTGAAGGAAGGGGACATCATCAATGTCGACCTGACCACCATCGTGAACGGATGGTACGGCGATCAGTCGGAAACGTTTCTTATCGGAGAAACGTCGGACGAGGCGCGGCGGCTTGTGCAGACGACGTTCGAAGCGCTGTATCGAGGCATCCGGGCATGCCGGCCGAACTGTACGGTGCGCGCCATCGGTCAGGCCATTCAGACTTTCGCCCGGGCGGCCGGTTACGGAGTCGTCCGGGAGTATCAGGGGCACGGGATCGGACGTGCATTCCACCAGGAACCGGGCATTCCGCATTTTCCCGACATGGCTTCCGGCCGTCATATTCTGAAGCCCGGCACCTGTTTCACGATCGAACCCATGCTGAATGCGGGCCGCTGGCGGACACGGGTGGACAGCAGGGACAACTGGACCGTCCGAACCATGGACGGATCCCTGTCCGCTCAGTTCGAACACACCATCCTGATGACCGAAGACGGACCCGAAATCCTGACTCTGACACAGGACGGTCCCCAGGAAGGCGACACGGTGTGTGCTTCGGTCGCAGCCGCCCGAAGCTGACGGACAGAACCACCCCATGACGCAGTCGCCGCAACTGAGCCTGTTTGCCCGGCGTGCGGCCGGTCAGGCCATCGGGGATCTGATGAAAGTCGGCGTCGAGCATCCGGACTGCCTGTCGCTGGCCGCCGGTTTCGTCGATGAATCCGGCCTGCCGGCTGACCTGATTCGCAGCAGCGTCTGCCGCATTCTGAACGGACCGGACCGCCAGGCTGTTCTGCAGTACGGAACAACTCCCGGAACGGCTGCCGTCCGGTCCGTGTTTCTGCGGCATCTGGCGCGTCTGGAAGACAATCCGGACGTCGACCGTCTGTCTCCCGACCGGATTGTTCTGACCACCGGGTCGCAGCAGCTGCTGTGCCTGCTGACACAGGCCCTGTTCGAACCAGGCGACATCTGTCTGGTCGCCGCTCCCACCTATTTCGTGTATCTGGGTGTTCTGGAAGCCGTCGGTGCCCGAGTGATTCCGGTTCCCACGGACGAAGACGGACTGCATCCCGACGGTCTGGAACAGACGCTGCAGCGGCTGGACGCCCAAGGCGATCTGCCGCGTGTGCGGCTGGTCTATGCCGTCAGTTATTACGACAACCCGGCCGGTGTGAGCATTGCGGCGAACCGACGGGAACAGATCGTCCGCATCGTGTGCCGCTGGGCGGACCGCTGCCCGGTGCGTCTGCTGGAAGACGCGGCCTACCGGGAACTGCACTACGACGGCCCGGAACTGAACAGTCTCTGGTCGTACGATGAATCCGGACAGAACGTCATTCTCACTCAGACATTTTCCAAATCGTTTTCTCCCGGACTGCGTGTCGGGTTCAGCGTGCTTCCCGACGACCTGGTTCGACCGGTCTGCGATCTGAAGGCGAACGAAGACTTCGGTTCACCACGGTTCAGTCAGGCCATCATGGCGGACGTTCTGGAGCAGGGCAGCGCCTACGCCGACCATGTGCAACAGATCCGAAACCGGTACCGCATCCGCCGCGACGCCATGCTGGCGGCGGCTGATGAGTATTTTTCGTCGATGGACGGCGTGTCGTGGCGGAAACCGGACGGAGGTCTGTATGTGTGGATGACGCTGCCCGAATCTGTGCAGACCGGATTCGACAGTCCGCTGTTCACACATGCTGTGGAAGCGTGCCGTGTCATCTATGTGCCGGGTGAACTGTGTTACCCGTCCACCTGGAATGAGCGCCCGGCAAACCGGATGCGGCTGAGCTTCGGAGTGCTGCCGCCGGAACAGATCCGCGAAGGGATGCGGCGCCTGGCGCAGGCGGTGCGCGACATTCTGGAGCAGTCCGCATGACTGCCGATGCCGTCACGTGGCAGCCGACCTGTTCCGTCGCCATGCTTCGCCGGCGGGCGGAACTGTTCCAGGCGGTCCGAACCTTCTTTTCGGAACGCGGCTACCTGGAAGTGGACACGCCCGTTCTGTCGCGCGACATCGTGATCGATGCCCATCTGCACCCCATCGACGCTGTGGTCAACGGCAGCCGTCTGTTTCTCCAGACGTCTCCGGAAGCTGCCATGAAACGGCTTCTGGCCGCCGGCAGCGGCAGCATTTTTCAGATCACACGAGCATTTCGGAACGAAGAAATCGGCCCGCTGCACGAACCGGAATTCGCCATGCTCGAATGGTACGGGGTGAACAGCACGTGGGAAGACCAGATGACGCTCACCGAACAGCTCGTCCGGCACACCGGACAGGTTCTGGGAACGTCCGTCCCCGGTCCGTTCCTCAGAACAGGCTGGCGGGAAGCCTTCACCCGCTGCCTGGGCGCCTGTCCTCTGACGGCATCGGTTTCCGAACTGCAGAAACAGGTGCGTCGACATGCCCACCTGGCCGAAATGCCGGATGACCGCGACGATCTGCTCAACGCACTGCTGGCGTCTGTGGTGGAACCGCAACTGGGAAGGGAACGGCCGGAATTCCTGTATGATTATCCGGTTTCCCAGGCCGCCCTGGCGGCCGCGTCGGCGGACGATTCGCGTCTGTGTCGGCGTTTCGAGCTGTATCTGGGAGGCGTGGAAATCTGCAATGGCTACCAGGAACTGACCGACCCCGACGAATTTCAGCGTCGTGAACACCTCCAGTCGGAACGGCGGCGGCGATCGGGGTCCCGGGAACTGCCAGGCGCCCCCCGGCTGCATGCGGCCCTTGCATCCGGGCTGCCGGAATGTTCGGGCGTCGCCCTGGGCCTGGACCGCCTGCTGCTGCTGCTGACCGGACAGTCGTGTCTGGCGGAAGTGATCCCCTTCGCCGAAGGATCGGCCTGATCGCGGCAGTCGCCGCCGGGACAGAGAAACGGAACCTGTCGGAACGGGTTTCCCTGAAAAACCCTGATCCGGGCCGGAAAACATCGCGTTCAGGACTCTGGCACGTCCGGCCGCGGCACGCTACGCTGCGGTTCGCTGCGATTTTCTCCGCCACCGTTCAACAGGACTTTCTTGTCATGGCAGATGAACCCACCGTCGATCCGCAGTCCGATGCACCATCCGACCAGGGCACCGACCACGGTCCGGAACCCATTTTTCTGGTGAGCTATCCGAAAATCGTATTCCTGTATCCGACGGTGATCGCCGCGATTTTCGGCGCGGTCTATATGATCGCCCGCGGCAATGATGTCATGGCCGATTACGCGGTTCTGCCGGCCCGAATTTTTCTCATTGTTCTGATGATGAATCTGGTCGTGGTGAGTTTCGACTTTCCGCGAACCACATCCCTGACCTGGTTTTTCGCTCTGCTGGCTGCCTGTGTCGGCCTGTGGACACTGTTCCATATGAATGACAACCTGCTGCCGATCGTGTCCGAACAGCTTCGAAAAATCACACCGCGGGCCAATGCCGCCTTCTATCTGATCTACGCTCTGTCCATTCTGTTTCTGTATGTCTGCGTGATTGTCAGCCGCCGCTTCGATTACTGGGAAGTCCGTCCCAATGAACTGCTGCATCACCACGGGTTTTTGAGCGACCTGGAACGCTTTTCGGCTCCGCATCTGCGGATCGACAAGGAAATCAATGACGTGTTCGAATATCTGCTGCTGCGGTCCGGACGTCTCATTCTGCATCCCAGCCAGGAACGCCGCGCGATCGTGCTGGAGAACGTGATGTTCATCAATCAGAAGGAAGACCGGATCACCCGAATGCTGGGTGCCCTGCAGGTCAGAATCCGTCCCGATCAGCCCCCGTCCTGATACCCGGACATCTGCCGGAACCGCTTCACGGAAACCGTCTTCCCGCCTGCGGGCATCTTCGGCCGCCGGCCGGGATTGCTGGAACCGGTCACAGGAATCTGCTACCGTTCTTCGCTTCGATTTGCCGGGGATGGCATTGCTGCGGCGTGCTGAGTGCAGCCTTTTTCCCGTGAACATCCGGAATCTGTCCGACGGAGACGTGATCTGATGGCCAAGAGCCGACTGAGCAAGCGACGAGAAGCCGAAGCCGCGGAGGCCCTGGAAGCGGGCAAGTCTGCCGGAAAGAAGAAAAAGGCCACGAAGAAAACAGCCAAAAAGAAGGCCACCCGCAAAAAGAAAACAACCACATCCCGCAGCCGACGGGCCAAAGATGTGCCGCCCCGGCGCCGTCTGGTCTGGGTGGTGTACAGCAGCACAATGCGGGAAGAAGGACGCTTCCTGTACCACGAACGGGATCAGGCCGAAGAAAAGCTGAAACAGCTTCTGGCAAAGGGGAAGCGGCGCTACTTCATCCAGCCGATCAAGGAACCGCTCGATTCCGAAGGAAATCCGATCGGGGCCGAACCGGTCTCCGAAGGGAAATCCGCCACACAGCCGAACGAAGACGAGAAGGCCGCAGAAGAAGGCAGCGACCAGAAAGCGGATGCCTGAATCCGTCCGTCCCACGGCGTCCTTCTCCTGCGTTGTTTCGCGTCCTGTTCCGGTTCTGTTCTGACAGTCAGCCCGAATGATGCCTCCGCGACTGCTCGTTTCGGTCCGTTCCGCGGCTGAAGCTCTGATGGCCGTCGACGGAGGGGCCGACATCATCGACGTCAAGGAACCGAACAACGGTTCTCTGGGACGGGCTCCTCTGCCCCGCATCACCGACGTCGTTCGAACTGTCGCCCGCCGGAATCCGGCCATCCTGCTTTCTGCAGCCATGGGAGAAGCCGCGGACATCTGCGAGCCGGCAGCAGCACCACATGAGCCGTCAGGCGTACCGGACGCACAGCCCCATTTCCTGAAACTCGGCCTGGCCGGCCTGGCCGGGTGCGACTGGCAGAAACGGTGGCAGCATGCCCGCCGTGTTCTGGATGCGCTGTTTCCGGCAGCCCGGTGGGTCGCCGTCGCATATGCCGACCATCAGCGGGCTCAGTCCCCTGATCCTCATCAGGTTGCGGAAGCCGCTGTCGGGCTGCAGCTTCCGGTTCTGCTTCTGGACACGTTCAGCAAAGACGGCACAACTCTGATGGACTGGCTGCCGGAATCCCGGCTGGCCGATCTGCGCGATGTCACACGGCAGGCGGGGATGCTGCTGGCCCTGGCCGGCCGCATTTCCCTTCCTCAGCTTCCCGACCTGGCCTGTCTGGAACCGGACATCGTGGCCGTCCGCGGAGCCGCGTGCGCCGACGGTCAGCGGACCGGAGCGATCAGCCGGACACGGGTTCGTGAGCTGAAACGGGAACTTTCACGGCGGCTTCCGGCCCCATGAACACCGCTGCGAACGGAACTGCAGACCGAGACTCGCCAGGACATGCTCCGCGGCCCGTCGAATTTCCCCACGTCCGCACGATGGCACCGTCTGAACCGGTTCGAACGGATGAAACGGTGGTGCGCCCCGTTGTGCGGTCTTCACGAAGCAGTTGTCGGGCAGAAACAACGGGAAAAATACGGTTCCCGGTCCGACCGTGAACGGGACGAGCGTGACCGAACGGCTTTCGACCGGAGAGCTGCGGATTCCGTTTGCTCTCGCGAAACCCTGACCTAGGTTTCGACATGGCCAGGATGCCACAGCGACCGACAGCGGTCGCCGGCGGTGCATCGTTCTGGTGCATTCGCCCGCAGGAGATTCCCTGGTGGGTCCACTCCGCAGCCGCGGGGTTTTTCTCAGCGGAAACTGTTTCCGCTTCAACGTTGAATGCCCGTTTCGGGCAGGTTTTCAGAGGGGTTCTGAAATGAGCAGGTTTGCAAACAGCATCAAGAAATTCCTGGTTTCCGAAGATGGTCCGACGGCCGTCGAGTACGCCGTCATGCTGGCTCTGATCATCGTGGTCTGCCTGGCTGCCATCTCCACCGTCGGCAGCAGCGCCAATGACAAGTTCACGGAAATCGGCAACTACCTGACGTAATCTGTCAGCCGGATCGATGCCGGCCGACACAGCGGACCACGGTCCGCACTGTCGACTGCCTCCAGGCAGCGTGTGAACAGCCAAAGAGACGAGGGTCGGGATGACTGCATCCCGGCCCTTTGTTCGTTCAGAACCGAATGGATCTGTCCGCGGAGAACGACGCGGATGTCCGCTGCAGCGAACTGCCTGAAGCAGTCCGTCAGTGCCGCGACAGAACCGCCGTGACCGGACAGTGATCGGACGGCCAGCGTTCCTCGCGATGCGTTCGCACAATGTCCGCCGCATGCACATCGAAATGACGGGTCACCAGAATCCAGTCGATCCGGGGGCCGTCGATGTGACCGCGGAATCCATTGAAGGTTCCTTCGGGGCCTTCCGGTTCCGGATGAACGACCCGCCAGGTATCGCGAAAAATGCCGGATTCTGTCAGCACCTGCCAGGGTTCTGAACCTTCGCCGCAGTTGAAATCGCCCGTCAGAATGATGGGCGCCCCGCTCAGTCCCGACGCTCGTTCCACGAGAAGATGAGCGGATTCCAGGCGGGCCTTCCGTCCGCGATGGTCGAAATGCGTGTTGGCGAAGACGAAGTCATCCTTCGCACCGCTGCGGTCGCGCAGAATGACCCAGGTGGTGATGCGGGGCAGGGAAGAATCCCAGCTTCTGGAATACGGTTCATCGGGCGTTTCGCTCAGCCAGAACTGCCCGGAATCCACGACTTCGAACCGATCCGTCCGCACGAAAATCGTGCATTGCTCACCGTCGGCCGACGCATCCCGCGACCAGCCGATCCGGGTGTAGCCCGGCAGGTGTTCTGCGATCCAGTCGGCCTGGAAGGGGACGGTTTCCTGAGTCCCCAGCAGATCCGGATCGAAATCCCGAATCGTGTCCACCACCAGATCGCGCCGATGCGGCCAGGAATTCTCACCGTCGTCCGCCGTTCCATAGCGGATATTGAAACTCATCACCCGCAGCCGCACCGGATCGGCCGCCCGGCTTTCCGCCGCAGTCAGAAAGACCACGCATGCCGCGGCAGCGATTCTTAAAAGACTGTCCATCACCATCGGTCTCCCTGTCAGTTTCGACCGCCCGGACATCATCGCCAGTTCCCGGATTCGTCAGGCCGGTGACCCGGCCTGCAGGTGAACGATGCGTACATGACCGTCGTGATGAGCCACAGCGACGCGCAGCCCGTCCGGATGCAGGTCCATATCCCGGGACTGTCCGGGAAGTTTCAGCCGGTGAAAATCGTCCTTCTGTTCAGAATTCCAGAACAGAAGCATGCCGGCCGACCCCGACGTGACGCCCATCAGCGATCCATCGGCCAGCCATTTGAGGTTCCAGATCACACCACGGTCGACCGCACTGCTGGTATGTTCCACCGTGACGTCCTGTGAATCCCAGTCGAATACGAGAACCAGCGGCCTGTTCACACCGGCAAATGGATTCGGTGCCTCGAACAGACCTCCGGCTGCCAGAGCCTTCCCGTCCGGCCGAACTGCCAGAGCCCGCACGCCGCCGTAATCGACGCGCTGTCCGGCGTGATACGTGTGGAGCTTTTTCGCGTCGAACGTACGGACTTCCTGTCGGCCGGCCACATCCCACTGGCGAATGGTTCCTTTGAGGTCGCCGGTCAGCAGCCACTGTCCGCCGGGGTGAAAATGAACCGAATAGACATGCGAATCATGTCCGGACAGTTCCGCCTGCAGCGTGCCGGATTCCGCATCCCACAGCCGCACCATCCTGTCGTTGCCACCGCTGGCGATGAGCTGACCGTCGGGACTGACGTCCATGGACCGGACCCAGCCTTTGTGAGCGGTCACGTGGCGAACGATGGAAGCTTCTTCGGCATCGGCGTTCCACCACGTCAGCCGACCATCCGTCGATCCGGCAGCCAGCCAGCGTCCCTGCCCGCAGACAGCCAGACAGTAACCCCAGCCCCGGAAGCCTCCGGAAAAAACCGTGCGGCTGCCATCTTCCAGGCGGAAACGGCAGACGACCGTGTCTTCAGAAACCGTGAACACCCTGGTTCCGTCCGGATCGAAACGCACCCCGTTGAGCGGCCGATCGTGTTTCCAGTCGGAAACGACATGGGCCTGTCTGGGATCGGGCACAACAGCCGATGACAGCATCATCGCTCTCTCCGAAACCGGAAAAGGAACATCGCGGACACCCACCCTGATGATAACAGGTCCCGTGCCCGAAAGAGACGGTTTCCTGAGCGGCCAGGATGGATTTCAGCTCACAGCACGGGCGAACCGGTCGATGGCGGCTTCCACGTTGTCACGGCTGTTGAAGGCACTCAGACGAAAATACCCTTCTCCGGATGCTCCGAAACCGCTGCCGGGAGTCCCCACCAGATGCCCGCGGGACAGCAGCAGATCGAAGAACTCCCAGCTGTTCAGACCGTCCGGTGTTTTCAGCCACACGTACGGCGCGTTTTCTCCGCCGTACACGGTCATTCCCAGCTTTCGAAGCCCGTCGCACAGCAGGCGCGCGTTTTCCAGATAGAAGTTCACCAGAGCCTGTGTCTGCTGGCGCCCGGCATCCGTGTAGACGGCAGCCGCTCCTTTCTGCACCACGTAGGACACGCCGTTGAATTTGGTGCTCTGCCGCCTCAGCCACATCTGATGCAAAGACACGTCCTCTGTCCCCGCACGCACCGTCAGATCGCGAGGCACCACGGTGAATGCACAGCGTGTTCCCGTGAATCCCGCATTCTTGCTGAAACTGCGGAACTCGATGGCCGTGCTGCGGGCGCCATCCAGTTCGAAAATCGATCGGGGAATCGCGTCGTCGGTGATGAATGCTTCGTAGGCGGCATCGAAAAGAATGAGAGCACCGGTGTCGCGGGCATAATCCACCCACTTCTGCAGTGCCTCCCGCGACGCCACCGCTCCGGTGGGATTGTTCGGGTAGCACAGATAGATCAGATCGACCGGTTCGTTCGGCAGTTCCGGAACGAAATCATTCTCTTCGGTGACCGGAAGATACAGCAGCCCGTCGTAGCGTCCCGATGCCGTCGCCGGACCGGTGTGACCGGCCATCACATTGGTATCGACGTACACCGGATACACCGGATCGGTGATGGCGATGCGGTTGCCCGGGCCGAAAATGTCGAGAATGTTGCCGGTATCGCACTTGGCACCGTCGGAAATGAACACTTCATCGGCAGAAACATCGATTCCCCGGGCCTGATAATCCTGAGCGGCCACGGGATCCCGGAGGAACGCATAGCCCTGTTCGGGACCGTATCCGTGAAAGGTGTCGCGGCGAGCCATGTCATCCACGGCCGCATGCATCGCTTCCACGACGGCCGGCGGCAGCGGTTCGGTGACGTCTCCGATTCCCAGACGGATCACGTCCGCGTCCGGATGAGCTTCTGAAAACTCGGCAACCCGGCGGGCGATTTCGGGAAACAGGTATCCGGCCTGAAGCTTCAGAAAATGCTCGTTGATCTGAACCATGATTCCGGGGCGATTCGGGAGTGAAGAACGGGAAAGAAGCAGCAGAAAGCCGGCTGAACCGGCAGGCCGTGTGGTGCCGCCGGCCGTACGGCAGCAGCCGGCCCGTCCGACGGGAAGCGGATGTATAGCAGTCCTGCGGCCCGATGTCAGGGAAGGAGATCAGAATCCCCGAAGCCGGTGTCCGCATCCGAACGGCTCTGAGAATCCCGGGGTCTCTGAGGAAATCCCGCGGTCCACGGGTGCAAACATGCGGCCGGCCCGAAACAATCCGCCCATGAATTCCGACTGGTCTCCCGATTCCTGGCAGTCCAGGCTCGCTCAGCAGCAGCCGGTCTACGACGACCCGGCCGCTGTGCGGGCGGCTCTGGAAAAACTGGCACAGCTTCCTCCGCTGGTCACAGCCTGGGAAGTCGATCGTCTGCGCCGACAGCTTGCGGACGCGGCCGCCGGCAATGCGTTTGTTCTGCAGGGCGGCGACTGTTCAGAAAGCTTTGCCGACTGCAATGCGGTTTCCATTCTGAGGAAACTCAAGGTGCTCATTCAGATGAGCCTGGTACTCATCTGCCAGTCGCATCGCAAAGTCATTCGCATCGGACGGATTGCCGGTCAGTATGCGAAGCCGCGCTCTGCCGGCACGGAAACCCGCGGCGGAGTGGAACTGCCCAGCTACCGGGGCGACATCGTCAACCGCAGCGGCTTCACCGAAGACGACCGCCGCCCCGATCCGGAACTCATGCTGCGGGCCTACGAACGTGCGGCTCTGACAATCAACTACATTCGCGCTTTGAGCGAAGGGGGGTTCGCCGACCTGCACCATCCGGAAAACTGGGATCTGGAATTTGTTCGCAACACGCCGGGATCCCGGAAATACCAGCAGCTTCTGGATTCGCTCAGCGATTCGATCCGCTTCATGGAAATCGTTTCAGGATCGGAACTGGAACAGCTCACCCGCGTCGATTTCTTCACTTCCCATGAAGGTCTGCACCTGCTGTTCGAGCAGGCCGTCACGCGGACGGACCAGCGGCAGCGCGGCTACTACAATCTGTCCACTCATCTGCCCTGGATCGGCGACCGCACCCGCAGCATCGATGGTGCGCATGTGGAATATTTCCGGGGCATCCGCAATCCCATCGGCGTCAAAGTGGGACCGTCGGTTGCCGCCGATGAACTTCTGGATCTCATTCGTGTCCTCAATCCGGACAACGAGCCCGGACGGCTGACCATCATCCATCGGTTCGGAGCGGACCGCATCAGTGCTCATCTGCCGCAGCTTGCCGACACCGTGCGTCGATCCGGACAGAACGTGCTGTGGAGCTGCGATCCGATGCACGGCAACACCCGATCGACGCACACCGGCGTCAAGACCCGGTCGTTCGACGACATCACCATGGAAATCATCACCGCATTTCGAATTCATCGGGAAGCCGGGACGCGGCTGAGCGGCATTCACCTGGAACTGACCGGGGAAGACGTGACCGAATGCCTGGGAGGACCGGCAAATCTGACCGAAACAGACCTGCAGCGCGATTACCGCAGCCAGGTCGACCCCAGACTGAATTACGAACAGGCGATGGAGATCGCCTTTCTCATCGCCGAACAGATGAAGTAGGGTGAACCACGTTTTTTTGCAGCAGCCGCCCCGTGCCCCCCAGGAATTCCGCTCATGTCCCGCAGTGCGCCTCTGTCCCGCAGTGCCGAAGTCAGCCGTCAGACGGAAGAAACCCGCATCCGCCTGTCTCTGAATCTGGACGGCAGCGGCTCATCCCGGATCGAAACGGGCATCGGATTTCTGGACCACATGCTGACGCTTCTGTCCCGCCACGGACTGTTCGACCTGACGGTGGACGCCGAAGGCGATCTGCACGTCGATCACCACCACACGGTGGAAGACGTGGGCATCTGTCTGGGACAGGCTCTGGCCGACGCTCTGGGCGACAAGGCGGGAATCCTGCGGTACGGCGACATCACGCTGCCCATGGAAGAAACGCTTCTGACGTCGGCTCTGGATCTGAGCGGCCGCTTTGCCTTCGTATTCCGCGTATCCTTTCCCACGGAAAAGATCGGCGATTTCGATACGCAGCTTGTCCAGGAATTCTGGAACGCCGTGGCATCCCGGGCCCGCATGAACCTGCACCTCATTCTGCACCACGGATCGAACAGCCACCACATCGCGGAAGCCTGCTTCAAGGCCACAGCCCGGGCTTTGAGGCAGGCGGTCGCCGTCGATCCCCGCCAGCCGGGAATCCCGTCTTCCAAAGGAACACTGACCGAATGACCGGACCGGCTGAGTCTGTATCCGTCCTCGTTTTCATCCGTCGGCACAGCACCACATGACTGAACGCAGAATCCTTGTGACCTCGGCGCTGCCCTATGCCAACGGACACATTCACATCGGGCATCTTGTGGAATACATCCAGACGGACATCTGGGTGCGGTTTCAGAAGCTGCGCGGTCACCAGGTCGTCTACGTCTGTGCCGATGACACGCACGGCACGGCCATCATGCTGCGGGCCCGGCGGGAAGGACGCCCCGAAGAAGAGCTGATCGCCGACATGCAGCAGGCCCATGAACGCGATTTCTCCGCTTTCGACATCGAGTTCGACAATTACGGCAGCACGCACAGCGAAGAAAACCGAAACATCTGCACACGCATGTGGGGAGCCATTCGTCAGGCCGGCCTCGTGCGGGAAAAGACGGTTGAACAGCTCTTCGATCCGGAAGCGGGGACGTTCCTGGCGGACCGCTTCGTACGCGGCACCTGTCCGCGCTGCGGTGCCGAAGACCAGCCCGGTGACAACTGCAGTGTCTGCGGGGCCGCCTACACGCCGGCGGATCTGATCGACCCGGTGAGCACCCTGTCCGGATCGACGCCGGAAATCCGATCCGCCCCCCATCTGTTCATCGAACTGGAACAGCTTCACGAGTTCCTCGAAGACTGGACGCAGAACGGCCGGCACCTGCAGCCGGAAGTGGCCCGCTATCTGAAAGGCCATTTCCTGAACGCTCCGCTGAGGGACTGGGACGTGTCCCGGCCCGCTCCGTATTTCGGGTTCGAAATCCCCGACAGCCCCGGCAATTACTGGTACGTCTGGTTCGACGCGCCCATCGGTTACATGGCGTCCACACAGCAGTGGTGTCAGCGCCGGGGAGAACGATTCGACGACTGGTGGGGACCGGATTCCGACGCGGAAATCCACCATTTCATCGGCAAGGACATCACGTATTTCCACACGCTGTTCTGGCCGGGCATGCTGAAAACGGCCGGCTGCAACCTGCCGGAAAAAGTGCATATCCACGGTTTTCTGACGGTCGGCGGCGAGAAAATGTCCAAGTCCCGAGGGACGTTCATTCTGGCATCGACCTGGCTGCGCCACCTGCCGGCTCAGACACTGCGCTATTACTACGCCACCCGCCTGGGAAGCGGACTGGATGACATCGATCTGAACCCCCAGGAACTCGTTTCCCGGGTCAATTCCGACCTGGTCAACAAGATCGTGAATCTGGCCTCACGGACCGCCCGGTTCGTGCAGTCGCAGTGCCTTTCAGAACAGTACCCCCAGAACGATGACGGGCTGTTCGAACATGCGGCCCGCCAGGCCGATCGCCTCGCGGAACTTTACGAACAGGGAAGCTTCGCTGCTGCGATTCGGGAAATCGTGCTGCTGGCCGATCGGGCCAACCGGTTCGTCGAAGAACGGGCTCCGTGGGAACTGAAACGCGACCCGAAACGGCAGGACGAACTGCGCGATGTGTGCACGGTCGCTCTGAACCTGTTCCGCCAGCTCGTTGTCTATCTGAAACCGGTCCTGCCGAAACTGGCTGCACAGACCGAAGAACTTCTCAACACCCCCATCCGTCACTGGGACGACGTCCGGACCCCGCTGTCCGGAACTCCTGTCAGCCCGTTCCAGCACCTCATGAAACGCATTGATGAAAAACAGGTGGAAGCCATGATTGAAGACAGCAAAGACCAGGACGCCCCGGAACAGCCGCAGGAATCGAGTCCGGACTTCCATCCGGCCGATTCGTGGAAAGATCCGGGAGACGCTCTGGCCGCTGAACCGATCGCGGACGAATGCACGATTGACGATTTCATGAAAGTCGACCTGCGGGTGGCCAGGATTATCGAAGCACGCCATGTGGACGGTGCCGACCGTCTCCTGCAGCTCACCCTGTCTCTGGGAGGCGGCGAAACGCGGAACGTGTTCGCCGGCATCAAGGCCGCCTATGACCCGGAATCGCTCGTTGGCCGCCAGGTCGTCTGCGTGGCCAACCTGAAACCTCGCAAAATGAAATTCGGAGTCAGCGAAGGCATGGTGTGTGCCAGCGGCCCCGGCGGAAAAGACGTGTTTCTGATCAGCCCCGATTCCGGAGCGCAGCCCGGACAGCGCGTTCACTGACCGACAGCCCCGGAAGCACCGACGCGCCGTCGGCAGAACGCGGAGGGGAATCCTCCATCACCCGACGCACCTGGCATCCGGTGCAGCCGGGCCGCCTGGGGGGGATGGTCTGAACCGGTCTGTACGCTCTGGAGCGAATTCTCTACATTTTTGAGGTTCCGTCTGGGTGGAACAATCCATCAAACAGGCGGTCTGTCGATCTCACGGAACAACGGAGTGCGCCGGCATGGGAAATCCACGGACCGGATGGCAGAAGCTGTTCGACTACCACATCGTCAAGAACGCCGTGAATCGCTATCTGACCGGCCAGGTCGGCGGTGATCAGCGGCCGGTCTTCATTGACGACATCGCGTCGGTCTCCCCGGAACTGAATGATCTGGCGAATCACTTCGAAACGATTCGCCGGGAGTTCGACGCGATAGTCACCGATGGAACGGAACTGCCGGCGTATCACGATGTGGATCCCGGAGAAATCGAGATTTCCGGCAGCGACGGGACGGACAGGAAGTGGGGCGTGTTCCTGCTGCATCTGCTGGGACATGAACCGGCCGCCAACTGCCGGCGCTGCCCGGAAACCTGTCGACTGCTGTCCCGTATTCCGGGACTCATTCAGGCCTTCTTTTCCGTCCTGGATCCCGGCAAGAGTGTTCCGGAACACTGTGGCCCGTACGTGGGGTATCTGAGATATCACCTGGCTCTGAAAGTTCCAGACGACAATCCGCCGTCCATCCGCGTTCGCGATCAGACGTACACCTGGCGGGAAGGCGAAGGGGTCCTGTTCGACGATTCCTGGCCGCACGAAGTCATCAATCACAGTCGGCAGCCGCGGGCGGTGCTGATTGTCGACGTCCGACGGCCGATGACCGGCGTTCCCCACCTGGTGAACCGTTTCATGATTGATGTCCTGGCCCGCTGCACTTATGGCCGCAAAGTGGCTCGACGCGCAGAACGTTTCGTCGCCGATCCCGGCCGGCCGACAGAATCCCCGCAGCGCCGCGCCGCCTGATGCGTGCGTTCATCCGGTCCGAGTCCGGACCGGCCTCGGAGGTCCGAATTTCATCACCGGCCATGCAGCAGGCGGCAGGAGATGTCGCGACGGACGTTTTTCGGAAAAATCACCTCCGCCGCCCGGTGGATCTGAAACAGTCCGGTTTCTACAGTGACCGATCACGGGCTTTCCGTCCCGTCGGCGGCATCGGACACCTGGCGAGGCGGCCGATATCTCGTCGACAGGCATCCGGCCGGATGTTCCGTGACAGATCTGTTCGTATGGATTTCCAGTGAGGCCTCGGTTTTGAAAACGCCGCGCAGCTGCGGGTTCCTGATTGTCACCGGCGATCCGGTGGATTCCTTCCTGCTTCTGAAACACGCCGATCGGTGGGATCTGCCCAAAGGCCATGTGGATCCGGGAGAAACCGATCTGCAGGCCGCTCTGCGGGAACTGGAGGAAGAAACCGGATTCGTGCCGGAAGAGATACTCGTCGACCCCGATTTCTGCTACGAACAGCGGTACCTGGTATCGGGACACCGGTATGATCTCGGATCCGGCGATGTGGAAAAAACGCTTCGAATTTTTCTGGGCCGAATCAGCGAGCGGCTGACGCCGCATCTCACAGAACACATCGGCTACCGCTGGTTCCCCTGGAATCCGCCGCACGCCATTCAGGAATGGACCATCGATCCTCTGCTGGCCCATCTGGAAGCACACCTGCAGTCGAAGGAACATCGCCCGTGAACGACACGCCGTCCGAATTCGGCTGTCCTCCCGACTTCGAACGTCTGCTTCCGGAATTCCGGCGTCTCTGCGAGATCATCGCCCGACTGCGGGGGCCGGACGGCTGTCCCTGGGATCGCCGCCAGACTCTGCAGTCCATCCGGCCGTACACTCTGGAAGAAACGTACGAACTTCTGGAAGCCATTGCGGCCGACGACAACGCGGCCATCCAGGAAGAACTGGGGGACGTGCTGCTGCAGGTGGTTCTGGACGCTCAGATCGCCGCGGATGAAAAACGTTTCGATTTGACGGACGTCGTCCGGCAGATTGCCGACAAGATGATCCGCCGTCATCCGCACGTGTTCGGCACTCAGACCGCTCAGACAGTCGACGATGTCCGTCAACACTGGCGGACGGCCAGGGCCGCGGAAAAACCGGAACGCCGTTCTGAACTGGACGGCATTCCCGCCGCGCTGCCTCAGCTGGCCCGCGCCGCCCGCATCACGGCTCGTGCCGCTGCAGTGGGATACGATTTTCCCGATCGCCGCATGCTGTTCGATAAGCTTCAGGAAGAACTTTCTGAACTGGCCGCGGAACTGTTCGACGACGGACAGATTCCCGATGTGCCGGCCGGTGTGGACGGGAATCGGATTCCTGACGAACCCATCCAGGATCCTCAGCAGCGAAACCGCGTCCAGAGTGAACTGGGCGATGTCCTGTTCGTCCTGGCCAACATCGCCCGCCGCTGGGGAATCAGTCCGGAAGAAGCCCTGCGAGAAAGCAACGCCAAGTTCATTCGGCGTTTTCAGGCCATCGAAAAAACGCTCGCACAGGCCGGCCGGTCACTGGAAGACGCCGATCTGGCCGAAATGGAAGCGGCCTACCAGGCCGCCAAGAAGCGGGAAACCTGTTCTGCCGATCCGGCCGAATCCGGTTCCGCGTCCCGGACTGCATTCAAAACAGATTCCTGACCAGGACGCCTCCGCCGATCCCCGCAAGAAACCACAGCAGGGACGCACCGGACAGCAGCCGGCCTCGGCGCCAGCGGAGAATCCGTTCCCACAGAGACGGTTCGTAAACGGTCACCGGGCGTCCCAGCAGATACGCCCGCAGCTCCTCCACGAATTCGCTCATCGTCTGGTACCGCTCGTCCGGATCCTTCTGCAGGGCTTTGACGCAGATCGCGTTCAGTTCCGGACTGACCGGCCCGCGCCGCGCGTGATCTCGCGGAGCGCGAACAGGGTCTTCCAGGATCTTCCGTTTGATCTCCCGGAAATTTCGTCCCGACATGTAGCTTTCGCCGGTGAGGATTTCGAACAGGATGATCCCCATGTTGTAGATGTCGGTGCGATGGTCCACATCGCCGGTTTCCCGTGCCTGTTCGGGAGACATGTAAAACGGTGTGCCCTGGACATCGCCGCGTCCGGTCAGGCGCCCGGGAACGTTCCGGCGTCCTTCGCGGGCGAGCTGTTCCACGACATCCTCACTGTCTTCCATGTCCCGCACTTTGGCCAGCCCCCAGTCCAGCAGCATGATGTCTCCGAAATCCCCGACCATGATGTTGGCCGGTTTCAGATCGCGATGGACAACGCCGCGCTGGTGAGCGAACGCCAGGCACTGGCCGATGTGAATGAGCACGTTCAGCAGGGATTCCAGAGGGAATTCTTCTTCGAGATCGGAGCGGCCTTCGGCCAGTCCGTCGAGAATCTCACACAGATCCCGGCCGGACAGTTTCTTCATGGTGAAGTAGGCGTTGCCGTCGGAATCGCGGCTGAGTTCATAGACGGGCACGGTCGCCGGGTGAGAAATGAGTGCAGTGACCCGTGCTTCCCGCAGAAATCGCTTGCGGTACACTTCCAGGTTCTGAAGCTGCGGCAGCAGCGTTTTCATCACGACCGTGCGGCCCAGATTCTCGTCCCGGCAGGTCCGCAGAACGGCTTCTCCGCCCTGAGTCAGGGGTTTGAAATCCCTGTACCGCATGTAGCCGTTTCGGACATGACGGCTCAGCTCGGCATCCGTCTCCTGCAGCGTAATCTGGTCAGTCACATCCCGGTTCCCGTTTCACGCACTGGATCTGCCGGGTGCAGCGTAGGCTGTGCGGCGACGGCTGTACAGACCGGACGGCTGCCGCATCCGGACTCCGGACAGCCGGACCGGCGCCCGTCGATCTTCCTTCCGGCCGATTCCGTTCAGTCCGGTTTTCCGACCGCTTCGATGATTTCGCGGCCGACCCACGGCTGCAGAACATCCGGCACCCGAATGCTGCCGTCCGGCTGCTGGTGGTTTTCCAGAATCGCAATGATCGCCCGGGCGCAGGACACAGCCGTTCCGTTCAGTGTATGGACGAACTGCGTGCCTTTGCGTTCCGCCGACCGACAGCGAATGTTCAGACGCCGGGCCTGGTAGTCGGTGCAGTTCGACGCCGACGTGACCTCCCCCCAGGCGCCCCCGTCGCCGCGCCCCGGCATCCACGCTTCCAGATCGAACTTCCGATAGGCCGGAGCCCCCAGATCTCCGGCAGCCGTGTCGATGAGTCGATAGGGGATCTGCAGAGCCTGAAAGATGTCTTCTTCGATCCGAACGATCTCCTCATGCATGGCACAGGAAACCTCCAGGTCCGGTTCGGTGAATGCGAACATTTCCACCTTCGTGAACTGATGCACCCGGTAAATGCCTCGTGTGGCCCGCCCGTGGGCTCCGGCTTCCGTTCGAAAGCAGTGAGACACTCCGGCCCAGCGCAGAGGAAGTTCCGTCCGATCCAGAACCTGACCGGCCAGAGCTCCCCCCAGAGTGATCTCCGCGGTGGCCACCAGACTCAGGTCCGTGTCGGCCACTGAATAGATCTGGGTTTCGTCGCCGCGGGGACTGAAACCAATCCCCTTCAGAATGCTGTCTCGGGCCAGATCCGGAGTGGAAAACAGGGTGAACCCTTCGTTCCTCAGCTTCTGCAGGGCGAACTGAACCAGCGCCGCTTCCAGCAGGACGGCATCGTTTTTGAGGTAATAGAAACCATGCCCGGCGACGCGGGATCCGGCTTCCAGATCGATCAGATCACAGCATGCGGCCAGTTCCACATGATCGCGCACCGCGAAATCGAAGGCGGCTGGCTGCCCGACCGTGCGCAGTTCCACGGCATCGTCTTCGCCCCCGGCCGGAACATCCGGATGCGTCAGATTGGGAATCTGAGCCTGCAGATGCTGCAGCCGCGCTTCGACATCCTTCAGCCGCTGTTCCTGTTCGCCGATCTGTTCCCGCAGTCGGCGCCCCTGTTCGATCAGGGCCGGACGATCTTCTGCTGCCGCCTTCGGGATCTGCCCGGAAACCTCCTTCTGCTCATGGCGCAGAGCGTCGGTCTGAGAAATCAGCGTGCTGCGTTCGGCGCGCAGCGTCAGCAGAGCATCCACATCGACTTCTGCGCCGCGCATCCGGCAGTTTTCCCGAATCGCGTCCGGATGGTCACAGATGTACTGAAGATCCAGCATGACTGTTTTTCGAAAGAAGGACTGAAAACACTTCCGGCGGCCGCGTTTCCGGATGGTTTCGGCAGAATCCCGTTGCCGTTCCGTCAGCCTCCGCCCGCGTTCGCTCAGGACGCCGAATCGGCCGTCAGGCGGAGCCTTTCCCACAGCAGGGCACTGGCTGTCGTGCCGCGGTGAAAATCGACCACGTGCAGGTGTTCATCGGGGCTGTGAAGATTGTCCGAATTGCGGCCCCAGCCGAGCAGCAATGTATCGACATCCAGAATCTGCCTGAAGCTCATGACCACCGGAATCGACCCGCCTTCGCGAATGAACACAGGAGGCGTCCCGAAAGCTTCCTCAACGGCCCGACAGGCCGCCGTCACCCAGGGTCCGGTCGGGTCCAGGACGAACGCCGGACAGCCGTGGTATCGTGTGAATGTCAGTGTCAGTCCGGGCGGGCACCGATCCTTCAGAAACTGTTCGAGCGCATCGAGAATCCGATCCGGCTGCTGCCCGGGAACCAGACGACAGGTGATCTTGGCCCGGGCCCACGCAGGAATGATCGTCTTGGGACCTTCCCCTGTGTATCCGCTGACCATGCCATTGATGTCGCATGTGGGGCGAATCCACCGCCGTTCCAGAGTCGACCAGCCGGCTTCCCCCCACACGTCCTGGCACCCGGTTTCCTTCAGGAATTCCGCTTCGGAAAACGGCAGTTCGGCGAACGCCGCACGTTCTGCATCGGAGACCGGAAGAACATCGTCGTAAAAGCCGGGAATCCGGACGCGGCCGTCGGCGTCCAGCAGACCGCCGCACAGACGCGCCAGAGCAGTCGCGGGATTGGCGATGCTGCCGCCGTAGATTCCGCTGTGCAGATCCTGCGACGGGCCCCGCAGATGCACTTCCGCCGCCACAATTCCTCTCAGACCATACGTGATGGCCGGAATCCCGTCGCCGTACTGGCTCGTATCACTGATCACCGCAACATCCGCCTGCAGCCGGTCGCGGTGCTCTTCCAGAAACCGATCCAGATGATCGCTGCCGACTTCTTCTTCGCCTTCCACCAGAAACCGCACATTGACGGGCAGTTTTCCGGCCACCGTCATCCACGCCTGAAGCGACCGCAGGTGCGTGTACAGCTGACCTTTGTCATCGGTCGCTCCGCGGGCATAAATCTTTTCATCGCGGATCACCGGATCGAACGGAGCGCTGGTCCATTCATCCAGCGGATCGGGCGGCTGAACATCGTAATGCCCGTAGATGAGAACGGTGGGAAGCTGAGGATCTTCGCAGCGTTCTCCCAGGACGATCGGATGTCCCGGCGTGGGAACGATCTCCGTCGTCAGACCGGCCCGCTGCATCGATTCCGCCACGAACCGGGCACACCGCTGCATGTCCGCACGAAACGCCGAATCAGCACTGACGGAAGGAATGCGCAGAAAATCGAACAGATCTGCCAGAGCGTCTTCCTGGGTGTCGTTCAGGTGCCGCACCACATCGGCACTCATACTGCTGTCGCCATTCACGGGCGCATTCCCTCTGTTCCCCGGACCGTGGCAATACCCGCTTCCGCGGATCAGGCCCCGTCCGACTCGCCGGCGGACCCCGTCTTCGCAGATGCTGTTTTCTGAGCCTTCTTTCGGGTGACCGTTTTCTTCTTCGCTGTTTTCTTTTTCGCGGTCGTTTTCTTCGCGGCTGATTTCCTGGCCGCCGTTTTTTTGCGGGCCGTTTTCTTTTTGGCGGCCGCCTTTTTCTTTCTGTTTTTCGAACCGCCGCGGGCGGCTTTTTCTTCCAGCCACTGAAGGGCCTGTTCAAGCGTCACTTCAGCAACATCGTATTCCTTCGGAATGGTGGCGTTGATTTTGTTGTGTTTCACGTACGGGCCGTAGCGGCCGTCGAAAATCGCCACAGCCTGTCCGTCGTCCGGATGCGGTCCCAGTTCGCGAATCGGAGTGGGGGCGGCCCGTTTTTTCGTGTTCTTCAGCATGTGCACAGCCACATCCAGCGGCACATCCAGCACGTTCCAGGAACGCCCTTCGTGTTCCACCAGATGGGTGCGGCGATCGAAGCCGGCATACACGCGGTCGTGCAGCACATACGGGCCGAAGCGGCCGATGCCCGCGTTGACGACCTTTCCCGTGACCGGATGGTGTCCAATGCGCCGCGGCAGGGCCAGCAGAGCGACGGCCGTTTCCAGATCGAGGTTCTCCGGATCGAAACACTTCGGAATGCTGCAGCGTTTCGGCTTCGGGTTGTCGTCCGTGACGTCTCCAAGCTGCAGATACGGTCCGAACGGACCATTCAGCACGTAGATCGGAAGCCCTTCTTCCGGATGCATGCCCAGAGCGGTCGGGCCCTTCTGTTTCTCTTCGATCAGGCGATCAGCCAGTTCGTTCGTCAGATCGGCCGGAGCGATCGAATCGGGAATCGATGCGGTCAGCTTTTCGTCTCCGACCGGCTTCTCGAAATACGGACCGTACCGTCCGACCCGGATGTCCGCATCGATGCCATCCAGCCGCAGTGTGCAGGCTTCGCGCGGATCGATGTCGGCTTCTTTCTGCCGCACCTGTTCATCGATGCCCTGTTCGCCGCAGTAAAATTCCTGCAGGTAGGGAAGCCGTTCCGCCGTTCCCGCGGCGATGTCATCCAGCGTCTGCTCCATGCTGGCCGTGAAGCCGAGATCCACAAGGCGGGGGAAATGGTTCTCCAGGAGCCGCGTGACGGCCAGTCCTTTGAATGTGGGCACAAGCTGTTTTCCGCTGGACCGCACATAATCGCGGGACTGAATCGTGCTGATGATGCTGGCATAGGTGGAAGGACGACCGATGCCTTCCTGCTCCAGACGCCGCACCAGGGAGGCTTCCGTGTAACGGGCCGGCGGTTTCGTTTCGTGACTGACCGCCTCGATGTCTTCGCACTGCACCGTCTGCTGTTCCTGAAGGGGAGGCAGCGGGGCATCCCGATCTTCCATGGCCGCTTCCGGATCATCGGATCCTTCCACGTACGCGCGGAAGAAACCGGGGAATTCCACCGTCCGTCCGCTGGCCCGGAATTCCGCATCACCGACGCGAATGGTGACCGTATCGAACCGCAGCCGGGCCTCGGCCATCTGAGTGGCCATGGTGCGTTTCCAGATGAGTTCGTAGAGGCGGGCTTCCGGCCCGGCCAGGCCAATCTGTTCGGCCGTTTTCATTTCCGTCCCGGCGGGCCGAATCGCTTCGTGAGCTTCCTGGGCTCCTTTCGTTTTCGTCGTAAACTGCCTCACCGACGCACTCAGGAACCGGTGACCATACAGATCATCGATCCGTCCGCGAACCGCTTCCACGGCTTCCCCGCTGAGGCTGACACTGTCGGTCCGCATGTACGTGATGTGCCCGGCTTCGTACAGGCGCTGAGCGACCGCCATGGCATCCCGGGCGCCCATTCCGAGCTTTCGGTTGGCTTCCTGCTGCAGGGTGCTGGTGGTGAACGGCGGGGAGGGACGCCGCGTCTGTTGTTTCTGTTCAACCCGCTCCACGGTCCACGGCTGCCGGCGGATCCTGGCTTCCAGCTCCCGGGCGGCTTTTTCTTCCAGCAGCACAACATCCGCATCGTCCCGGATGCGGCCCGTGTTTTCGTCGAAATCCTTTCCGGTGGCGATGCGCCGCCCGCCGACTGTCAGCAGGACGGCTTCGAACGACTCGCGTTTTTCGGTACTCAACGCGGCCTTCAGATCCCAGTAGGTTCCGCTGCGGAACCGCAGTCGTTCCAGTTCCCGTTCCACCAGCAGCCGCACGGCCACACTCTGCACGCGCCCGGCCGAAAGGCCTCGTGCAATTTTCTTCCACAGAAGCGGGCTCAGCGTGTATCCGTACAGACGATCGACAACGCGACGTGTTTCCTGAGCGGCGACCAGGTTTTCATCCAGGTCACGGGTACTGGCCAGAGCTTCTGTGATGGCTTTTTTCGTGATTTCCGAAAACACCATCCGCCGCACGGGCACCTTGGGTTTCAGAAGCTGCACCAGATGCCAGCCGATGCTTTCTCCCTCCCGGTCTTCGTCTGTCGCGATGATCAGTTCGTCGACCGATTTGAGCAGTTCTCGCAGCTCCCGGACCACCTTTTTCTTTTCCGGTGCCACGACGTACAGGGGATCGAAGTCGTTTTCGACATTGACACCCAGAGTCGCCCAGGACTCCTTTTTGACGGAGGCGGGAACTTCAGCGGCCTTCGCAGGCAGATCTCTCACATGCCCGACACTGGCACGCACGATGTAGTCACTGCCCAGAAAACCCTGAATTTTCTTCGCCTTCGCAGGGGACTCGACGATGACGAGTGCCTTCTTGCGTCCAGCCATGCGTACTTCTGCCAGTGAGAAAAATGCCGCATCGGATCCGGAATCGGGAACCGGTTCCTGCCGCGACAGTGCTGTGTGCGGCCCGACGTAACCTGAGTATTGTATTGACCTTGCCTGACCGCGCCGGCCGGCTAGAATCCGCTGCTTCGCTGCCCGAATCGGCCGGTGGCCGCCATTCGAAGCAGCAGTTCGTATCCGGCGTTCGGCAGGTGACATATGGCATCGTTCCCTGACCTGTCAACCCACACTGAGAATTCCGCGCCCGTCCGACCACTGCCTTTCTGAGCCTCACACTATGGCATCACCGTTCAAGTTCTTCCGAAAAAACCAGGCCGGCATGATGGCCGTCCTGATCATTCTGGCGATGCTCGTGTTCACGCTGGATGCCCTGTTCACGGCATCCGGCACGAACTTCTGGCTTCTGGGACTGCTGCTGGGCGGCATCATCTTCGGCATCGCCGGAATCAGCAGCGGACAATGGCTTCAGTGGGGAATCGGGGGAGCCATCCTGGGGGTTCTGCTGGGACTCATCCTGCCGGCCTTCACCGGACCACCGCCTGTTCTGGCCGCCAAATTCGGTGTCATCGAGCGCAGCGACGTGGACGACATGCTGCAGCGGCGCAGCATTGCCAACACGTTTCTTTATCGGGCCACCGAAGAAGCCTTCGGCGCCGGAACCGCTCAGTATTTCGCCCGGTTCGGGCAGCTACCGCAGTTCGGTTTCGGACACAGCGATATCGAGGACGTCCTGTTTACCCGGCTGCTGGTTCAGGAAGCCGCTGAACTCGGACTGGTCGTGTCCGATGAAATGGTCAGTGATTTCATCAATCAGGCGACCGGCGACAAACTGTCCCGCGAAGGCTTCATCCGGGCCCGACAGACGCTCCAGTATCAGGGCAAAAGCGTCACACCGGATACTCTGTTCGATATCTTCAGATACGAAATCGCCGCGCAGATGGCCTGGCGGGCCGTGACTCCCGTCGGCAGCCTGTCACCGCCGCCGCCGGAAGTGCAGTGGGCCTGGTTTCAGCGTCTGCACGTGCGGCAGTCCATTGAGGTGGCCGAACTGGACGTCGATGCATTCCTCGACCAGGCCCCGGAACCGTCCGAAGCGGAAATCGAAGAACTGTTCGCCGCCGCCCGCGACAGATTCCCCGGACAGGATGAACCCGGCAGCCCGGGTTTTCGCCTGCCGGGCCGGGCCCGCATCGCCTGGCTGGAAATCGATTTCGATTCGGTCGCTTCCACCGTACCGCCCGTCACGGATGAAGACGTGGAAGCGTTCTACCAGGAAAACCGGGACACGCCGCGGTTTCGAAAAGTCGTCCTTCCGGATTCGGAATCCCCCGAAACAGGCAGCGAACAGAACGAACCGGACGATCAGACGGATGCCGCATCATCTGCCGATATGCCGGCTGCAGCAGACACCACGGCTCCGAACACATCTTCAGAAAGCGGTGCATCGTCACCGGAAGACGCGGCCGCCGGCACATCCGAAAAGGGTTCGACGGACACGGCACCGCAGCCGTCGGATGAACCGCCCGGCGACAGCGACACACCGGTTCTGACGATCCCGTCCGAAGATTCCGCGCCTCCTTCGCCGCAGCCATCAGAAAATCCGTCTCCGGAAGGAGCCTCCGAATCCGGTTCCGAAGAAACCGGCGGTCAGTTTTCGCTTGCGGACGACCCATCCGACGAAGCATCAGACGCATCGTCGGACCAGCCGGCCGATTCCCCGGCATCGGCCGACGGTACAGCGGGTGATGCGGCCGCAGACGATCCTCCGCCCCTTGTCATCCCTCAGCTTTCAGATACTGACGCATCCGGGAACTCATCGGAATCGGAAGAAGCAGACGTTCAGTATGAATATGTCGAACTGACCGATGACCTGCGTGAACAGATTCGTGAAGAACTGCACACGCAGCGTGTTCGGGACGCCATCGACGCGAAGATGGACGAAGCCATCCGTTTCCTGCAGTCCATCGCGTCCGAACGCAACCGCACACGCGCGCGGATCGTGCGGGAGAATCCCGGGCTTTACAGTGACAGTGAAGCGGGCGCTCTGAATCTGCGCCGCGAACTGGCTCAGAAAACAGACGACTATCTGCAGCAGATGAAAGCCTGGGCCGACGAACACGGCCTGAATTTTGCGGTGACGCCGGGGCTGGTCACCTTCCAGGAATTTTCTGATGCGGACGATTATCCGCTGGGACAGGCCACGGACCCGAATGCATCGCCGTTCGAATCCGATCCCGGCAGCAGCACGGCCGCCTTCGAACTGTTTTCCACGATTTCCGACGATGTGACATCGAACGATTCGTCTCTGTTCATGCCGCGCCGTTCCGTCCGGCATCCGGCTGCCGATGACGGAACGGAAACGCACTATGCCTGGTGGGCCGTGGAAATCTCCGAATCGCACGTCCCGTCGCTCGACGAACCGGGAGTCCGCGATTCCGTGATTCTCGCCCTGAAGCGGATGCGGGCCCGTGAGCTGGCTGAAGCCCGTGCTGAGGAGCTGGCGGAAACCGTCCGTCAGGCTCTGACCGGCGAGGAACCATCCGGCATGGCCGCCGTGCTGGAAAACGTCACGATCACCGGCCAGGACGATTCCGCCGCTCTGACTGTGCGGCAGTCCCTGTCGTTTTCGTGGATGCGGACCAGCCAGACGCCAGGCACCAGCT
Organism: Planctomycetaceae bacterium; assembly: GCA_015485495.1. Lineage (GTDB taxonomy): Bacteria > Planctomycetota > Planctomycetia > Planctomycetales > Planctomycetaceae > S139-18. The sequence continues at coordinate 32,379 of WFTL01000091.1, forward strand.
TCATGCAGCGTCCCCGCGCCGAACTGTCGCCCATTCGTTTTTCCGACGGAGTGACGATTCTGGAGAAGGTGGGGCATGAATTCATGAAAACGATTTTCGAAGACATGAATGATGAAGACGTGGCCGCCGTCCCCAATGCCGACCGTTCGGCGTGGTTCGTCGTTCACGTGACCAATCGTTTCCCCACGCCCGACGTCGGCATGGAGGCACTCATGGAACGATTCGCCCGTGACGGACGCAACGGTTTCGCGCAGTCTCCCGTGATGCAGCAGATGAGCAGCGAAGTCATCGGCGGGCCGCTGGTCGAATGGAAACGAGCCCTGTGGCACAAATACGATATCGACCCGGATGTGGTGCTCAGCAGTCTCCGCTGATTCCCGGCACCAGTGCCCGTTCCGTCAGCCGTCGCGGCCGCTGTCTGCGGCCGCGACGGTGTCCGCATCGTCGTCCAGCAGAACCCGGAATTCCCTGAGCACCGTGTCGACGGCCGCATCGAGCGGCCCGTCCAGCGTGACACCGGACGCCAGCCGGTGACCGCCGCCTCCCAGACGTTCGGCCACTGCGGCGACGTTGTGCTGCGGTCGGCAGCGCAGGCTGAACTTCACCTGCTGAGTGGGCAGTTCCACCGCGATGAACGCCGTTTCCGCACCGGCGATCGTCAGGCACTGATTGACCAGTCCTTCGGTGTCGGCCAGAACAGCGCCGGTTTCCTTCAGGTCGTCCTGACGGACCTGAATCCAGGCCAGTCGTTCTCCGCAGTCGGTCCGCAGTCCCTGCAGCGCCCGACCTGCCAGATGCACGCGCGCCACGGATTTCTGTTCGTGAATCCGGCGGTACAGTTCGTCGGGGCAGGCTCCGCATTCCATCAGATACGCTGCCGCGCGCATGGTGGAAGCCGTGGTCGACGGAAAACGAAACCAGCCTGTGTCGGTGGCAATCGCCACATAGAGCCAGCCTGCCGCATCCGGCGGCAGAGCGACGTCCAGTTCCCGGGACAGTTCACAGATCAGTTCTGCCGTGGCCGCTGCGTTCTGATCACGAAACTCCAGAGCATTCAGATCGTCGGAACTCACATGATGATCGATCACGACCCGCACACCGTCTGCATCCCGAACCACGGCCGCCATGTCGCCGAGCTGCTGCCAGACTCCCGTATCCACAACGATCCGGACATCCACCGGTGGAACTGCGTCCCGACGAATGTCCTCACCAAGGCGCAGAACACGGCCATCGGAGTTCATGAACCGCAGGTTGGCCGGAGGCGCCGTGGCATTGATCATCGTGACCTGTTTGCCCAGCGATTCCAGAATCGCTGCCAGCCCCCGCTGCGATCCGAGAGCGTCTCCATCCGGACGCACATGCGTCGTGATCAGAAATGATTCGTATTCATCCAGAATGTCGCGGAACGGATCCCAGTTCACCACAGACACGAACAAAACTTTCGTCGGAAACAGCAGAACAGCCACAGCGGCGGAAGGCCGACAGGATGACGGCCCGATGCGCCGAAGACAATTGTCAGCTCCCGGGAAATCGCCATCCGCCCCCTGGGGACATCAGGCCTCCGCAGCCGACAGATAAAGAATGCGTCCGCACTGCCGACAGGTGACGAACTCTCCCACCTTGATCCGCACGCAGTCCTGAGCAATCACTTTGGTGTTGCAGGCCATGCAGAATGCATCCTGCACTTCCGACAGCGCCTGCGCTTTCATCGCATCGCGCAGACGCCGATACACGGTTCGCGCATCTCCGGCAGGAACCGCCTGTTCTGCTTCACGGATTTCCGTTTCCAGCCGTTCGATCTCGCTGCGAATCTCCGGTTCCCGGGACCGCACATCCGCTTCGATCTCGCGGCACCGATTCGTCTGTTCGCGAACCTCGTCTTCGGCCGCCTGCAGTTTCGATTCTGCTTCATCCACGCTGGTCAGCAGCTGCAGAATTTCGTCTTCCAGCTTTTCGCAGGCCGCCTTTTCCGATGCGATCTGCGACTGGATGATGTCGTATTCCCGATTGGAAGCGGCTTCATTCAGCCGGCTGCGGAGTTTCAGAATGTCGGCTTCCCGGGATTTCAGACTGAGGGACCTGTCATCGGCGGCCGCGCGCAGTTCCCGGATCTCCTTCTTTCCCGCATCCACGATTTCCTGAGCAGCCGCGACCTTCTTTTCCGCAGCCGCGATTCGCCGGGGCCCGTGTGCGAGCAGAGTTTCGGCATCGTCGAGCTGCTTCAGCAGTTCGTGCAGATGCTGCAGTGCCTGAGAAGTGTCCACCGCCATATCCCGCATCCCTCCGCGCGAAGTCCTAATGGTGCCCTGTCTGAATCGCGACAGGTCGATGGTAACGTGACAGGCAGCCGTTCTCCACGCAGCGCGGGCATCCTGTCGGGAAACGGTCCCACACCGAATGCCCGACCGCCCGCACCGCAGACATTCTGCAGCACGCCCTTTCGACCGACAGTGGTTGGAACCGGCCGATCGGCCCCGGCGCGGAATTCCGGCGTTCGAGAACGGTTTTGATGCCTCGGTGAGGCCGGCATCCGGCAATCGGACCACAATGTCCGCAGTCAAATGGAAACCAGGCGGTTCGTGCGTTATGGTCTGTCGACCCTGAAACCCCGGCCGCTTCCTGGTGGCCGGGGTCGTTTTCGGCTGTCCCCGACACTCACACTGTCCCCGACACTCACACTGTCCCCGACACTCACACTCTGTCTTCCATGAAACCCATCAAAAAGCTGCTTGTTGCCAACCGCTCTGAAATCGCGATCCGCGTATTCCGCAGTGCTTCGGAGCTGGGAATCCGCACGGCCGCCATCTATACGCATGAAGACCGGTACGCCCTGCACCGGTTCAAAGCGGATGAAGCATGGAAAATCGGCACTCAGGGAGAACCGATCCGCGCCTACCTGGACATCGATGCCATCGTCGAGCTGGCACGGGCCATTCAGGCCGACGCCATCCATCCCGGTTACGGCTTCCTGTCGGAACGGGCGGATTTCGCGGCCGCCTGTGAAGCGGCCGGCATCACATTCATCGGCCCGTCGGTGTCCAGCCTGAAGGCTCTGGGAGACAAGACATCGGCACGGTCGATCGCCATCCGCACGGGCGTTCCCGTGCTGGGCGGGACCGAAGGCGTCGTCGAACAGGTGGACGAAGCGCGTCAGCAGGCCGACCGTGTCGGATTTCCCGTGATGATCAAGGCGGCCAAAGGAGGCGGCGGACGCGGGATGCGCGTCGTGCAGTCGGCAGAAGACTTCGACCAGGCGTTCCACAGTGCCCGCAGTGAAGCTCAGACGGCCTTCGGCTGTCCGGACGTCTTCATCGAAAAGTTCATCAGCCGGGCCCGGCATATTGAGGTTCAGCTTCTGGGCGATCAGCACGGCAGCCTGATTCATCTGTGTGAACGCGACTGTTCCGTGCAGCGGCGCCACCAGAAGGTGGTGGAAATCGCGCCGGCTCCGAATCTGTCCGATACACTGCGTCAGCAGATTCTCGACGCGGCTGTGGCCATCGGGCGCGCAGCGAATTACTCCTGTGCCGGCACAGTGGAATTTCTCGTCGATGCCGACGACGAAACCTTCTACTTCATCGAAGTGAATCCCCGCATTCAGGTGGAACACACCGTCACCGAAGAAGTGACGGGCATCGACGTGGTCAAGTCTCAGATTCTGATCTGTCAGGGGCACCGTCTTTCCGATCCCGAAATCAGCCTTCCGGACCAGAACAGCGTGCAGGTCACGGGAGCCGCTCTGCAGTGCCGCGTTACCACGGAAGATCCGGCCAACAGCTTCATGCCCGACTACGGGCGCGTCACTCATTATCGTTCGGCCAGCGGAATGGGCATCCGGCTGGACGCGGGCAGTGCCTTTTCCGGAGCGGTGGTCAATCCGTTCTATGATTCGCTGCTGACCAAGGTCACCGCCCGGGGCCGGTCGTTTCCGGATGCCATCGCCCGTATGGACCGGGCTCTGAAGGAATTTCGAATCCGCGGCGTGAAAACCAACATCCCCTTCCTGCTGAAGGTGATGGAACATGACACGTTCATTTCCGGATCCTGCACAACCCGATTCATCGACCAGACTCCCGAACTGTTCGATTTTCATCCCCGTCAGGACCGGGCCACGAAGCTGCTGACCTACCTGGGAGAAACCATCGTCAACGGCAACGATCTGGTGCGGGACCGTCCCGTGGCCCGGCGGCGGGAACCGGCACCGGTGCCGGAGGTCAGTCATGCCGATCCGGTTCCTGCCGGCACACGCGACCGCCTTCAGGAACTGGGTCCCGAAAAGTTCGCCCGGTGGATTCGCGAACAGGACCGCCTGCTGCTGACCGACACGACATTCCGCGATGCCCATCAGTCTCTGCTGGCCACGCGGATGCGCACGTACGATCTGCTGCAGATCTGCGATGTTTACGCCCGAACGTGCAGCGGCCTGTTCAGTCTGGAAATGTGGGGCGGCGCCACATTCGACACGAGCATGCGTTTTCTGAAGGAATGTCCCTGGCAGCGTCTGGCTGACATCCGCGAACGCATCCCCAACATTCTCACACAGATGCTGCTGCGGGCATCCAATGCCGTGGGCTACAGGAATTATCCGGACAACGTCGTGACCGCCTTCGTGAAGGAAGCGGCCGACACCGGCATGGACGTGTTTCGCGTCTTCGATGCCCTCAACTGGATCCCCAACATGCAGGTGGCCATGGACGCCGTTCTGGAAACGGGCATGGTCTGCGAAGCGGCCATCTGTTACAGCGGCGACATCACCAACCCGAAGCGAACGAAATACAGCCTGTCGTACTACGTCGATCTGGCGAAACAGCTGGAAAAGATGGGCGCTCACATTCTGGCCATCAAGGACATGGCCGGACTGTGCAAACCGGACGCCGCGGCCCTGCTGATTCGCACGCTGAAACAGGAAGTCGGGATTCCGATTCATTTTCACACGCACGATACAGCCGGCATTCAGGCGGCTGCTATTCTGGAAGGCTGCCGCGCCGGCCTGGACATCGCCGATGCGGCGATGGCCCCGATGTCCGGCGGGACGTCTCAGCCGAATCTCAACACCGTGACGGAAATGCTGCGTTTCAGCGACCGCCGCACGGAACTGGATTCCGACAGTCTGGATGCCGTGGCCGAATACTGGCGGGCTGCCCGCGAATTCTACACACCCTTCGAAAGCCAGGTGCTTCCGGCGACTGCCGATCTGTACCGCCATGAAATGCCGGGCGGCCAGTACACCAATCTGTTCCAGCAGGCCCGGGCGCTCGGCCTGGCCGACCGCTGGGCAGAAATCTGCCGCGTGTATGCCGGAGTCAACGAACTGTTTGGCGACATCGTCAAAGTGACCCCCACCAGCAAGGCCGTGGGAGACATGGCTCTGTTCATGGTGGCCAACGATCTGACGAACGAAGACGTGCTCAACCCGGACCGCGACATCGCTTTTCCGGCCAGCGTCATCGATCTGATCAGCGGAGGCATGGGGCAGCCTCCGGGAGGATTCCCGGAGAAAGTCCGTCAGCGTGTGCTTCTGGGACAGAAAGAATTCACCGGACGCCCGGGAGAATCCCTGCCCCCGGCCGATTTTTCCGCTGCCCGGCAAACCGTCCGAGACCTGGTCGGCCGGGAGCCCGCTCAGCGGGAAATCATCAGCTGGCTGCTGTACGAACGGGTGTTCGAAGACTTCGCCCGTGATCAGCAGCGGTACGGCGATCTGAGCCGCCTTCCCACGCCCGGCTTTTTCTACGGACTGGAACCCGGGGAGGAAATCTCCGTCGATATCGAACCGGGCAAAACACTCATCATCCGATTCCTCACCGTCGGCAACGCTCACGCCGACGGCACCCGCACGGTGTTTTTCGAACTGAACGGTCAGCCGCGCGAAGTCACCGTCCGAGACCGGCATCTGGAATCCGATTCCCCCCAGGCCGTCCAGGCCGACCCGAACAACCCCGGACACGTGGGCGCCACAATGCCGGGCATGATCGTCACGGTGGCTGTCCGCCCGGGCGATACGGTGAAACCGGGACAGAAACTGCTGTCCATGGAAGCGATGAAAATGGAAACCGTCATCAATTCCGAAGTGTCGGGCACGGTCAGCGAAGTCCTCGTCAAAGCCGGCAGTCAGGTGGAAACCGGTGACCTGCTGGTGGCCATCGACTGCTGACGTGAACGACATCCGCCGGCAGTGGTGTCAGGATTCGTGTTCCATGCACCGTCGCTCTTCTTCCACCAGGTTCTGCAGGTGGTGAGGAATCTCATAGTTTTCCGCCTGCTGCATCTGTTCCGCATCCACCTGACGGCACAGTTCATCCAGACAGATCGCCGCGCATCGGGCATCAACGCGAATCAGTTCCCGAATGCCCCGGGTGCTCGGCATGAGCTGATCGGGCAGCAGTGCCGCGCACGTCACGGGAAACAGGCTGAAGAATTCCATTTCCGGACGCTGCAGGGTGGCCTGCAGTTCGTGGTGATAAAACAGGGCACACAGAAGGTCATCCGGAAACCGCCACGACGCCGCCACGCAGGCGCCCGCTCCGGCGTGATCCCAGCCGAACACCTCCCGCTCCCAGTCGCACAGATCGCGGCCTTCCCGGGCTTCTGTTTCCAGATAAACGATATATTCCGCATCGAAGCGGTCTGTCAGAACCGGCAGCAGAAAATCCTGCAGCAGGCCTCCCATGAAACACAGTCCCGTGTCCAGGTTCAGACACGCCGCGACAGCCCGGGCGAACAGCCCGCGCTGCAGGGACGCATTCCAGAAATGCCGTGCGTTCAGCAGCCGGGACTGCTGAGAACGGGTCGCGGCCTTCACACCGGCTGCCATCAGATACGTCCGGGCCGTGTTGATTCCCAGATGCGACAGCGCCTGCCGCACGCTGCCAACGGGGCTGGACAGTCCCACGGCAGCGGAATTCACGTATCTGAGCAGCTCACAGGTGAGTCCCGGATCTTTTTCCACAATCTGAGCCAGACGCCCGTAATCAAAGTCCGGACTGGATGATTCGTCCATAAATTCCGTCACGGCCTGGGGCAGGGCGGGGACTTCAATCTCATCCGGAATCTCCGCCGATCTGATGGTTTCCAGAGCCGATCGACGCAGCTCCTCCCACTGCAGCTCCGGCTGCGATGCGGAATCTCCGGCAGGGACTTCTGTGGCGGCTGATGACATTCCCGGCTGTTCCTGTTCTGTTCCGGAGGTGCTGACCTGCAGGCGACAGATTCCGGACCGGCTGCCGTTCGCCCATTACAGACCGGCCGGAATCCTCTGCACATATCGAACATTCGGCGGCCGTCTTGCCGCCGCACAGGCCGCCTCGCGGGAGATGAGGATCCCGGGGAACCGGCATCGCGGAGCCGGGGCATCATGTGGCCTGTGCCGGCCGGACTGTTCCTGTGGGTTTTTCCGTCCGGACCGGTTCTGTCCCTGTACTCCGATCGGCCGCATCCACAAGAATGAGCGTCATTCTGCACCGCTGTTCGCATTCCGGAACTGTTTCTGCATGTCGGTCCATCCACGAATCACGACCATTGTTTCTCTGATCACGCTTCTTCTGCTGCCTGCAGCCCAGGCGTCCACAGTGGACCTCAACGGGCACCGCTTCACCCTGCCGGACGGATTCCAGGTCGAACTGGCTGCCGCAGCTCCCCTGGTGGAACGGCCGGTGAGTGCCGATTTCGATGAACGCGGCCGACTGTATGTGACGGATTCCAACGGACTGAATACGGCTCTGACTGAACAACTGAAGAATCCCACCTCCCGGATTCGACGACTGACCGACAGCAACGGCGACGGCATCTTCGACAGCAGCACCGTCTTCGTGGACGGCATTGTGTTCCCGGAAGGTGCCCTGTGGTTCGAAGGATCGCTGTATGTCGCTGCACCGCCGCAGATCTGGAAGTTCACGGATACGGACGACGATGGCACCGCCGATGTCCGCGAAGTCTGGTTCGACGGAAAAACCATCACGCACTGCGGAAATGATCTGCACGGCCCGTTCCTCGGACCGGACGGCTGGATCTACTGGTGCAAGGGAGCGTTTGCAGAACAGACCTACGAACGCCCCGGACGTCCTCCGCTGGTCACAAAGGCGTCTCACATTTTTCGCCGCCGTCCGGAGGGCGGCCCCATTGAAGCCGTCATGACCGGCGGAATGGACAATCCGGTGGAACTGGCGTTCACCCCATCCGGTGAACGCATTTTCACCACCACATTTCTTGTCCACCCGCACCAGGGACTGCGGGACGGGCTGCTGCACGCGGTGTACGGAGGCGTCTACGGAAAGAACCATTCTGTCCTGGACGGACATCCCCGTACGGGCGACCTGATGCCTGTGATGACCCACATGGGCGTGGCGGCTCCCAGCGGCCTGACGATTCTTCGCTCCGGACAGCTCCAGGACGGCTGGCAGGGAGACCTGCTGTCCACATCGTTCAATATGCACAAAGTCGTCCGTCATGAACTGATTCCTGACGGCGCCACATTCCGAACATCCGATCACCCGCTGCTGATCAGCGACAGTCTCGATTTTCATCCCACCGATGTTCTGGAAGACGCCGACGGCAGTGTCCTGGTCGTGGACACCGGCGGCTGGTTTCGGCTCTGCTGCCCGACGTCTCAACTGGAAAAGCCGGATGTGCTCGGCGGCATTTATCGCATTTCCCGATCGCAGCCGCGTCCGCCGGCCGATCCCCGCGGACTTCAGATCGACTGGAACGGACTCAGCGAAGCTGCTCTGACCGACCTGCTGGCCGATCCGCGCTTCACCGTCCGTGAACGGGCGGCTCGAACGGCAGCCCGACGGGGCGACCGCATGACGGCCGCCCTGCAGCGGGTGCTGGACACGTCCACCAGTGCCGTCCACCGTCGGGCGGCCGTCTGGACCGCCGCCCGCATCGGACCGCCGGCCGGAACCGTGATCCGGACTGGCCTGCAGGATGCCGACGACTCCGTCGTCCAGGCCGCCCTGCACGCGGTCAGTGTCCTGCGGTACCGGAAAGCGGCTCCGGCCGTGCGGACCATTCTGCAGAAACACACCCATCCGGCCGTGGTGCGTGCAGCCGCGGAAGCTCTGGGCCGGATCGGTACAGGCAGCGATGTCGGCGTTCTGCTGGAAGGTCTGATTCCTCGCAGTGATCGGCCTGTTGATCGCGTGCTGGAACATTCGCTGATCTATGCGGTGATCGAAATCGGAGATCCGCTGCCGCTGAAGGCTCTGCTGAACCACCCGTCCGATGTGGTGCGTCGCGGTGCCCTGATCGCTCTGGACCAGCAGGAAGGCGGAAGCCGCCTGGAACCTGACGACATCCGTGCGCTGCTGCTTTCCGATCATCGCCTGATGAACGACACCGCATGGTGGATTGCCGAACAGCATCCGGAATGGGGCGACGTGGTGGTCGGAGCGTTCGACGCTGTGATCCGGCAGCATTCATCGCACCCAGACGAAAGACGTCTCCTGAAAAGCCGGCTGCAGCGGTTCTCCACGGCTGCTCCGGTCCGAAAACTCATCGCCCATCATCTTCTCGACGATGGAACAGAACCGTCTGTCCGGCAGATTCTCCTGGAAGTCGTAGCTGATGCCCCTGGCCGGACACTTCCGGACGAGTGGAGAAAGCCGCTTGCACAGCACCTGACCGGTCCACCGGCCCGGATCCGCACCGCGCTGCGGGCCCTGCGTCGGTGCACTCCGGATGACGCAATCATCCGTCGTCTGCAGGAACTGGTCGACGATCCATCCGGACGATTCGCAGAAGCCCCTGATATTCGCCTGCAGGCCATGCTTCTGCTGCCGGCCGATCTGCGTCCACTGAATGATGACCGGACGTTCGAATTCGTCTGTCGGCAGCTTCATCTGGACCGGCCGCTGTCGCAGCGCGCCCTGGCCGTGGATATTCTGACAGCCACTCCGCTGTCATCCCGACAGCTTGCGCGGCTGTCGCAGCATCTGCCGTCCACCGGAATCATGGAACTGCGTCCGCTGCTCGGACGGTTTTCGAAATCCTCCGAACCGGAAGTGGGCCGTGCCCTGGTCAGGGCACTGCTGAAAGCACCGTCTGCGGCCGCTCTGTTTCCGGATCAGCTGACGCAGACACTTGCCCCGTTCGGAGAAGACGTTCTGCAGCAGGCCCGGCCGCTTCTGAAGCGCATCGAAGAAGAAAACCGCAGCAAAGTGCAGCGTGTCGAAACGATTCTCGCTCTGCTGCCGCAGGCCGATGTGCGGCGAGGCCAGAAGGTCTTTCAGAGCGCCGAGGCGTCCTGCATCGCCTGCCACCGCCGCGGTTATCTGGGCGGACACATCGGACCGGATCTGAGTCGCATTGGTCGGGCTCGCAGTGCCCGCGATCTTCTGGAATCCATTCTGTTTCCCAGTCTCACGTTTGTTCGCAATTTCGAACCGACCACGATCGTGATGACAGACGGACGCGTCTTCAACGGCGTGATCCGGTCGGAAACCGACACGGAAATCGTCCTCCAGCTCGATGCGAAAAAGTCGGTCACTCTGTCGGTATCCGACATCGAAGAACGGCTGGCCGGAACCACGTCGATCATGCCGGCCGGGCTGGACAAACAGCTCAGCCCCGGTCAGCTTGCCGATCTGGTCCGATATCTTCTGGAGGACTGAACTCTCGATTCGACTTCTGCGTGCCCCGTATGACGGCCATTCCCATCATCGACGTGAGCCCCTTCCTGACCGCGGCCGAAGCGAACAGACCGACCGCGGCTCAGCAGCAGACGGCCGCGCAGATCGATGCCGCCTGCCGGAATGAGGGATTCTTCTACATCACCGGCCACGGCATTCCTGAGGAACTGCAGCAGCGACTGGAAGAACGGGCCCGTCACTTCTTTTCCCTTCCTCTGGAACAGAAAATGGAAATCCGGATGGAACGGGGAGGCCGGGCCTGGCGCGGATACTTTCCGCTGGGACAGGAACTGACATCCGGCCGCCCGGATCAGAAGGAAGGACTTTATTTCGGCGACGAACTGCCGGACACGCATCCACGTGTCCGCAGCCGCACACCGCTTCACGGCCGCAATCTGTTCCCGAACATTCCTGGGTTTCGGGAAACCGTTCTGGAATGGCTGGCCCGCATGACAGAACTGGGGCACGTGCTGATGCGCGCGATGAGTGTGAGTCTGGGGCTGCCGCCGTCCCGTCTGCGGGAACATTGCACGAACAATCCTCTTGTTCTTTTCCGCATTTTTCATTACCCGCCGCTGACGGCCGATGCCGACGTCCGGAATGAATGGAGCGTAGGTGAACACACGGATTACGGTCTGCTGACCATTCTGAAACAGGACCACACGGGCGGACTGCAGATCCGCACCCGGTCCGGATGGATCGATGCCCCGGTGATCGACAACACGTTCGTATGCAACCTGGGCGACATGCTGGAACGCATGACGGGCGGACTGTGGACATCCACGCCGCACCGTGTGCGGAATGTTTCCGGACGCAGCCGGCTGTCGTTCCCCTTCTTTTTCGATCCCGACTGGGATGTTCAGGTCCGTCCGATTCGGCTGTCGCCTGGCCGGCAGCCCGATGACACCGATCGCTGGGACGGAGCCAGTGTGCACGACTGGACCGGCACCTACGGGGACTATATTCTGCAGAAAGTCGCCCGCGTGTTCCCGGAACTGCAGCGGCGTACTTCGAAACCGACGTGACTGTCTGGAAGGATGTTTCGTGGCCAGGAAGGCGTCTTCTTCATGCGATTCGCTTCTGGCAGAACGACGGGCCCGCGTGCGAAAAGTCGTGCGGCGGCTGCGGAAGGAGTTTCCCGAAGCCCGATGCGCTCTGCATCACGAATCGGCCTTTCAGCTTCTTGTGGCCACGATCCTGTCGGCTCAGTGTACCGATGAACGCGTCAACCGGACGACGCCGGAACTGTTTCGACGCTGGCCGGATGCGGACGCTCTGGCCCGTGCCTCTCAGCAGGCCGTCGAACGCGTCATCCGACCGCTCGGTTTTTTCCGCAGCAAAGCGAAGAATATCCGCCTGATGGCCAGGCAGCTTGTGCAGCGTCACGGCGGCGACGTTCCCGATACAATGGAAGAACTGGTCGCGCTGCCGGGCGTCGGACGCAAAACGGCCAGCGTCGTGCTGGGCACCTGGTTCGGGATTCCTTCCGGAATCGTCGTGGACACGCACGTGCGCCGGATCAGCCGCCTTCTGGGCCTGACTGAATCCACCAGGCCGGACGTCATCGAACGGGACCTCATGGCCATTCTGCCGAAACGCGAATGGATCGAATTTTCGCACCGCCTCATTCTGCATGGGCGGAAAACGTGCATTGCCCGCCGGCCAAAGTGCCCGGAATGTGTTCTCCTGTCCGTCTGCCCGCGCGTGGGTCTGGAAGCGCCACCAGCTTCCTGAACACTGTCCGGCCCCGCGATCGAAAACCGCATCCGCCGGCCGTTCACGGTCCGTCTTGCCGCAGCCCCGTCCGGACCGGTAAAGTGGCTTCGGTCAGACGGTGTCCGTCGGATGAAAACGTGAACCAGGTACGGCCGGATCCTGAAGAAGCCCTATGAAACCGCCGGAAAGCTGTCGAAACCGGCTGTCGGTTCCCATCATTGTTCTGCTGTCGCTGGCCGGCTTATTTCCGGTTCATGCGGCCGACCGTTCCGTGCAGCTGCGGCGAGCCCGTCAGCTTGCGGAACGCCGGCAGGCTCTGCTGGATGATTTCGCGGCCGATGCCGAACAACTGGCCCGGAAGTACGCCGGACAGGCGCCTCACGCTGCGGATGAAATTCGAAACATCGCGGCCGCCCTGATGACCGCCTCCGACGGCCCGGCCCCGTCCGTGCCGCCGGCTGTCGTCACACCGCCGCTGCCGCCGGATCTGCCGCCCGTCGAACGCCATTGGCGGGAACAGATGCGTCATCTGAGAGACGAATGCGCTGCCGACCTGTATCGCCTGGCCCGGTCGGCTCTTCGAGCGGACCTGTATTCTCTCGCGTTTTCTCTGATCGGCGATGTGCTCCGCATGAATCCCGATCATGAACTGGCGCGCCGCATCAAGGGGTTCCGCCGGTTTGAGGATCCTGAGCGGCGCGACGATCCATCCTACGCGGGAGAATGGGTGTCCGCCTTCGAAGCTCAGATGCGCGGCGGCCGGGAACCCCATGTGCTGCATGAACAGTTCGGATGGATTCCGAAAAAGGATGTCGCTCGCTGGGAACAGGGCCTTCGCCCGTGGAAACGCACCTGGGTGTCTGCCGAGAAGGAGGCTCTGCTGCGGCGCGATTTTCGCAACGCGTGGGAAATCCGCAGCGAACACTTTCTGGTACGCACCAATGTGAGCCGTGAGGCCGGCGTCGAGGTGTCGTCCCGCCTGGAAGCTTTTTACGACTGGCTGACCGGCAGTTTTCCCGCCTTTTTCGAAAGCCCCGCGGCCCTGCGGCAGCGATTCGAAAAGGCCCACGTGCGCCGGAGATCCGGGCCCCGAAGCGAACCCATGAAGGTGATGTATTTCGCCACCCGGGAAGAATACGAACGAAGAACACGCGGCTACGTGCCGCCAGGCATCGAAACCTATGGCCTGTACTGGCAGCCGGATTCGACAGCCTACTTTTTCTACAACCCGGACGATCCGGACATGGATACGATCTGCCACGAAGCCACTCACCAGATTCTGGATCTGCACACCAGACGGGCCCGCGTCACAGCCGCCCGGGCTCTGGCGCGCCAAAGACGGCGCCCCTCCGAAGAATGGATTCTCGGCAGACAGTCCGAATTCTGGATCATCGAAGGACTCGCCTGCTATCTGGAATCGTTCCGGATCGTCGACGGCCAGGTGACCGTCGGCGATCCGACCCATGTGCGGATCGAAGCGGCGCGGGTACGTCTTCTGAGAGATCAGTTCTACGTCCCGCTGGAAACGTTTTGCCGACTTGGAAAAGACGCTTTCCAGCAGCATCCGCAGCGATCCCGCCTGTATTCCCAGGCATCCGGCGTCACGCATTTTCTCATGCACTACGATCAGGGACGCTACCGAGATGCCCTGGTCACTCTGCTGTCATCCGTCTATCAGCCGGATGCCCGTCGGCCTCTGCACCAGCCGTCTCTGGCCGAAATCACGGGGGTATCGTTCGCGGAACTGGATCGCCAGTATCGGGAACACATTCTGCACCTGGAAACTCTGGCTGCCGCCTCCGCCGAAAAGGCATTCGCGCCGGCTGACAGATGACAGGGCCATTCGCAACCGCCGCTGCCATCGGCTACCTGCGGTCCGATCCCGCGCCGGTTCCCAGGCGGGACGACTGTTCCAGTTCCGCCGTCCACTGCGTCACGGCCGTTTCCATCCGCCGGCGATCGGCCGCATCGGGCTGTGTTTCGATCAGAGCCTGCTGCAGGATGCGCACCGCCTGGCGCGTCCGACCGCTGTCGTGATGTGTGAGGGCCCACTGCATACGAACCGTCGGAAGCTGCGGCACATGCTGCATGGCATGGTGCCACAGAGTGAAGGAATTCTGCCAGACGGGAAGGTGACGCCAGGTGGCGAGCAGAGCCGCCACCGTCAGACTCAGACCCACCGCCCACCGCACCGCGCCGCTGAAGATCCGCAGCGACGGCAGCCGTTCGACTCGATCAGCACTCCCCGCATACTGCACCATGGACACCGCTGCTGCAAAGAACGGAATGCATGGCAGGTACAGGTAGCGATCGTTCATCAGGGTGGTGATGCGGAAGAAGTTCAGCACGGGGAAAAGCAGCAGAAAAAATGTGCTGACCGACCAGATCAGCAGCCTGCAGCGCCGGCCGTACATCCACAGCAGACCGGCCACCGCTGTCCAGGCCAGGGCGGCGGCCAGCACCGAGGTGCCGATTCCGGACACCGGCGGGTCGTAAAGGACACACAGTTCGCGCGGCCACACCAGCATCCCGATGTAGCGCCACAAAATGACCAGATCCACCGCCACGATTTCCGGCAGGCTCAGATCCAGGTGTCCCCGCAGGCCTCCCAGAACGGTGTGCTGAGCGGCCATGGTTTTCAGCAGCAGCAGCAGGCTCATCAGCCCCGGAATCACCTGTCGAACAATGGCGTCCCGCCACGAATGCCGTGCCACGATCACGTCGTACAGAAGGACGATCGGCGGAACGACAACCGCCAGAGCCTTGGACAGCAGAGCCGCTCCCAGCAGCAGCAGGTACCGCAGATCACTGTCCGTATCGGCATCCGGCCGCAGCCGCACCCAAAGAGCGGCCAGAATGAATGTGCCGGACAGCAGCCCCTTGCGCGAAGAAATCCAGGCCACGGATTCGATCTGCACCGGATGCACTAGGAACAGAGCAGCCGTCAGCCACGCTGTTCCTGATGAACCGACAAGCTGCCGGACCAGCAGGAAAACAAGAATCCCATTGACCACATGCAGCAGGACATTCGTGGCGTGATAGCCGCTCGGCTGCATGCCCCACAACGTGTGATCGATCAACAGAGTCGTGATGGTCAGCGGAGCATAATTGCGGGTGACCGTTTCCGTGAGGATTCCGTAGAGTGTCGAAGGAGACCAGTCGCGGATCAGGTCGTTGTGCCACACATAAGCAGGGTCATCCCAGTTGACGAAATCGAATCCCACAGTGGGCCAGAAGGCCAGCAGGCCCAGGGCGATCAGAGATCCGTGAATCAGCCAGGAAGGCGGTCCGGAAGAAGGGGAATCCGGCACCGTGTTGTTTCCCGAAATCGACATCCGGTCCGGCCCCCTGTGGCAGGAAACATGCAGCGAGCTTCTCCGGAAAACATGGCACGCCCGCCGGGTGCTTTCTGAGGAATTCGGGTCACCGCACGGGATTCGCCCCGTTACAACCGCCCCATCCGGCAGAATGCTCGACCGGCCGCTGCCGGACCGGCGATTTCGGTCCGGTCAGTCGGCCGATTCGCCGGCCGCAGAAGTCGGCTTCGGCTCCGAATCAGACGGCTCAGCCGGCTGCTGCGAATCGCCATCGCTGCCGCCATCTGCATCGTCCGGCAGACCGCTGGTCGGTTCTCCGGCCCCATCGCCTGCTTCTGCGGGGGTGTCCGCATCAGCAGGACTCTCAGCGTTCGCCTCTGCCTCCGAATCGGACAGCAGACGGCGAATCCGCTTCAGCAGCGCCTGCACATGGGCCCGGTCCGGATTGGCTTCCGCATCCGCCTGCGTCAGGATTCGAACGGCGTCTTCGGTTCGCCCCTGCATCAGCAGTGCGCGGGCCTGATTGAGAAAGGACGGATAGAACCAGCGACCATCAGGATACTGACGACGGTAACTCTGCAGACTCGTGATGGCCGTTCCCGGCTGCCGGCGGTCGATCTGACACAGGGCCGTCCAGTACAGAGCGTCTCCCGTGGCCTGTCGATTCACATTCTGAATGGCTTCAGGAATCGGAATCGACCGAATTCCACTGGGATCGATGGTGGTCGGCACGCGCATCTGAATCGCATCGTCCATGCAGGCCGTGCGCACCCGCTGCAGTCTCTGAATGACCGATCGATCGCTGCGTCCCTGGATCTGTTCCAGACGCACGGCCAGAAGCCGGCCGGACGGACGACCGAACAGTTTGTTCATGTCTCCGGACGCCCGCAGTTCCTCCATCCGCTGGTATTCCATCTGCCAGCGCTGAGTCCACAGCGCGTCTCGCTGCTGAGCGGACAGGTCGGGGCGGCTGAGCAGTTCCTGGAAATCCGCATCGAGCTGAAGCGGTTCCCGTTCGAACGGAGCTTCGAAATGTTTCATCAGAGCCGTGTAGGTACGCCGTTCTGATTCCTGAGCGGCCGTGAACCGATTGATCTGTTCATCCGGCCACGACCACCAGTGCATGCGCGACGCATCGAGCAGACCGGACGATGCGGCCGTCACACGTTCGATGAGCGGTCGGATGGGCGATGTCCCGCCCGCGATCTCTTCATAGAGGACCGCCGCAGAACTGGCGGGAAGCTGTCCCTGCAGAACCAGCATTCTGGGACACACCGCTGATGTTTCCGCAATGATGGCCGCATGGACGTTCTGCCAGCCGGACCGGTTCCGGATCCAGTCGGCCCCCGCGGTATCATCCGGAAACACGGTCTGGTCACCATCGACCGCCACAGGCATCCAGGACCGCGGATCAAACAGCAGCATCCGGTCATCCAGACACACCGCCAGCATGGCCGTGGCTGCCGGATCGGCCTGTTCATCGGGCGACAGCAGCACAACATCCCTCTGCAGTTGCCTCAGCAGAACAGCAAACACCCAGACACGCGCCTCCAGCGGCCCCCGCCCGCTCAGCAGAAAATCCAGATATCCCCGCGGCACATCGGCCTCTTCCGGCATCTGCAGACTCAGAGAAGCTCCCACCCATTCGAACAGGCGGATGATCCGCACCGCCTCCGAATCCGCACCATTCTCTTCCGCCCGCGATGTCACCGCCTGGGCCAGACGAGCGGAAATCAGGGCGTCGCGGACCCAGGCCACATCACGAGCGGTGAATCGAGGCGACGTGATGGCCCGCCGCGCCGACGCATCGAAGAAGGCCAGGTTCTGTTCACTGACAGTCAGCCCCGCCACCTCATCAGCCGCACATTCCACGAGCCAGGCGTTCAACGCCCCCACGTTCCCGTCCAGATTCGTAATGGCGGCCAGGGAATCCGGCGGCAGCCGGCTGATGGCCGCTTCCAGCCGCGCCCGGCACGCGTCTCGATCGATTCCACCAGAAGGCACCGTGTCCGCGGAACTCCGGGCCGGCGGAGCCGCCGCATCGCGGCAGCCGACCGCGGTGAATACGAGCAGCATGGCAGACAGGACGGCACCCCGCACGGGAGCCCGCAGCGGCCGGACGACTCGTCTGAAAACGGCAGTTTGCATCAAAAGCATGGAAAACGTGTCCTGAGTTGTCACCGAAAGATCCGTGTGGCCGGATGACCTCAGCGGCCGCACCGGCCGGACGCGGCATGACCAGTCGCTTTCTAAAGGGTTCCGTTGAGATCCAGCACTGTCTGACGCAGAACGTCGAGCTGCCGGATGAGGTCGGCTACCTGATCCAGCGGCACCATGTTCGGACCATCGCTTTTCGCCCGGTCCGGCTGCGGATGCGTTTCCAGAAACACCATGTCGGCTCCGGCGGCCACCGCTGCACGGGCCAGAGGGACGATCATGTCGCGCTGGCCTCCGGTCGTGCTTCCTCCAGGAAGCTGAACACTGTGCGTCGCATCGAACACCACGGGGACTCCGAAACTTTTCATGATGGGAATGCAGCGAAAATCATTCACCAGCCGGCCGTAACCGAACGTGGTTCCGCGTTCGGTCAGCAGAACCTGCTGCAGCCCCTGTTCCTCACACTTGCGTACGGCATGAACCGTGTCTTCGGGGGCGACAAACTGCGGTTTCTTGATATTCACGCAGATGTTTCGCCGGACGGCCGCCGCAGCGGCCGCAGTGAGCAGGTCGGTCTGTCGAGCCAGAAAGGCGGGAATCTGAAGAACGGCACACACTTCGGCACAGGGGTCCGCCTGAGCGGGTTCATGGATGTCCGTGGTGACGGGCAGATCGAATTCCGCGGCGATCTGCTGCAGCATCTCAAGCCCCTGTTCCAGACCCGGACCGCGAAAACTGTGCACACTGGTGCGATTCGCCTTATCGAAACTGGCCTTGAAGACGAACAGCCGGCCCGTTTCATCGCGCAGACGGGCGATTTCGGCCCCCACGGTTCTCAGCAGATTCATGTCTTCCATGACACAGGGCCCCGCAATGAAACCCAGCGGCTGCCCGGTCCCCACGCCCGTCCCGGCAATGCTGACAGAATTGTTCATCCCCGATCTCCTCAAACAGCCTCCGCCATCTGCTCCCGCCCGGAGTCTCCCCGGTGCGCCCGCAGGCAGACACTGTCTCAGAAAATCCTGTTTTCCGCGAGTTGTCTCCGCCGTCGTCAGGACATTCCGCGGCAGCAGTGTCTGCCGGAATTCTGCCCGCCGGCCCTGCCGGGGCAGGCCGGGGCAGGCCGCCGGTCACGGCCGCCGGTCTTCAGACAGGCCGATCTTCAGACGATCAGTGTGCCCTCCGACAGATGCGTCTGTCCGGATGCCTGCCCCTGCAGCGTCAGAACAAGTCGACGCGGGCCTCCGTGATTCCGATGTTCACACAGGCAGATTCCCTGCCAGGTTCCCAGCAAAAGGCGTCCCTGACGGACAGGGATCGTCAACGACGAATCGGTCAGAGCGGCTTTCACATGAGCGGGCATGTCGTCCGGTCCCTCACACGTGTGCCGCCATGGTCCGCGTTCGGGGACCAGTCGATTCAAAGCTGTCTGCAGATCGTGCATCACGTCCGGATCGGCATTTTCATTGATGGTCAGTGATGCCGAGGTGTGCTGAATGAACACATGCAGCAATCCGATTTCCACCTGGGCGATTTCCGGAACAGCCGCCAGAACGTGGTGTGTGATGAGATGACATCCACGGGAACACGCCGGCAGTTCCACCGTCTGCTGAATCCACATTGCTCCGCCAGACTCCCGCTGCTCCGCTTCCGAATTCCGCCCGCCGTTCTGCGACGAACGTGCGTCCGTGGTCTCCTCCGACTCCAATGCCGTCCCGTCCGCTCCGGATCCGGGGAATCCTGCCGCATCGGACCGGATCATCTCAACGCTGCAGACGTTGTCAAACCGGACCAGGCTGCTTCTGAGATGATGCCGGCGTCCATACAGTGTGCCTGGCCGCATCAGTCCTGTCCGCCGTCGGCCGCTGTTCGCGCGTCTGCCAGGCTGGCCGCTTTTTGAACGAACAGAGAAGCGACTTCCTCGGAAGTGATGGCCAGTCCGGTGATCTGATCGCGAACGCGCCGGGTCAGACTGATGCCGAGCACGCGGCCGTTGCGACCGATCAAAGGTGCCCCGTTCAGGTCATCGGGAGCAGCAACAGTGTGCTCGACCCAGATCCCGGCGTATCCGAACAGACCTCGCACCTGAGCCAGTTCCGATGCCGAACGGAGGGCCAGAACATTTCCTTCCTTCAGGACCGGTTCCCCGGCATTTCCAATCCCCAGAACAGCGATTTCCGAACCGGCATCGACCGGCGAAAGTCTGAGTGACACGGGAGAGACGCCGACAGGAATCTGTCCGGCATCGATTCTGAGCAGAACGATTTCGCGGCGTGAATCCTCCGCCACAACACTCGCCGACGTCATCGAATCTGCTTCGACAAACCGAATCCGAACGTCATCGGCTCCTTCGACCACGCGAAAACTCGTCGCGATGATTCCCGCCCCATGCAGCAGGAACCCGCTGCCGGACTTCACGACCGATCCGTTCCGGACGGCCTGAACCCGAACAATGCAGGGCTCCAGCCGCTCCTTCACATCCTCCCAGGATGTCACCGGCGGATCCAGAGGGGCCGTATTCAGCAGCAGTTTCGGGTGCCGTCCGGAGACATCGGTGGTGGAGCCGGCTGCGGTGGAACTGTCTGGCGCAGGAGAATCCCTGTCCAAATCGGGCCGCTCGGAGAGCTGTTCGCCGGACGCAGTCTGTTCTGCGGATGCAGCCGCATCGTTCCGTCCGGACAGCAGCAGGCTGCCGGTCAGAATGGCCGTCAGTCCGGCTGCGAATCCGGTGATGAACCAGACAACCGCCCAGAAACGCTGCTGCCGCGCCCGAACGGTTTTCTCCTGAAAGGACCGGCGGGCTGCAGATGGCCGTGACGAACGCCGCGCGGTCCTGGAAGCTCCCACGAGAACCGGATCTCCGCAGGACGGACAGCAGATTCGCCGTCCGAGGAGTTCGGCATCCACATCGAATGCATATTCGCATGAACTGCAGTGAGCCGTAATGGCCATCACTCAATCCTATCCATGCACTCCCCCGAACGAGCCCTGTCCGGATCCGGGCTGAAACTCCGGACAGCCGCTTTCCGGTCTGTCGGCCGCAGTCCGTCGGCTGCCCGTCGCCATCAGCCTACCGAAATCTGACCGCAATGTCCTGCGAAAGCCGCTTCCGGCGTGTGGACGCGTGAGCGAGCCCCTCAGCATGGACGAACGGACTGCACACCGACCGTGCCGTCTGGTCTGCAGTCTTCATCAGCGGCCCGCCGGAAGCGGTCGGCATATCGGCATCGGAAACGTTCGAAGCACCGCAGACGACAGATCGCCTGCAATCGTCCCGATCGGAAAAGCCGGTGAGATGGTCGGAAACAGGGATTTCGTCGAGTTTGACGCTGGTGCTGTCCGAGATTCGAAGAAGGGCGGCTCTCTCGTTTCGGACCGCCTCCCGGCAGCTTCGACTGCGGGAGACGGCCGTCGCCAGAAGCACCATCTGCGGGTCCGGGATCGGAATCCCGGCGGGTTGACGCAAACCGATGGCGGGCCTGAACAAAGGGCTTGCATCCCACGTTTCCCCAACTAAGAATCTGATGCGAATCCCGTGATTTCGGCGCCGGATGGCCGATATCCAGACTGTCGCGTTCACAGGGACGGAACGGCGACAGGACATCGTCATTCGACAGCGAACGGAATCTGCCGCTCGATCCGGCTGAATTCTCCGGAGTGCTTTCCATGGCCAACAAGTATCTGACGCTGGAAGAAGCCGCTGAACGGCTGGGGATGTCCCCGGAAGAACTCGACGAGCATCGTCAGAAAGGCGAGATCCGCGGTCTGGCCAACCGCGGGAGCTGGAATTTCCGCGAAGATCACGTGGAAGAATTTCGGCGCCGCCTGGAAACGGATTCGTCGCCCGACATTCCGATCGCAGACGTTTCCCAGGGACAGCAGTCCGTGGCCGATCTTCTGGGAGAAACAGACAGCGACAGCGACGTGCAGTTGTTCGCCGACTCATCCGTCTTCGAAGATGACGACGACGACGATCTGACGGATTCCGACAGTGACGTGCGGCTGGCCGGCGATTCGGACCTCATTCTGGATCCTGAAGAAGGCGAGGCCAGCGTTCTCGATTTTTCCGTTCCGGACGAAATGTCGGCTTCCGACAGCGATGTACAGCTCGTGGGAACAGATTCCGACAGCGACGTGCAGCTCATGACGGGCGATGCCGATGTGGCCACGGATGCCGACATCGATCTGGCGTCCGTGCCGCCGGGAGCATCCATCGATTCGGCAGCAGATACCGGTGCCGCATCAGATGAAGACATTGTTCTGGATTCCGGTCTGTTCGAAAGCGCTCTGGTCGAGGAACCTTCCGGTACTCAGAAAGAACAGGAAGACGATTCCGACAGCGATGTGATTCTCGCGTCCGGTGCCGACTCGGACATTCTGCTTCCGGCAGCGGATTCCGACAGCGACGTACAGATTGTTCCCGGAGACGAAACGGACAGCGACAGCGACATTGTCCTGGCAGATTCCGACAGCGACGTCCAGGTGGCTGCGGCCGAACAGGGAGACACGTCCAGCGACATCGTGCTGAGCGAATCGGACAGCGATGTCCGACTGGACGGCGACCCGACCGGCGGCCACACAGACAGCGACATTCTGATTTCTGCAGAAGACAGCGAAATCAAGCTGACCACGCCGCCTCCCGGCAGCATCGCCCCCGGCGACACCGATGAAGACAGCGATATCGTCCTGTCGGATTCCGACAGCGACATTCGCCTCTCCGGCGACAGCGATTCGCTCGATTCCGACAGCGATGTCAACCTGATCGACCTGCCCGGTGTCGATGACGACACCGAAGGTGAAGTTCCTTTGATGACCGACGGTGACCGAACGGAAGAAGATCTGCGTCTGATCGACAGCGACATCGATGGCGGACTGAGCAGCGGCGATGGCGATGATGCATCCGCCACCATTGAACTGCCCGAGGACAGCGACCTGAAAGTCCTCAGTTCAGAAGAAGATGACAGCGGAATCACCATCACCACGCCGGATGATGTCGACAGCGGCATCAGCCTGGAAATCGATGACAGCGGCATTTCTCTGGAAGCAGACGACAGCGGCATCAGCCTGGAAGGCGTGGACAGCGGCTTCGCCGACGACAGCGGAATCGCTCTGGAATCTGCAGACAGCGGCATCAGTCTGGATGTCGGAGACAGCGGGATTGCTCTGGAAACCGGTGACAGCGGAATCAGCCTGGATGCCGGAGACAGCGGGATCGCTCTGGAAACCGGTGACAGCGGAATCGCCCTGTCAGCGGACGACGACAGCGGGATTGTCTTCGAAGGCAACATGGGAAAGACGGTCGCCATCGACTCGGTTGAAGCCGCCGGTGTCGATACGTCGGCCGAAACCGTCCAGATGGATGTCGATCCCGGCCTCATCGAACCGGGAATCGCCACCGGGGAATTCGATCTGGGACTGCTGGAAAGCGACGATGACGACGAAGGGACGGACACCAGCGTCCTGATGTTCGATGACGACGAGGATGAAGGCGCGGTCGAGACCGCCGACGACATCCTCGATGACGATGACTACTCCGATTCCGACGCCGACTTCGATGATGACTTCGCCGACGACTTCGATGACGACCTGGACGTGTTCGAAGCTGAGGAAGAAGAAGAGGCTGAAGTGGCCGGCGGAAAGAGCACCATCGGTCTGGTCGCTCCTTCCGGTCAGTTCGTCCAGGCACCAGAAGCCCCCTGGGGAACGGGAGTCACCATCGGCGTGATCATCGGATCGCTGTTTTCCGCCGTCGGCGCGTTCGCCGGCTTTGAACTGGTGCGAACCATGTGGATGTGGTTTCAGCCGGGAGCGGAACCGTCCGGATTCCTGCAGATGATCGGCGATCTGTTCGTCTGACGGTCGTCTGCGCCTGATATCCGCCCGGTCCGGCACCGCTCATCACGGCCCTGCACAGCGGCTGCCACGAATTTCCTTTCGTCTGCGCCACCGGGAAGCCGGCCTTTGGTCCGCGGTCGATCGGCTACCCCTGTTCCGGTTCGTTTTCACCTGCGCGCCGTAGACGTCCGTGCAGCTTCAGCGATAATGGTCTCGAATTTGCGCCGGCTGTTCCGCCCGTCTTTCTGGATTCTCTGCGTCCCTGCCGCTGTCGGCTCCCCGTCAGCCGTTCGACCGCAGATCTCGGTCGGACAGATCTGCCGAAGAAGTGCCCTGGAAAACTGCCCATGAAACGCCGAAACCAGCTGGAAGCGGAAATCAGTCAGGCAGTCATCCGTTTCGAAAAGGAATTCATGGGCCGGGGACCTCTGGAAACCCGCACGTGGATTCTCGGCGACATCGTGCTCGTGCGGCTGAAAAAGGTCCTCACTCCCGCCGAAGTCCGACTGGCAGAATCCGCTGATACACAGCGAGGCCGCTACCTGGTCAAACAGACACGGCAGGAACTCATCGAACAGGGCCGTCCCATGCTCAATGCCATCATTCATGATCTGCTGGGCGTGGAATGTGTGAGTCTGCATACGGACATCAGCACCCGAACCGGCGAACGCATCATCGTGTTCACTCTCGAACGCACGCCCGACTGCCTGCCGGATCTGCCGGAAGGCGCCCGGTCCGGCTGACTGATCCGCAGCGCACATTGACTTCCGGTCAGATGCCCCTTAGCATCGTGCCGATAGAACTGATTGAGCAGGCTGCGCGGAATGTTCCGACTGGGGAACCGTCTGCCGGCACGCTCTTCATTCTTTTCCGTCAGTGTTGCGCGAGACAGCGGGCTTGCGCAGACAGACCGGCCGACCACGTCATCCGTGGCAGACCGGTCTTTTTTTTTGCACACCGTTGTTCCATCCGGTCTGTCCGGCCACTCGGCTCCGACAGCCCGAGTTCCCTCCCCGGCCTCTGCCATCAGGAAAACTGCAGTCATGTCACAGATCAGCAGATTCTGGCGTCGGCATTCCGGCAGCGGCGCTGCATCCTGTGAACCGTCCGTCAGGGAACCGGCAGACCGGCTGATTCCGCCGACTGTTCCGATTCGGGCACCTCAGGATCGGACTGCGGAATTGTCCGATCCCCCACACCCCCGGGACTACGAAGCCCATCTGGCGCATGTGACGCCCCCGATCCGCTGGTGCGGAAGCCTGGCGGACATCCATCTCGCGTAGCTCCACTGCCGGCCCAGCATTGAAACGCTCCATCTGCGCCCCACGTTCCCGGAAACGGCCCCATGGATGAACGGTCGACGATTCTGTCATGCTCCGGTCCGCCTGTGTCGAAGATAACGATTACGGGAGGTAGTGTGGCACGTTCGGACACCGGTCTGCCCACAGCAGGTATCCGTATCCCGGCAGGGCACCTCCTGACCCGATGCACCGTTCCGCGGCGGACAGAATGAAACCATGCAGGTTCTTCATGCCCTGAACACAGCGATCGTGTGTCTGCTGCTGAGCGGATGTGCTGTTTCGTCAGATGTCCTGTCAGCGGTCTCCCGAACCAGTTCGACTTCCGGACTCCCTCCCGCTTCTCCGCAGCCCCTTTCCTCAGCGGACACCACACAGCGGCACAATCTGCCGGAGCGGGATTCAGCGGGACCTGACCGCCCGTCTGCGGCTCCGGAATCCGTATCGAAGCCGCCCGAAACGTCCGACCATGCCGGAACGGCAGCTTCCGGAACG
The DNA here is from genome assembly GCA_015485495.1 of Planctomycetaceae bacterium. Taxonomy (GTDB): domain Bacteria; phylum Planctomycetota; class Planctomycetia; order Planctomycetales; family Planctomycetaceae; genus S139-18. The sequence continues at coordinate 57,825 of WFTL01000091.1, forward strand.
GCGCAGATGTCCGACATGTTCCGGACGTCAGGCGATGACCATCGCAGCCGGTCTTCGTCTCCTCCCGACAAAGAGACGTCGGTTGTTCCTGCTGTCCGGAGATCGGACGATCAGAATGCGTCCGGCGTCCCGAATGAGCCGGATGTCCAGAACGGCCGGATTCGCCTGTCGTCTTCTGACACGCGTTCAGCGGAACCTTCCCGCGGTGAATTTCAGGATGCGGAAGAGGCATCTGTGGAGTCCGTCGAACCGATTCGGACGGACGAGCTGGTTTCCGGATTTCTGCCGTCTGACCGGACCGAGACAGCACCGCCTCTGGAACTGCAGGACGTGATCGATTCGGTTTACTCCTCATACCCTCTGCTGACAGCCGCACTCCTGTCCCGCACGATCGCCGACGGAGAACGCCTGTCGGCCAGCGGGGCCTTCGATCTGAAACTCAAGGGCGGCGGAACCGGGGCGCCGCTGGGATACTACAGGACGTACCGCTTTGGTGCCGGCGCCAGCCAGCCGCTGTTTTCGGGAGGCGAAATTTTCGGCGGATACAAGATCGGCCGCGGGAATTTCCAGCCGTGGTTCGGAGAACGCAACACCAACGACGGCGGGGAATTCAGCACCGGGGTTTCTCTCCCACTGGCCCGGAATCGGCGGATCGATCAGCGGCGGGCGGAACTGATGAAAACGAACTGGGGGCGCCGTGCTGTCGAACCCGACATTCAGCGTCAGGTGATCGAATTCGTCAGAGAATCCACCTATGCGTACTGGCAGTGGGTCGCCGCCGGCCGGAACTACCAGATTGCCCGTTCCCTCCTGGACATCGCCGAACAGCGGAACGCCGCACTCAGGCGACGCGCGGAACTCGGCGACATCGCTCCGATCGACGTGACAGACAATGAACGGCTCATCGTATCCCGCCGATCGGCACTCATCGATGCCCGCCGGAAACTTCAGCAGGCGGCCGTCAAACTGTCTTTGTTTCTGAGAACACCGGATGGAGAACCCGTCATTCCCTCAGAAGACCGGCTTCCGGAATCATTTCCACCTGCGGAACCGGTCGATCCGGACCGGCTGGACGCCGACATCCAGATCGCTCTGGCCGGACGTCCTGAACTGACGCTGCTGGAAATGCAGCGACGAAAACTGCACGTCGATCTGTCTCAGGCACGCAATGAATATCTGCCGCAGGTGGATGCCATTCTGTTCGCATCCAAAGATGTGGGTGGAGCCACCAGCCCCAAACGGGACAAAACCCCGTTCGAACTGGAAGCCTCTGTTCAGGTGAGCGTCCCTTTCCAGCGCCGCAAAGCCCTCGGAAAAATCCGTTCTCTGGAAGGGAAGCTGTCTCAGATCTCTGCAAAGGTCGGACTGACAGAAGACAAAATTGCCACGGAAGTCCAGGTCGTCCAGGCAGCTCTGGACGCATCGTTCCGTCGGATTGTTCAGGCGGAACAGAGTCTGGAGCTGGCCCGCACGATGGAACAGGCAGAACGCCGAAAATTCGAACTCGGGCAAAGCAACCTGCTTCTGGTCAATCTGCGGGAAAAGGCCGCAGCCGATGCCGCGAAAACTCTGCTCCAGGCCATGCTGGATTATCACCTGGCTCAGGCAGACTACCGCGCCGTCATGGCTCTGGATGTCGGTCCTCAGGGAGTCACTCGGTCATGAGCGAACCGGTAAGCGATGATCAGCAGCTTGTGGACCTGCTGGAATGGCTGGCTGCCGAATGCGATGTGGCGTTCGATCGCGTCGTCGCCCGGCGGGCCATTCAGGAAGCCCGGCAGGGCTGGCCCGGCAGCGAGGAAGAGCAGTGGTGGAAATGGCTCATCGAAGCCGGCGACAGCATGGGACTGCGTGTTCGTGTCGTGGAACTCACGTTTCAGCAGGCGCTGGAAACCGTGCGGGAAAAGACGCTGGCAGTACGCCTGCCGCACGCACTGTCCCCCTGGCTGCTCATTCACCGGCAGCGGCGACGACGGTTTCACATCGTGACTGCCGACAACAGCCCGGAAGGCCGCTGGGTCACAGCTTCCCGTCTTTCGGCTCTGATGAATCATCCCCCCGCCGGCGAACGGCTCACCTGGGTGGTTGTCGAGCCGGCCGTCACCTGCCATTCGATGCCGGCGCCCGGCGGCACCGCGGAAACGCCTCCTGCCCGTCCCCTGGACCGACTGACCGGACTCCTCAAAGCCGAACGATCGGACATCTGGATCGTTCTCGTGTTCGCGCTGTTCGTCGGCCTGCTGGGCCTCACCACGCCGCTGGCCATTGAGGTGCTTGTTTCGACGGTGGCCTTCGGCCGGACTCTGCAGCCGATCATCGTGCTGTCTGTCATTCTGTTCGCTTTTCTGGCATTTTCGGCTCTGGTGCAGGCCGTGGAAAAGTACGTGGTCGAACTGATTCAGCAGCGACTGTTCGTCCGCATCGCGGCCGATCTCGCCTGGCGGCTGCCACGCGTGCACCGCGCCGCTCTGGATCATCAGTACGGCCCGGAACTGGCCAACCGCTTCTTCGATGTGGTGACCGTCCAGAAGGTCGTGGCCACGCTGCTGATCGATGCGCTGGATCTGATCATTGTCACCGTGGCCGGGATGGTCGTGCTGGCCCTGTTCCACCCGCTGCTGCTGGGACTGGAGCTGATCCTGATGGCTCTGATTCTGTTCGCCCTGTTCGTTCTTGGACGGGGCGGTGTGGACAGCAGCATCACTGAATCGAAGTACAAGTACGCCATGGCCGCGTGGCTGGAAAACGTCATTCGTTCTCAGCGTGCCGTAAAACTGGAAGGCGGATACGAATATGCCGTGGAACATGCCGATCAGATCGCACGGCGCTATCTGACGGCCCGTCAGACCCACTTTCGTGTGCTGTTCCGGCAGATCCTGTTCAACCTGACTCTGTACGCCATCGGCAGTGCCGTGCTGTTCGGTGTCGGCGGGATTCTGGTTGTACGAGGCCAGTTATCGCTGGGACAGCTCGTGGGAGCGGAACTGATCGTGTCCATCGTTCTGGGTTCCGCGATCAAAATGAGCAAACATCTGGAAGGTTTCTACGACCTGATGGCCTCTGTCGACAAACTCGGCACGCTGTTCGACCTGCCTCTGGAACGTCAGGACGGTCTGCTGTCCGTGCCGGGAACGGGACCGCTGGAGATTCGGCTGCGCGATGTGGGTTTCCGATACTCCGTTGGGCCGCCGGTTCTCAGCGGTTTCAGCCTGACCGTGCCGCCCGGCCAGGTTCTGGGAATCCACGCCCCACCGGGCGCCGGAAAAACAACTCTGGCCGAACTGCTGTTTGGCCTCAGGCGGGCCACGTCAGGAAACATCGAATTCAACGGAATCGACGCCGACGATCTCCGGCCGGACGTGCTGCGGCACCATGTGGCTCTCGCCGCCCATCCCGTGGAAATCCTCGACGGAACCGTTTCCGAAAACGTGCATCTGGATCGCGTGGAAGTCAATTCCACCGTGGTCCATGAATCCCTGCAGCAGGTCGGTCTTCTGGAAACCGTGTTTCTGCTGCCGGATGGCCTGGAAACCCCGCTGACCGCCGACGGAACGCCCCTGTCTGAAACACAGCAGCGACGCCTTGTTCTGGCCCGCGCTCTGGCCGGGCGGCCCCGTCTGCTGATCATCGACAGTCTCCTGGATTCCTTTTCGGACGATGACGGCCTGGATCTGCTGCGCAGTCTGACAGAGCCGGACAACGGCTGCACCATCATTCTGTTCAGCGGACGACAGCGCCTGCTGAGTGCCTGCGACCGAACCCTGCAGCTCAACCGCACTGCAGATTCCTCCCCGACTGCAGAACAGGAGAATCCCTGATGGACCGGCATGCCCCGGCACCGCCTGTTCCCAGGCGGCTTGCTGACACCGATCTGACACCGTCGCTGAGGCTGGCCAGGTCGTCGCGCTGGGCGCGTCATCTGGCCCGCTGGATGGTTCTGCTGCTGATCAGCATCGTCGTGTTCACAGCCTTTGCTCCATGGCAGCAGTTCGTTCAGGGAAACGGACAGGTCGTTGCCTTCAACCCGCTGCACCGCGAACAGACCGTTCAGGCTCCTGTGTCCGGCCGCGTGACCCGCTGGATTCCGGGAATTCGCGAAGGCATGCGTGTGGAAAAGGGACAGACGATCGTGGAAATCCGCGACATGGATCCGAATCTGCTGGAACGGCTGGAACAGCAGGTCGACGCAACACGGCGGGAGATGGAGTATCTGCAGAAAATGTCGGCCACCTATGAATCGCAGGTGGAGGAATTCCGCCAGGTACGGGATCAGATGGTGGCCGCGGCGGACCAGTACATCCTCATGGCGAAAGAAAAACGGAAGGCCGAACAGCAGAAACTGCAGGCGGCCCAGGCGGCTCTCGTCCAGATCGAAACGGATTACAAACGGCAGAAACAACTGGCTGAAGAAGGCATCGCGTCGACTCTGAAACTGCAGATCGCTGACCGAAAATTCCAGGAAGCGACCGCCAAAGTGAAGCAGGCCCGGGCCGCAGTGGCCGCGGCGGACAGTGCCGTCGAAGCGAAGATTCGGGAACGAGAAGCCAAAGCGCGGGAAGGCCAGACGAAAATCGATTCCGCCACGGCGAAGCTGCGCAGGGCGCAGAGCGATGTTGCGAAAACGGAAAAACTCCTGCTCGATCTGAATGTCAAACTGTCCCGCCAGCAAAGTCAGGTGGTCACCGCTCCCTGGGACGGATTCGTGTTTCGCCTGAACACGTTCCAGCAGGGAGCCATCGTCAAGAAAGGGGACGCTCTGTTCACCATCGTCCCCGACACTCCGGATCGGGCTGTGGAACTGTGGCTGGACGGCAACGATGCGTCCTGGGTCACCACGGGCCGCCATGTCCGGCTGCAGTTCGAAGGCTGGCCCGGCATTCAGCTCGCCGGCTGGCCGTCTCTTGCCATCAACACCTTCGGCGGAAAGGTCTCCGTCATCGATTCCACCGACAACGGAAAAGGGCAGTTTCGCATTCTGGTCTGCCCCGATCCGAACGACATTCCCTGGCCTTCGGATCGATTCCTCAGACAGGGGGTGCAGGCGCGGGGACTGGTGATGCTGGAACGCGTCCCTCTGTGGTTCGAAATCTGGCGCCAGCTCAACGGCTTCCCGCCCGTGGTCGACGTGGACATGCCGAAGAAGAAAAGCAAAGGTGGTCTGCTGAAGAAACTGAAATAGGTCGATGCCGGTCATCCGGCTGCTGGTCCGGTCCGGTTGACGTGTGACCGGCGTTCCGCGCCGACTGGGTGGGATACCCCCATTTCCTGTACCTGGCGTTCTGAGAGTGCGGGCTGGGTAAGGGATTCCGCAGTCTGCCGGCGGAGTGAGGGCGTTGCCCGAACGGAGCCGGCCTGCACGCTGTCGTTCACCGTGGGCATACAAAAAACCGCGTGCGGCAGCTTCGACAGGATGCGACGTTTCCCGAACGGCTGCTCTGGAGTCATCTTCACAGTCGCCGACTCTGCGGTCTGAAGTTTCGCCGACCGCATCCCGTCGGCCATTTCATCGTCGACTTCTGCTCTCATGGGCATCATCTGGCCGTGGAACGCGATGGTCGCAGCCGCACCGACCAGGATACACAGGATGCGGTCCGCAGCGCGTGGCTGGAAAAGCAGGGCGTTCGCGTGCTGCGTTTTCACCATGATGATGTGCCGGAAGATGTCGAATCGGTGCTCACCGCTATTGCGAAGGCAGCGGGAATCGATGTGTTGGCTGCCGATACGCAGCGCCCCGGGGAGGGACGAACTACCTCAGCGTGACCTGAAGCCGGACCAGACACTGCCGGTCCAGATTGCCGGTTCCCGCCGTATGCGCACCGCAAACTGCATGTTGCGTGGGTGTGCAGGCTGATGGCTTTTCCATTCGAGGAGAAGCTGTGAGTCGCACGGATTCGGCCCGGCAGTGGACGGAACGGATCGCACAGCAGAAGTTGTTCGGGCTGTCGACTGATGCGAGCCTGCGCCGTTGCCGCCTCGGCGTTTCGCTCCCGGTTCCGGCCTGCCGGCTTCCCGCTCACGGCCAGGAATCACAGCGGAAGGGCGCAAGCTCTCCGGTGAGAACATTCACCCACGCACCGGCCGGCCGGCTCGCGCCGTGCCGCTTCCATGCGCTCTCATCGAAAGCCCTGACGCCCGCCTGCCGATCGTTGAAGCAGCGCGGCCTGCAGCCGATCGACACGATTCTGTAAGCTCTGGCCACCTGGAGTCAGACCGGAACCCTCCCCCCGCTTCCTGATCCACCATCAGAAGGCTGAATGGCTACTGTTCGCCGACGTCGGATTGCGTTCGGATCAAATGGGCAGTATTCGCACCCGCGATTTCGACTCATCAACTACTACAAGGGCACCTGCAGCCAGGTCGGTTTCATGTTGATTCAGTGCCGCCACGACAGTCGGCGCCATGTGGTCAGGCAGGACGTCCTGGCCTCTGACCTGAATGACACTTGGCCCCGATGCATGCGCCAAAGCAAGCATCGTCCCGAAGTCCAGGTCGTGTGTGAATACTGCGTAACCGTTTGACCGAGCCCAGTCCATGACTTCACGATCGGTTGCTCTCGGATCGCCAATGGCAGACCAATGCACGGAGGCCCATCCGTGTTTGGACAATTCGTGAACCCAGTCGGGTGACAGGTTCATGTCGACCAAAATCCGGATGCTCATGTGGTCGCCAGCGGCACGTCACGTTCTTCCATGCGCCATGCCGCATAGGCAAGGCATTGATCGATATCTTCTGCTTCAAGGTACGGGTATGCTTTGAGTATCTCATCGCGGGAGCATCCCGCCGCAAGGAGTCCAAGTACCATCGCGACAGTCACACGCTGACCGCGAATACAGGGCTTGCCGCCCATCACGGCCGGGTCGAAAGTGATGCGATCAAATTCTGCCATTTTTGGGGAATTCCTGCTCTGGTCGGCGAACACCCTGCGGTTGTAGCGGCGGCGCCCACGCGCTGACCGCTGCAACCGCTTGTTAGCCGGTCTCCTTCTGACCTCACCGATCACAGCATCATCATCCTCAACAACGCCTGTGTGTCCAGGAAGTAGTTCGGGGACGCCCTCCTTCGGGCCGCAACAGGGCCTGCGGACACAGGCACCACGTCGATCGGCTCGCCCGCCCTTGTGCGTTGATAACCATCCAGCCTTCCCAGGATCGGTACTGGCAAAGCGGGGAACATGGATTCTCCTGGATCCATCATGGACGGTGCAGCGGGAAGTGTCCAGAGCACGGATGTCGACACGGCGTTCGTCGAGCGTTCTCTGACAGCGCCGGTCACCGAAGAGGAATCTCGCCGGTTTGCCCGTCAGCCGACGGAAGTCATTGCCTTCACGCTCCTGGCAGTTCAGGCCTTCATGGGCGGACAACAGCCCGGGCAGCCTGGCCCCAACACACCGCCGGCTGCCATTCCCCCGTATCAGCAGCCGCCATCGCGGCCGAAGAGCCATGAAACCTGTGGCGATCGGTCGGAAGAACCGGCTGTTCGTGGACAGCCTGCTGGCGGGTCATCGGGCGGCCAGCCTGATGAGCCTGATGGGAAGCTGTTCCCGTTGCCAGGTGGAACCGTGGGCCTGGCTGCGTACGGTTCTGACGGACCTTCCGCGGGACGGATCAGCGGAGTCCCTTCTGCCGGACACGTGGCTGCGACAGCACCCGCAGCACCGCTGGACCATTGCCGAACACCGTCGAGAAGAACGATACAGAAAGAACAACCTGTAGTCGACTGCCGCGAGCCTGCGCCGTTGCCGCATCGGTGTCGCTTCGCTCCTGGATCCGGCGGACTTCGCCGGACACATCGGCACCAAAGACCTCTCGCACGCCTCCTGCCACGTCCGCCGAGCGACCCGCGCCGGCCTGATCCGCAAACCTGGCCACCAGGGCGGTTGGATGGCCACCGATTGATCGCGGTTTCTCCGCGAAAAACGGCTTGTTGAAAACGCGGCAGGTTACTCGCCGCAGTTCGGCCGGAGGGGGGCAGTCCCCCCCGGTGTCCATCCCCGGCCGTTTCAGTGCGATTTCCGCCGTGCCCGCAGCAGAAGACCTGCCGCCACGGCACACACCGGCGCGAGAATCAGAAGCCAGAAAAGATTGTGCTCCGGACTGGTGGCATGATGCACCACCGACGTCCCGTCTCCGTGTCCATGTCCCGGGTGAGCCAGGAGGCGGGTTCCCGTCAGCCCCATTGCAGCAATCGTGAGCACCAGTCGTTTCACTATCCGGATTCCATCAATCAGTCAGGTGGATTCATACCCTTCGCTGCGACAGATCATGGCTGCCGTTCGGCGTCCCGCGTCCGGCATGCTTCTGTCGGTCAGGACGTCATTCTCTCAGCCGGATCAGCAACTGCAAGGCTCCCGTTCGTCTGACCGGATTTTCCCGGTGTACTGCAGAGATATTCCGGATGGTTCGACGGAGACTGCCCGCTGTTGTTTCCGAAGACCCGGCCGATGAACTTCGAATAGAGGCGCACGCGGGAAATGAAGGAAGCGTTGGCCTGAAAATCGCCGCCGACAAACGTCACGAACCGCCGGGAAAACCAGCCGCCCTGCAGCGTGGTGACCATCTTTTGCACGGACGTGTGCCGGCTGGCAATGTAAAAGGCGTCCACCATCTTCCGAACCGACCGCTCATGCTGCCGCATGTCCTGTTCGTATTTCGCGAATACCGTCGGACACACGGGCCGGCTGCAGTCGGCACGGAGAATCGCGTCCGCCACCTGCTCAGCCGACTTCATGGCCAGATGGACCCCCGATGAATAGCAGGGATCGATGAAGAAGGCCGCATCCCCGACTGCGACCCATCCCGGACCGGCCAGACGGACCGATCGGCTGCCCATGTTTCCGGTCACTTTCACATCAGAAATCCGCCGATGACCAGGCGCCAGCCCCGTCTGCAGCAGTTCGTTTTCCGATACGAGACGTTCCAGCAGCTCTTCCGGTGACCGGCCGGAACGCCGAAACCGATCCACTCCCATGACGGCTCCGACCGAATACCGCCGATTCGGCAGCTTGATCAGCCACGTCCATCCGTCGTAGAACATCTGACCGGTGAACCACCCGGATTCCACGTCCTCCCGGCCCGGATCGGATTCGTAATGCGCATAAATCCCCAGCCGCTGCGGCTGAGTGATCAGCCGCTGTCCCAGACCGGACGGCACCAGGGCCCGCAGTCCGGTTGCATCCACAATCAGTCGCCCGAATACTTCGAACGACTTCCCGTCGTCTCCCGTCCCGCGCACCCCGACGACCCGATCGTTTTCCACGATGGTGCCGCGCACGTCGGCTCCGAATCGAACATCTGCGCCCACATCGGCTGCCCGGCGAATCAGCATTTCATCGAAGGGCGCCCGTTCCACGAGATACGAATACGGGGTGCTTCCGAAACTCGCCCGCCGGCAGAAACGGGAAAAATCGCCCACGACTTCCCGGGGTCCGTAAAACCACTTGCCCCCCGGCTTGTGAATGAACCGGCGACGCACCTCATGATGAACCCCCAGACGTTCGAAAATGGGGACCGTGGCCGGCAGCAGCGATTCTCCGATATGGAACCTCGGAAAATGTTCCCGTTCCAGAACCACCACATCCCGGCCCTGCGAAGCCAGCAGAATGGCCGCCGTGCTGCCGGCCGGCCCGCCTCCCAGAATGACGACATCGTGCTGCTTCATTTCAGATCTCGACTTCGGACGCCCAATACCGCACCTCCCTCAGAAGACGCCCCCGTCATCAGGCAGACACCACACCGGAAACCCCGGTGCCCGCCACCGCCGGTCGTCGCCCGCTGTTCGAACGATTCTGTTCAGCACAGATGTTTTCAGAGCGCAGAACCATTCCGCCCGTCCCTCCGTTCGTTCAGACAGCCCCGCACCAGTGGCTGCGACCGGTCCTGACGCCGCCGACATCCCGCCGGACCGCAGCGGCATGGCCGACGGATTCTGCCGGTCTGTGTTCCGGATTACAAGGAAGGCATGCGGACCTTCCCGGAACGAACTGCGTTCGACCGGGACTGCCCGTCCGATCTGCCTGACTGAGTCAGGTTTCCGCAGACGGTTGGCCCATGGTCACACGTCCAGCCCGTAATTCCGCAGTGTCGTCTTCAAAGACTCCTCCTGCCGGTCATTCAGCGGGGTCAGTGGAAGACGCACGCTCCCGCAGTCACGACCGATCATCCGCATGGCCGCCTTGACCGGAATCGGATTGGTCGCCAGACCCAGCATATCGCGGCACAGCGGAAACAGTTTTTCGTGCCACGACCGGGCTCCGCTGAGATCTCCGGCCTGCCACGTTTCCACAAAGGCCTTCACATCCCGGGGCACCACGTTGGCTGCGACCGAAACCACTCCGGAACCTCCCAAAGCCATCAACGGCAGCGTCAGACTGTCGTCTCCGGAAAGCAGTGTCAGATCCGAACCGGACAGAATCTGCGACGCCTGATCCATGTTTCCTGTCGATTCCTTGACGGCCACCACCGACGGACAGGTTTCCGCAATGCGGCAGATCGTGTCCGGTTCCATGTTGCAGCCCGTCCGGCCCGGAATGTTGTACAGCACCAGCGGCAGATCCACCGCTTCCGCAATGGCCTGATAATGAGCCAGAAAGCCGTCCTGAGTCGGCTTGTTGTAGTACGGAGCCACCTGAAGGGACCCGTCCACGCCGGCGTCCCGGGCGGCCCTGGTCAGACGAATGGCTTCGGACGTGCTGTTCGAACCGGTCCCGGCCATGACGCGAATCCGCCCGGATGCCTGTTCGCAGACAATGCGAATCACCCTTTCGTGCTCTTCGTGCGACAGCGTGGGACTTTCCCCGGTCGTTCCCACCGGAGCAATACAGTCGGTGCCGCTTTCCACGTGATAGTCGACCAGATCCCGCAGCATCGCTTCGTTCAGAGATCCGTCCGGATTCATGGGAGTCACCAGAGCCACAGTCACTCCCGAAAACATTTCGCCTCGACGCGTCATGACAAACCTTTGCTACCCGGCAGGAAAAACGGGGAACCGATGTCCGATGACCGGACAGACCTGTGGCGGCAGAACACAGAACGCTCGGCTGCCGACCGCCCTGTGTTCTGCCGCCGCGGTCAACAACTCGACAAAAATCCACTCAGCGTGCGGTCCAGTCGATCCCTGACAACTGAGCCAGAGCGAGCTGCAGGGCGTGGGTGCCATCCCGGCCATGTCCCTGAGCCCGCACAGCCTGATACAACTGATGCCCCAGAGCCAGACCAGGCATGGACAGTCCCATCCGCCGGCATTCGTCCAGAGCGATCCCCATGTCCTTGATAAAGTGTTCCACGAAAAATCCGGGATCGAAATTGTTCTGAATGATCCGAGGTCCCAGATGAGTGAGTGACCAGCTTCCGGCCGCCCCGCTGGAAACCGACTTCAAAACGGTCTCCAGATCCAGTCCTGCCCGCCAGCCATACAGAAGTGCTTCGCAGACTCCAATCATTCCCGTGGCAATCAGAATCTGATTGACCATCTTGGTGTCCTGGCCGGCACCGGCCGGCCCCTGGTAAACGATCGTCTGCCCCATGGCATCCCAGCACGGCTGCAGCGCCTGCACGACCTGTTCATCTCCGCCGATCATGATCGACAGTGTCCCGTTCTTCGCTCCCACGTCTCCGCCCGATACCGGAGCATCCACGGCCGCGATTCCCCGCTGAGCCGCGGCAGCGTGAATATCGCGCGCCAGCGACGGACGACTCGTTGTCATGTCGACAACAACGCCTCCTTCACGCAGCCCCGCCAAAACACCATCTTCCCCCAGAATTACTTCCTGAACATCCTCCGGGAACCCCACGATCGAAAACACGACGTCCGATTTTTCAGCAACAGCCCGCGGCGATTCCGCCCACACGGCTCCCCGCTCGATCAACCCGTCGGCCTTCGATCGAGTGCGGCTGTGCACGGTCATCCGAAATCCGGCATCCATCAGATGACCGCACATGCTGGCTCCCATCACACCGGTGCCGATCCAGCCAAGCCGCGTTGTTTCGGGATTCACCACTTCGATCATGATATCTCTGCCTGAAGCCCTCATTTGATTGAACGACCAGGTGTCCTCCACACGACACCTGGCCTGTCCCGTTCAGCACGAACCGACGACCAGCCGTCGGAATCCGGCTGCAAAGTCTAACGTTTCGCGCACGCATTGCACACGGATCCGTTTCGCACGACAATTCTCCTTCAAAGATGCCGACCGACCTTCCCACATCTGCAGCCGCGGGCGTCTCATCCCGCCGTACCGCATCGTCTGGTTTCTCCGATCAGGAACCCGTGACGCGGCCGCTGTTTCACCACCGTGTGCACTGCCGTCCTGCAGCCGGCGTCGCGTTTCACTGCCGTGCTGCAGCCGGCGTACTGTTTCACTGCCGTGCTGCAGCCGGCGTACTGTTTCACTGCCGTGCTGCAGCCGGCCTGGTGGCCGTCCTCGTGTGGTGTCTGACTGGCCTGAATGTTCGGGGTGATCGCTCAGCGGTTCCCGAAGAATTTTCCTTCGATGAAGTCACCCCCGTCGAACCCGTGTTTCGCGACCGGAACCGGATTCGCCGTCTGAACGTCGCCCGCCGTGCTCTGCAGCGAAATGACGCAGCCACCGCATTCACTCTTCTCCACGGACTGCTCGAACAACAGCCGGACGGTCTGGCGGAATCGAGCACTTCGGCAAGTCTCCCCTGTCAGGGAGTGCGGGCGGCTGTCATCGAAATGCTGACGGAACTTCCCGCAGTGCTGCTCCGACAGTGGAATCAGTCGTGCGACGGCCCGGCCCGCCGTGATCTGCAGCAGGCCATCCGGCAGAGCAGCCGGAAACAGCTCGAACGCATCGCTCTCCGCTATCCGCTCAGCCAAACCGCCGCCGATGCCCTGCTGCTGCAGATTCTGTGGGAACGCCGCCATGACGAACACAGCAGCCGTGAGTCCTCACTGAAGAAACTGCAGCAGTGGCAGCGTCTGGGCATTCTGTCGCGGTCGCAAAAGAATGCTCTGCGTCTGCTGCAGTCCCGGCAGAACCGTTCCTGGAAGACCACTCCGGCCGTCATCCGGCATCCCGATTTCCCGGCGCCGAAATCCGACTGGTCGTGGCAGCTTTCGCCGTGGCATCTGCCCGGTGCCGCGTCGTCTGTTCCGGGACTGGCCGGCGGATCCCAGTTCGGCGTCCGTCCTGGATCGCTGCCGCCCGTTGTGTTCCCCGACGCCGTCATTGTCCGCACTCCCGCAGGGATCGCCCGGCTGGATCGAGACGCAGGAACCCTGCAATGGTTTCTGCCGTTTCCGACAGGCGGCCAGAAGGACGATTTCGCTTTTTCCCGGCCCGGTGAATCGGATGACTCCTTCCTGTTGAGTGAACGGATGGAGCATCACCGGTCGACCATCTGGTTTCTCGATTCCGATCCCCGCGATGCATTCACGCATTCTGGCGATGCATTCGCCGTTCCCCCGGTGAGGACAGCCGGTGGCGGTGTCGGAGCCACCCGCATCGTGGCCCTTCAGGCCGGTCCACAGCCCGCGGTACTCTGGTGCGTCGATGATCTGCCGGTCCCCGGCACGTCACCGTCCGATGCACAGAACGTTTCTGTGCCGTCTCCCGAAAGTCGCCGTGCCTACCGGTTCGTCACATCGGTGGAAGCCCTGTCGAAAACCGACGACATCCATCCCCCATCCGCCGACCGCATGCCGCATCATCGTTTTCTGTGTGCTCCGGTCGTCCGCGGCGGGCGGCTGTATGTCACGTCGGTCTGCAGCGGTCTGGCCTGGCTGAACTGTCTGTCGGCGCGTCGCGGCCATGTGCTGTGGCAGCAGCCACTCGCCTGGAACCGTGACGCCGACGGTTCGTTTTTCCATGCAGTGGCGGTCGGCGGAGTGTGTGGAGACACCGTCGTCTGCCTGTTCGACAGCGGGCTGATCATCGGCTGCTCCGTTCAGGACGGCCACATTCGCTGGGCTCAAAGCTGCCTGACGAAGGCAGAACAGCAGGAACAGCCCGGGCATCTGTCCCTGGTGGCTCGTTCCGACCCGGATTTCGTTCCGGACGCCGGCATGGATCAGGACATCGGTCAGCTCTGGATCGAAACCACGGCCGATCGAATTTTCTGCGGGCGCCGACGATCACCGGTCCTGGTGTGCCTGGACAGCGAATCGGGAACCGTTCTCTGGTCAGCTCCCCGTGCCGTCCGGCATGGAATTTCTGCCGGACAGCCGGACATCGCCTGTGCCGGACTGATCGACGGCGCCATGATCCTGTACGGTTACGGACACTGCCGGGCCCTGCGACTGGATGATGGTACGGAAATCTGGTTTCGGGCAGTCGGCCCCCATCTGGGACGTGTGCTTCTGGACGGCCCGGTCCTGCGCATCGTCCTGAATGCCGGTCACCTGGTGAATATCGACGCCGGCAGCGGCCGCGTCCTCTCGACCTGTCCGATGCCCGCCGAACAGACAGGATCCCGTCTGGCCGCCGATGCCCGGGGGCTCGTCGATGTCTCGGCCTGGCGGGCGGCCTCACGGTCCTGGCGGCGTTCTGCGCATATCCCGTCAGCAGAACCGGACAGCCGACCGATCGCCCGGTCCTCTTCGCCGGCCGACATCCATCTGCTGCAGCCGGAACGCCTGGGATCTGTTTCGGAACAGCTTGCGCAGGCCCGCCGACTGATCGGCCAGGGCCGTCGGCAGGCCGCGGAGCTTCTGCTGCTGAACATGCTGCCCGGGAACCCGGCCGAAAGCGGGCAGGGCCGTTTCCCCCGCCGGCAGCAGTGGCAGAGTCTGCTGAACGATGTGCGATCGGCCCATCTGGCTCCCGGCATCCGGGCGGCTCCGCCGATTTCCGTACGCGATACGCGGTTCACGGAATACCGGTCCGTTACGGACAGCTACCGGCTGGAGGCGTTTTCCCGCCAGATGCGGCGTTCCGGAGTCCAGCTTCCCCGGAACCTTCTGCCGGCCTGGTACCGCTTCCGCCTGGGCCCCGGTCTGGCCGGTACGTCTCAGACCGTGCTTCTGGACGTGGAACGAGCTATCCAGACAGCATCGGTTGACGAATCGGCGTACCAGTTCCCGGCCTGGCAGACCCACAGTCGCTCAGACACCTCCCCGGCTCTGCTGCTCATTCATCGCGCCCGGCAGATCGGCGTGCTCTCTCTGCTCAGCACCGAACCTTTGCGGCCGTTGTGGTGGCAGCGTCTGCGCGATTCCGACGGACACACGGACCATCCGCTGCTGGAGGGCCCTTTGTTTTCTCTCACATCCCGCCGGCTGGTCATCGTGTTTCCCGATGGCCTGCAGGTCCTCCATCCTTTCACCGGAGAAACACTCTGGGAACGGCGGTGGAAACATTCGTCCGACACACGCCATCTGCACGGCCAGTCCCTTCGCGTGTTTCACACGAACGACCACATCATCCTCGTTTCCTCACTGGGTCCGGGATATGTGATCCTGAATGCCAACGATGGCACCATCGTTCGAGAAGCATCGTATGAAGCTCACCGAACCGCCCGGATCATCAGCGGCTGCCTGGTCACCGCCGACCGGCACGGCCGCCTGCAGGCGCAGCATCTGATCACCGGACAGACACTTTCCATCGACCTGCCCGACATCCGTGATATTCAGCCGGCCGATGCGGCCGGCCCCGGTCTGGCTCTGATTCGCTCCGGCGAAGACACCGTATCCATCGTTCACGTCCCGACCGGAACGGTCCGTCTGCAGATCGCGGTCCCCGAACTGCGTCCTCTGGATCACCGTGAGATTCTTCCGCCGCTGCTGCTTCGCCGCTGCGGCCTGCTGTTGGTCGTTGTTTCCGGCCGCGACTGGCGTGTGAGTCGATCCCGGTCTTCCTTCGGAGAACCTCAGACCGGAGACGGAGTGCTTGTGTGCATCGACCCGGATACCTGGAACGTCCTTTGGAAACGTCCCGTATCGTCCGAAGTGATTCCTCCTGTGTACGGCGATCCGTCTCCGTTCCTGATCACCTGGTCTCGACGGCCGGTGTCCGCCCAGGGACTTGGTGTGTTCAGCCGTTTTTCCGGTCCCGATGCCCTGACCGTGAGCGTCATTGATGTCCACTCCGGCCGGCAGATCGCCCGCGCCATGCGGCGCATGTCCGGTCATCCGCTCCGAATCGTGCACGATGCCACTTCGCATGTCGTGGACATCACCACCGCCGAAAACGTGCTTCGCATGACCTATCAGCCGGCCGAACCCGGTGAAAGCACCGCCGAATAACACACTGCCGACACCACCCTTCGGTCGGTTCCCGCTGCCGAACGCAGCACACGTCCGAACACGGTTGACAGGAACCGTCCGCCGCTGACAATCGCGCCTTCCGACCGCTGCCGGCCGGCGGCCCCCCGGCGTTCCGAAGTCCCGATATTCTGTTGTCGCTTCGGCCGCCGGGCACAGCCCGGGACGGATCCACCGACTGCCTCGCTCACAGAAGAACTCATGTCTGACACGTTCGCCAGCGGAGATGCCACCATCATCATCTTCGGAGCATCCGGCGACCTCACAGCCCGAAAACTCATTCCGGCCCTGTTTCGACTCCACCAGCAGGGCTACCTTCAGGGCGGCCCTGTGATCGGTGTGGCCCGCCGAGACCGATCGGACGACCAGTTCCGGTCTGATCTGCGCAGTGCGGTTCTGTCCGATGCCGACGAACGGACAGCCGCCGACTGGAAGACGTTCGAACCGCTCCTGCACTACCTGCGGATCGACCTGTCGAAACAGTCGGATTATGAAGGACTGGCCGAATCCATCCGTCGTCTCGAAACCGCTCACAGCCGTCCGCCGGAAACAACGCGGGTCGTTTATCTGGCCACGGCGCCCGCTTTATTCGACGACGCCGTGCTGGGACTGAACCACTCCGGGCTCATCCCCCCGCGGGAACACCGCGACCGCCTGCGCGTGGTGGTGGAAAAACCCTTCGGACACGATCTGGCCAGCGCCCGAGAACTCAACGAAACCCTGTCCCGGTGGCTGCTGGAAGAACAGATCTACCGCATCGATCACTATCTGGGAAAGGAAACCGTTCAGAACATTCTTCTGTTCCGCTTCGGCAACGCCATCTTCGAACCTCTGCTGAACCGGAACCATGTCGACAACGTCCAGATCACGGTGGCCGAAAGCATCGGCATGGAAGGCGGACGCGGCGCCTTCTACGACACCGCCGGGGCCCTGCGGGATGTTCTGCAGAACCACCTGCTGCAGCTTCTGTGTCTGGTTGCCATGGAACCACCGGCCCTGTTTCAGGCTCGCCAGATTCGCGATGAAAAGGTCAAGGTGCTGCAGGCCCTGCGCCCAGGCAGTTCCGGACCTGTCAGCCAGTGGACCGTGCGGGGCCAGTACACCGCCGGTCTCATCGATCGCCAGCCCGTCCCAGGTTACCGGGAAGAAGACCGCGTTCCTCCTCAGTCCACACGCGAAACCTTCGTCGCCATGAAGGTGGGAATCGACAACTGGAGATGGGAAGGCGTGCCCTTTTTTCTGCGCACCGGAAAACGGCTGCCCACACGGGTCACGGAAATCGTGATCCAGTTCAAACAGCCTCCCCTGAATCTGTTCAGCACCGTGGAATGCAACGGAGACCTGTGCGATCTGGTGGAAACCCGCCCCAACCAGCTCGTGCTGCGCATCCAGCCCCGGGAATCCATTTTTCTGAGGTTTTCCACGAAACGTCCGGGAATGCAGTACCACATCGAACCGGTCGTGATGGATTTCGACTACGAAGACCATTTTCCGGCTGACCTGCCGGGCGCCTACGAACGTCTGCTGCTGGATGTGATGCGCGGTGATTCGACTTTGTTCACCCGCAGCGACGAACTGCTCGCGGCCTGGAAATTCGTCACTCCGATCCTGCAGGCATGGGAACACAGCGCCTCACCGCCGGACCCGTATCCGGCAGGCACCTGGGGACCGGCCGCTGCCGAACGACTCGTGTCGGAAGAAGGCCGTCACTGGCGCGAACCAACGCTCGACGACTGATCCTGATCCGCACGAAACAGGAAGCGGTCCGGCGCCCGAACGGTTGTCAGACAGAACGGTTGTCAGACAGAACCGCCGGATCCGTCGCGAGCCGTTTCCAGCAGGCGGATCCAGGGCCCCACATAGTGACCGTTGTCGTGAAAGGTCCGCCCGCTGACAAGATGACCGTCGATCACGCACGGCTCGTCGACAAAAATGCCTCCGCAGACCTCCAGATCGAACCGGCATTTCGGAACGGTGGCCATCCGCCGGCCCCGGACACAGTCCGCGTACGCCGGAATTTCCACTCCGTGACACACGCTGGCCACAGGTTTTTCCGCGGCGAAAAAATGCCGCGTGATCCGCACCAGATCCTCGTCGTAACGAATGTATTCCGGTGCCCGTCCTCCCGAAAACAGGATGCCCGCGTACGCCTCCGGATCCACATCGCGAAACGCCACATCGGCGTTCAGAGTATAACCTTCCCACTCCCTGGTGATCGTCCACCCCGGACGCACTTCATGCAGGACCATCTGATAGCGCTTCTTTTCCGGACCGGCCACGACAGGCCGAAAACCGGATTCGATGAGCCGGTAATAGGGATACATCGTATCCAGAGTCTCCGTGGCATCACCGATCACAATCAGAACATCATTCGACATCGTCCCACTCATGACTGACTGACAGAACAGAATCGGAAAGGGAAACCGGCAGTCTCCCACATCCGCCCGCCGGCAGCCAGCCTGCCGCGGCCCTCCGCAGCGCGCCGCGGCCTGTCCCGGCGGAGAACGTCCGCAGCACCCTGTCCGCAGATTCCGAAATCAGCGCAGGGCGCGTCGATACCGTCGCACCGGTCGCCGACCGGCGGCGCGGTACACAGTCCGGCGCACCGGAATGCCGCCGGCCGACGGAAATGCGTTCGGAGTCACGGGGATTTCATGGTCTCCGTAAATGTCGCCGGGTGCGCGGGCTGTCTGCACCGCAGGCGGAAACGTCCCGGGCCCTGCAGAAATCATCGGCGAACCTCCGAATGCAGTCCCCGATGAAACCATCCCCGGCTGATACACGGGTCCCCAGGCAACAGAAGCCGCCCCCGGATTCGGACTCCAGGCCGCCCCCGGACGCCAGGCAGGATAGGAACTTCGGACACCCTGCATCGGTGTCCAGGACGTCCATCCGGAACGCTTCCAGGCCGAAGCGGTCCAGGCCGTCCCATACGGCGCCGCCATGGCAGAATCGGCTCCCTCGGGAACCGTCACCGAACCGGCCGATGACGTGCAGTCGCAGTCAGCCGGTGACGCGTATCCGGCAGCCGGTCCGACTGCCGACGCCGCACCGTATGCCCCGTAACCGTAGCCGTAACCATAGCCGTAGCCGTAGCCGTACCAGCCGACCGGCCCGGCTCCGTAACAGCCATAGTGAGGCGGACAGCCGTATCCGCAGTTCCACGCCAGAGGACACAGAAAGGGAAACAGACAGCACGCGCCGGCAGACGACGCGCTGATTCCCACCGCGACAAGCGTCACAACGCGCACAGTGAACGAACGGAACATGAGTGAAGATCCTGGGAAGGGGGAAGGAAGGCGGGTCTGCCCGTGCCATGCGAAGCGTCTCTGAACGCCGCGGCATCACTGGCGGCGAACAGACGAATCGCACACAGGCAGGAACGACCGGTAGAAGGGATTCCGGATACCCCGAAGGGATCCGCAGCAGATGAAGGAACCACCTGCCTGTTTTGTGTAATCGGCACCCGGCCGAACCAAATTGAACGGAAATCGAAAAATCCCGGAAATTTTCTCAAGTCACGTGCCCCGGACAGGTTCTGCCGTTGCATCCACGGAATCGGCCCGCCCGCATCCGCGTCCCACACGGACAACACGCCCCGTCCCGCACAGACGAAACGGGGCATCATCTTCCGAAACAACCGCGAACCCTGTCAGGCTGCTTCAGACCCGGTCCGGCAGCATCGCCGGCCTCCTGGCTGTCATCCGGCCCGCACCGGACGGCAGGTCTGCGCCGATCGGGAATCCGCCTGAACACTCGTCGCCGTGCCTTCGGACTCGCCTTCCGGCATGATCCTGGACACCGCTGCCGTCCTTCCCTGATCCGACTTTCGTGATCCCGGGCGTTTCTGAAGACCACGCGAAACGGATGCCGTGCGGGCAACAAGATGCCATACTGACGGATTCCAGCCGGCGACCACAGAACGCCACGGATTTTCCGGAATCCGCTGTCCCCCTGTAACGAACCGCTGCACCGGTCTGTTCCCGGTGGTTGTCCCTGTCTCAGCACCCGCTCCCCCGAAAGAGCCCCTCTCATGATCCCCCCGATGACTCCGCAGCGATCATTCACGGCATTCTGCCTGGCCGCCCTGTTCGCCATGGCGCCCGGCGCGTCGGCCGATGCGCCGCCAAAACCGATCGCGGCATCGGGAACAGACCGAGGTGATCGCATGCTCGCCTGCTCCTTCCGTATCGAAACAGAAAAGATCACCGAACAGTCTTTGAAAGACATCGGCACGCTGGCCGACTGGAAAGCCTCTCGCCCCCAGCGGCAGCAGCAGCTTCAGGAAATGCTCGGACTGTCGCCTCTGCCTCCCAAAACGCCTCTGAACCCTGTGATCACAGGACACGTCGACCGAGACACGTTTTTCGTGGAAAAACTTCATTTCCAGTCGCAGCCGGGACTGTACGTCACGGCCAGCTTCTACCTGCCGAAACAACAGGACGGTCCGCTGCCGGCCGTTCTGTATCTGTGCGGTCACGGCCGCGTGAAGAAAAACGGCATCAGCTACGGGAATAAGGTCCATTATCAGCATCACGGTGCCTGGTTCGCCCGCAACGGCTACGCCTGTCTGACAATCGACACGCTGCAGCTCGGCGAAATCGAAGGACTGCATCACGGCACATACTCGCACGGTCAGTGGTGGTGGAATGCCCGAGGCTACACACCGGCGGGCGTGGAAGCCTGGAACAGCATTCGGGCCGTCGATTATCTGCTTTCACGTGATGAAGTGGACGCTGAGCGGATCGGAGTCACCGGACGTTCCGGCGGCGGCGCCTCCACCTGGTGGATCGCCGCACTGGACGACCGCATCAAAGTCGCCGTTCCGGTGGCGGGCATCACCAGTCTCCGAAATCACGTCGTCGACGGCTGTGTCGAAGGGCACTGTGACTGCATGTACCCGGTCAATACATATCAATGGGACTTCTCCGACGTGGCGGCTCTGGCTGCCCCCCGGCCGCTGCTGATTTCCAACAGCGACAAAGACCGGATCTTCCCGCTGGACGGCGTGTTCCACATTCATCAGGCAACACACCGAATCTACGAGCTGTCCGGCCACACCGGACAGCTCGGACTGCAGATCACCGAAGGCCCCCATCGCGATACCCAGGAACTGCGTATCCATGCCTTCCACTGGTTCAACCGGTTTCTCAGACGGGACGAACGTTACGCCCGGGGCAGCCAGCCGCTCATTTCCATGACGGCCACGCCGTTCTTCCGTCCGGAAGAACTCCGTGTGTTCGAGAAACTTCCGGCCGATCAGCGAAACACGACGATTCACGAAACCTTCGTCCCGCAGGCGCCACCGCCTCCGGTTCCCGAAAACCAGGCCGCGTGGCACCGGCTGCGCGACCGTTGGATGACCGCCCTGCAGGAAAAATGCTTTCGCGGCTGGCCCGAAGAAACGCCTCCGCTGCATCCGGAACAGATTCTGGCTGCCCACCGTGAGGGAATTCGGCTGACCGCTTACGATTTCACACCGCAGGAACCATGGCGCCTGCGGCTGTATCTGGTCCGGTCGGATTCTGTTCCCGCAGCGGACATCCGGTCCACTGTCCTGCACGTTCTGAATCAGGACGACTGGGAGACACTGATGGCTGCTCTGCGCACCGCGTTCGCTCCGGAACTGACGGATACCGGGATCACCGAAACGAATCCCGCTGCCTTCGCGCAGCTTCGGCGGCGTCTCTCGGAAACCGACCGGAACAGTGTGCTCATCTTCGTCTGTCCCCGAGGAATCGGGCCGACGGAATGGACCCGGGATCACCGGAAACGAACGCACATCCGGCGACGTTTCATGCTGCTGGGACAGACGCGCGACGGCATGCGGGTCTTCGACGTGATCCGTGCCGCCGAAGCCGTGCGAAAACTGCCCGGACTGCAGAAGACCCGACTGCACCTGACCGCACGGGATGATTCAGCCGGAATCTCCCTGTATGCATCCCTTTTCATCCCGCAGATCGACCACCTGGACCTGAAGAATCTCAGCCCCTCCCACCGTCAGGGCCCCGTGTTTCTGAACGTTCTTCGCTTCCTGGATATCCCGCAGGCCGTGGCCATGGCGGCCGAACGCAGTCCCGTGGTTCTGAAGCAGAACGCGAACGATTCCACATCTCCGTGGACCTATGCCAGCGCCGTGGCCGACCGCCTGAACTGGCCGGATGGCCGCCTCACCATTCAGCAGCAGGAACGATAGTATCCCTCGTCCGAACACATCGACGCCCGGAATGCAGCAGGGTCCGTCCACCGCTCGTCACCTGGCCATCACATCGGCCGGCAGTTCGAGGGCTTCCAGGATGGCGGACACATCGTTGTCGACCACGATCGGAGTGTTGGCCAGCGGTGTCTGCGTGACGCCGCTGGGAATCAGTTTCCGGTTCCGCAGTTCGGCATCCCCCGTGTGGTAGGCAACCGTCAGATCCGGGTCCTTGAGCTGATGGCCGGTCAGTACGCAGACGACCCGGTCGTCCGCATCGATCACCCCTTCCTCCCGCAGCAGCCGCACTCCGGCAATGGTGGCTCCACTGGCCGGCTCACAGCCGAACCCCGCTGCGGCAATCATGGCTCGGGCATCAACAATGGCCTGATCGGTCACGCTGCGCACCACTCCGTCACAGACATCGATCGCACGCAGAGCTTTTTCCAGATTGACCGGGCGGTTGATTTCGATGGCCGAAGCCAGCGTCCGGGCCCGCTCACTTCGCTCATCCATCTCCCGAAAATAACGTGCAATCGCAGCCTGATCCGGCTCGCCGCCGTTCCATGTCACACCGTATTCGTTCACCAGAACGTCCAGAGTGCGGGCTCCGGATGCATTGATCACCGCCAGACGGGGCACCCTGTCGATCAGTCCCAGTTCCTTCAGTTCCATGAAGGCTTTTCCGAATGCACTGCAGTTGCCCAGATTGCCTCCTGGAACCACGATCCAGTCCGGCACCTCCCACCCCAGACCTTCCAGGACACGCAGCATGATGGTTTTCTGACCTTCCAGCCGGAAGGGATTCACGCTGTTGCACAGGTAGATGGGATACCGGCTGCAGATTTCCCGCACGCGGGCGAGTGCATCATCGAAATCGCCACGGATCTGCAGCGTGCGGGCACCGTAGTCCAGCGCCTGAGACAGCTTGCCGTAGGCGATGCGGCCGCTGCCGACGAATACCACGCACTGAAACAGTCCGGACACTCCCGCATAGATGGCCAGTGAAGCACTCGTGTTTCCGGTCGACGCACAGGCGGTCATTTTGGCGCCGACCAGACGAGCATGCGTGGAGGCGGCCGTCATCCCGTTGTCTTTGAAACTGCCCGATGGATTCAGCCCTTCGTACTGCAGGTGCAGACGTCCGGCGCGCATGTTCATCTGAGCGGCCAGGCGGTCATTCTGCTGCAGAATCGTCTGTCCCTCTCCGATTGTGACGATCTCGTCATCGGCCGCGAAGTTCAGCAGTTCCCGAAACCGCCACACCCCACTGAAATCCAGCGGGTTGCGACGGCCGCTCCACCGCGTTTCAAACCACCGCAGCTCATCCGGAACCGCGATGCGGTTCCAGTCGTAGCGGACGTCGAGCAGTCGACCGCACTCCGGACAGCTCGTCAGAACCTGTCGAGTGTCGAACGTGGCCGCACATTGCGGATTGAGGCAGGCCTGATAGGCAGCAGACATCGGCAGAATCTCATTCTGATCACCGCCCGGTCGGGCAGGATTGCACACGGGGAAATGCCGGAAAACAGATGACGCCCTTATACGCCGTTTCGCGTTCCGGTTCACCACCGAATGCCGGGGATTTCATCCCGCCCGGTCAGCCGATCGGGAAAAACGGCTGAGAATCGGCAGGCGTCCTGGGCACCGAAACCGAGAAGGCTTGAATCCGGACCGCAAACCTGTCATTCTTCCCGACCTTCCGGGCCGGCTGAACCGGGCAACTTAGCCCTCTGGATGCGGCCGGCCGCGCGGACACCGGCGACGAAGCCGCTGCCGCAGCGCCCATCAGACGACCCATTTCCTGCCTCCGCCGGCAGACGACAGAACAAGAGCAACGGACATGAAAATCCGCAAAGGTGACACCGTCGAAGTGATTTCGGGCAGTGGCAGGGGAATCCGCGGAACGGTCCTGGCCGTCGATCCGGAAAAGAACAAAGTCACCGTGGAAGGAGTCAACCGCGTCTACAAACATGTGCGCCGCGGACATCCCCGCAGCCCTCAGGGCGGCCGACTCCATGTGGAAATGCCGATTGACGCGTCCAACGTACAGCTGATCTGCCCCGAAACGGACAAACCCACGCGTGTGGGTGTGCGGGTGACCGAAGACGGAAGCCGCGAACTGTTCGCCCGTCGCTCGGGAGCCACCCTGCGGCAGCTGTCTCCCCCGAAAAAGAAGTAACGCGCTCAGCTCCGGACTTCGGCCCACTGCCGCATCCCGAACAGCGCCGATGCCGTTTTTCGCTCCTGCCGTTCTGCCCTGCTGCGCTTCACAGGCTGTGCCCCTGGACGTTTCCTTCACGGCCGGCCGTCATACGCCCGGTACGTCCGGTCCGGAGCCCGGCTGTCAGCCGGAGAAGCCCATGGCCCCCAGCACGGCATAGCCCACGAACACGACATACAGACCGCACATGAACACGGCTTTCATCCGTGTGATCTGCCGGCGGTGCCACATGATGATCAGGTTGACCACGGTCAGGGAAGCCAGAAGCACGCGCAGTCCGGCCAGACCGGGCATGGGGGCTCCGTTCTGCAGCAGGCTGACCGGCTGCCAGCCGGTCAGCCAGGAATTCACCAGCAGCGGAATCGACAGACAGATGCAGATGTCGAAGATGTTCGA
>WFTL01000092.1 GCA_015485495.1 Planctomycetaceae bacterium
CCCGTGGTCCGTTCACGACTGCCAAAATCTGCTGCTGGATAAGCTGTTGTTCTGATGATCCGTTGCTGTCTGCGTCCGTCGCTCCGGCATCGCCGGCCGCCGCTCCGTCCCGACACGGATCCGCTCGAGACCGTTCTGTCTCGAGATCGTCCTGTCAGACGGGTCCGGAAGCGTCCTGTCCCGGCTGCCACCTGTGCTGTTTTCGAAACGGGGTGTTTCCGAAATTCCGCTCGGTCGGTTCGCCCGTCCCTGGACATCAGCGAACAAGGGACATCAGCGAACACGGGACATCAGCGAACACGACCACGTCGGCGAAACACGGCAAACGGCCATTGTTCCGCCGAACCGGACCGACAGAAACGCACGACACCAAAGCGTATTCGGGCCGCGAACGCCAGCCCGATTCGGCCAGGCAGGCCGTTTTACCTTCTTCGGTTGCGTTTTTTCGCTTTTCTGGCGTCTTTACGACGGTTTTTCTTCTTTTTTTCCGCTCTCAGCCGATCGGCCGGCCCTCGTTTGCTGCGAACCTTCTTTTCCCGAATGTCGGTTCCCGGATCCATGAGGCCGCCATCGGCCATCTGTTTGACGGCCTTCATCCGGTCCCGAATGCTCATTCCCGCCATATCCTGCATCAGACGGCTCATCGACTGAAAATCTTTCAGCAGCCTGTTGACATCGGACGGAGCCACGCCGCTGCCGCGGGCGATGCGGTTACGCCGACTGCGGTCGATGCGGTCCGGATTGTTGCGTTCATCCAGCGTCATCGAATTGATGATGCCTTCGATGCGCCGCATGTCGTCTTCCGGATCCATCTCGCCCATCTGATCGGCGACCTTCCCCATGCCGGGAATCATTTTCATGAGTTCCCCCATGGGACCGATCCGGCGGATCTGCCGCATCTGCCGCCGGAAATCGTCCAGCGTGAACCGGCCTTCCTGCATCTTCTGCTGCTGGGCCAGCATCTCCTCTTCGTCGAATTCGCGCTGCGCTTTTTCGACCAGCGACAGAACATCGCCCATTCCCAGAATGCGGCCGGCCATCCGGTCCGGATGGAATTCCTCGAGCCGATCGAGCTGTTCACCGACGCCAACGAATTTGATGGGAACCCCGGTGACGGCTTTGACGCTGATGGCCGCCCCCCCGCGTGTGTCTCCATCCAGCTTCGTCAGAATGACGCCGTCCAGTTCGAGCGCTTCATTGAAGGCTCTGGCACTGTTAACGGCATCCTGCCCGGTCATCGCATCGCACACGAACAGACACTGATCGGGACTCACACGAGAATCGATCCTCTGCAGTTCGCGCATGAGTTCTTCATCGATGCCCAGACGGCCGGCCGTGTCCAGAATCACGACCTGAGCCCCCAGCCGCCTGGCTTCCTTCACACCGTTCCGGCAGACCTGCACCGGATCGCTCCGCGCGGGATCTTCCGCATACACGGGGCATCCGACCTGATCGCCGATCACTTTGAGCTGTTCGATGGCTGCCGGCCGCTGCAGGTCGGCCGCCACCAGCAGCGGCGGGTGGTTCTGCTCCTTCAGCATGTGCGCCAGTTTGCCGCACGTGGTCGTTTTTCCGCTTCCCTGCAGGCCGCACATCATGATGATGCCGACGCCGCTGCGTTTGACAGGCAGAGAATGATCCACCGGTCCCATCAGGCGGATCAGTTCCTGATGGACGATGCCCACGACCTGCTGATCCGGGCGCAGCGACTTCAGAACCTGTTCACCAACGGCCTGTTCGGTCACGCGGCGGATGAAATCCTGAACCACATCCCAGGCCACATCGGCTTCCAGCAGGGCCTGACGCACCTGCTTCATGCCGTCGTGGATGTTGCGTTCCGTGATTTTTCCGGTCCCGCGAAACGCCGAAAAGGCGTTCGTCAGACCTTCCGTGATGCCTTCAAACACGAACTACACACTTTCTTCCCGAACAGATCTTCTTCCCGAACAGACCCCGTTCAGACAAAACCGGACGGCCGTCGTCCCGGCTGATCCCCGGTGCGTCCAAACAGCACTCGACCGTTTCCGGCCGCCGAACGCACAGCAAATACACAGCAGATGTCCCGCACTGCCGGGACCGGCACGCGGGCGATGATATCGGTGCCGGCAGATGCAGACAAGCTGCCGGAATCCAGGAATCCGTTCCGGCCCCCGCCGTCCCCGTTGACACCGAATCGGCAGACTCCAACGATAAAACATCCCGCCTCCCCTGGTTCTCCCCTGGACGGACTCCGCGTCTTCCCGCATGAACCTGGCTGTGCTGCATTCACGACTCCGGCCGCCCGAACATCATGACTCTGGCCGCACGAAAATCCTGTGCCGTCGTTCAGATCCTGACGCTGATCGGGACCTGTCTGACTCCGGACGGAATGGTCTGCCGACCGACAAAAGACTGCGGATGCGCGGGCGCCGGCCGCGGTCAGGCCGCCTGCTGCTGTGCTCTGCCGGCCGATGCCTCCGGTGAAACCGGCGAACCGGAAAAGAACGTCGAACAGTCGTGCTGTGCTCCGTTTCGGAATCCTGCTCCCCGCGACCGGAATTCAGACGAATCGCCCCGGTCGTGCTGCCGGTCATCGTCCGGTTCCTGCTGCGGAACGTCAGACACTCCCCGACCCTCGAAGGCCCCCCGGAACGAATCGGATGCTCCCGCCGAACCGACAGTCGGATCCGGATGCGGATGCGGGAAAACGGTTGTGACAGCCATCGTCGGCCAGCCGCGTCAGGTGGTCCGCCGAACCACTGTCCCCCGGCCGGC